>JAUYQH010000050.1 GCA_030697365.1 Novosphingobium sp. | reverse complement strand
GCCCGCACTGGCCCGCTAAGCGGGCCCTCTGCGCGTTCTGAGCGGCGCTTCGCGACTTCAGCGACGATTATCCTGGCCGGTCCAGCGATCACGCTGCGACCGGCAAAATCTTCAAATCGCGTTGTTCACGGGCAACCATATGGGGCCGCGGCTACGTCCTGCGCGATCCCGAGGACATTCAGCAAGCCGCCTGATCTGGTGTGCGATCCGGGTAGCGCTGGACGGCCGCTAGGGCGGCGGACGGCAGGGGTTGTTGCCGAACTCATCGAGATGGAACTGTGCCAACATCATTCTTGGCATGGTGATAGCACCAGCGCCCCACCAATCAGGACGCGCAATTCAGCGCTACGCCGCACACCCGCAAGGTGGGGCCAGCACGGCGCTCTACTTCTCGTCAGGCAGCATGGGGCTTGAATTGAGCGGGATTGCCGACCGCGGTCACTTTCGGCTGGCGCTGACCATTCTCCCCTTTCTGCTGCGGTGCCAGATCAGCATGTCGCTCGAGTATGCGAATTTCCCCGTCGCGGACCACTGCAGTTGCGGCCACGAGCGACGCTCCAATGTTTTTAGCTTCGTACATGAGTTCATCGGCGGCGCACAATTCGAGGTCAATGCCCCTTGCCCCAGGACGAAGTATCAGTGCCCCCAGACTGCAGCGAAGGAGTTGATGCGCCCCTTCGACGCAATTCATTCCGGAATGCAGGCGGGCCGCAACCTCTTTCGCCGCTACTTCATCCTTAACCTGCATGTAGATGGCAAATTCATCACCTCCCAGACGAGCAAACGTGTCGTCTTTCCGAATCATGCCTAGCACTTGCCGCGAGAACAAGCGCAGAGCCTCATCGCCTGCTCGGTGGCCTCGAGTGTCGTTGATTTTCTTGAGGCCATCTAGATCCCCGTACGCCAAAAGCGTCCAGCCCTGATGTTCCCGTACGCCAGAGGTTAGCTCGAAGAAGCCCTTGCGACTCAAAGCGCCTGTGAGTTGGTCAGTCCGGGCAAGGCGCCATTCAGCTTCGTAGGCAGCCCTGAGGTTAGTTGCGAGCACGATCACCGCCACGACCACCAGGATTCGCATCGCCATGTTCCACGCGGCTGCAATGCCTCCATACGGATAGAGCAACAGCCCATTGGCAGCGACACCGATCGCCAAGCAGGCGAAGCCGATAAGAACGGCTGGTCGCCAGCCCAAGCACCATGCTGCACCAGCAATGATCAGGAGGTAGGCTGGCCCAAACCAAAAAGCTCCGGTGGATAGATCTGCAACAGCCACACCACAGAGCCCCGCTGTGATCAGCCTCCTAGCCTGGCGGGCTTCCACACGCATTGGCCAGGGAAGTCTGGCGGGAGACCTGCCGCTCGAATTTTGCTGTCGACGTTCGTAGGCAAACCCCATGGAACGCTGCTAGCCGCGTGGCACCTAATTTCCGGTGAATTGGATTCGCTGACGTGCTCCCCTGAAATGTGACCGATCGTGAGTAGAGTCCGACGCGAAGGAGTCGGGCGGATAAAGCGGAGAAGGTCCAGCGAAGAGATGGGGTTTTCGGCCGGCTGCTCGGCTGGGCGGTGGAGTGCTCGCCGCTCTGGGCGGCGATGCCTTGGAACCCATTAGAACGGTCACGAAATCGCCGGGGACGGCAATGCGGCCGCGCGCGTGCTCGGGAAGCTGCGCGCAGCGGACCCCAGGGCTTGGGGAATCTGGCTCAGCCAAATTTCACAATGCGCGCGTAAGCAAGCAGGGTAGCCGTGCTTGTCCGTAGCTGCACACTATGATATTTATCTCCTTGATCTCTGGAGCCAAGGATCGCCGACCATGCCTTCCCCCCCGCGGCGCCAGCAACGCGCCATCACCATTCGCTCTGATCACGCGCTGGCCCGCCTGGCGCTGCTTACGCGCGACGGGCGCAGCCAGGTGCAGGTCATCGAAGAAGCGCTCGACCGCTTGCCGTTGCCAAAGGTACGCGATCCCGGCAAATTCCGCGCCGAAATCCACGCGATCCTGGCGACAGTACCTAAACGCAAGTATCCCTCCATGGCCGAGATCGACGCGGAATTTTACGATGATGACGGCTTGCCCCGATGATCATCCACACGTCGGCGCTGATTGCCATTCTTACCTGCGAAGACGGGTCGGCAGCACTGATTGAGGCGCTGGGCATCGAGAACGGAATTGTTCCAGCACCGGTCATTCTCGAATTCTTGCGTGTGGCGCGCGGCGAGAGGATTGGCCTTGCAAGCCAGGCGGAGGCGCTGCTGGACCGGTTAGTCCGATACGGTCACGCCACCGCCGCGTTCACTGCGGAGCATGCCACTCTCGCTGCTGAGGCCGAAAAGCGTTATGGCAAGGGCAATGGGCGGGGCGGCTTGCTCAACCTGCTCGATCTGATGGTCTATGCGGTCGCGAAGGAGCGCGGCGAACCGCTGCTGTGCACTGGCAAGGACTTTGCCGCGACCGACCTTGATTTGCATGCCGCAAGCCGACCCTTCTAGACGGGCCGAGGCAAGGGACGAAAGCGCCGCCGATCTAATGGCCGGGGCCCTGACTATCGGCGATGCGGCGGCGATCAGAACGGAAATGGCTTCCGTTCGGCGGCGGATGGGCGAACTCAGGGTCGAGCAGGCGGACCTCGAAGCCGCGCTCGCCACGCTCGAGAAGCAATTGTCCGCCCTCGAAAACTTAACGCGAACTGGGCCTTTAGAGGGCGCGACGGTGACCAACCGGTCTCCGTCCTCGGCGAAGGTTGACCTGTTCCGCAGCCTGTTCAAGGGCCGGTCCGATGTCTTTCCGCTGCGTTGGGAAAATCGCAACTCGGCGCGTGCGGGCTATTCGCCGGCCTGCTCCAACGAATGGGCTCGCGGCATCTGCGCCAAACCGAAAGTAAAATGCGGAGAATGTCCGAACCAGGCGTTCATTCCACTGTCCGGTGATATAATCGCCAAGCACTTGCGCGGCGGCGGGACCCGCTCCGCTAATTTCGTCGCCGGGGTCTATCCCTTGCTCGCCGACGGGACGTGCTGGTTCCTCGCCGCAGATTTCGACAAGCAGGACTGGGCAGAAGATGCGGCAGCCTTTCTGGAGACCTGCCGCGCGAGAGGAATTGCGGCAGCGCTGGAGCGGTCACGCTCGGGCAACGGCGGCCATGTCTGGATTTTCTTCGATGAACCGGTGCCCGCCAGAATCGCCCGCCAGATGGGCGCCGCGCTGATTACCGAGACCATGGAAAGGCGGCCCGAAGTCGGATTTGCCTCCTACGACCGGTTTTTCCCGAACCAGGATACCATGCCGCTCGGCGGTTTCGGGAACCTGATTGCTCTACCACTGCAACGGCGCGCGCGCGAAGTCGGCAACACTGTCTTCGTCGATCAATTCTTGAGGCCCTACGACGACCAGTGGGCCTTCCTCTCGATGCTGCAGCGAAACCCGGCGAGTGCCGTTTTCAAGATAGCGGGTGAGGCCGAAGTGTCTGGGCGGATCCTTGGCGTCCGCATGCCGGTCGATGACGAGTTTGCCGACGAGCCCTGGAAGCTGCCCCCTTCGCGGCGTACAACACCGTCGCCGATTGCGGCGCCCTTGCCGAAGGCGATCAACCTCGTAGTCGCTGACCAGGTCTATCTGGACCGCACTGCTCTCCCTCCGGCGCTGGTTGCTCAGTGTATCCGCCTGGCGGCATTCCAGAATCCTGAATTCTATCGAGCGCAAGCCATGCGCCTGCCGACCTTCGGCAAGCCCCGGATCATCTCCTGCGCCGAGCTTCATCCCCGGCATGTGGCGCTGCCGCGCGGTTGCCTCGACGAGCTGACCGCGCTCGCTCAAAGCCATGGCATCGAGGTGATACTCGACGACCGCCGCGAATCCGGTCTGCCGCTGCCGGGCCAGGTGATGTTTCGGGGAGAATTGCAGACACCCCAGCAGAGAGCCTTCAAAAATCTTCTCGCCCATGACCACGGCGTGCTCGCAGCCACGACGGCATTCGGCAAGACCGTGGTCGCTGCCGCGCTGATCGCCGAGCGTCGGTGCAACACTCTTATCCTGGTCCATCGTCGCGAGCTGCTCGATCAGTGGGTGGAACGCCTGCGATCTTTTCTGGAAATCGACCCGAAACACCTCGGCAGGATCGGCGGCGGCAAGCGCGAACCGACGGGCGTTATCGATGTGTCGCTGATCCAGAGTCTGGTCAAAAAAGGCGAAGTTGATGATCTCGTCGCCGGATACGGCCATCTGATCGTCGATGAATGCCACCACCTGTCCGCCGCCAGCTTCGAACAGGTAGCAAGGCGTGCAAGGGCGCGTTTTGTCCTCGGATTGTCGGCGACCGTCGCCCGCAAGGACGGCCATCATCCCATCATCTTCATGCAGTGCGGCCCAGTGCGCCACCGGGTCGACGCGCGGACACAAGCATCCGAGCGCGGCATTCGCCATCGGATTCGTGAGCGGACGACGCGGTTCGAGCTGCCGCAAATCCTGGCATCGGCGGAAAGACCCCCAATGCCGGGGATCTATGCCGCGCTGGCCCAGGATGAGGGGCGCAATGATCTCATCTTCGACGACGTACTCCAGACCCTCGAAAAGAAGCGCTCGCCCATCGTCCTGACCGAGCGAAAGGACCATCTTGCCTATCTGCAAGAGCGCTTCACCCCCTTCGTCAGGAACATGGCGGTTTTGCGCGGCGGAATGTCGGCGTCAGAACGAAGGCGCTGCGAAGCGGCGCTCGCCGTTCCGGCGTCCGAAGAACGCCTCATCCTGGCGACAGGCCGCTACATCGGCGAGGGGTTCGATGATCCAAGGCTCGATACGCTGTTCCTAACGATGCCTATCTCCTGGAAAGGAACGCTGGCGCAATATGTCGGGCGGCTGCACCGCCAGCATGCCGGCAAGACCAATGTCCTGGTCGTCGATTATGTGGATGGTGCCGTGCCGGTCCTCGCACGGATGGCCGCCAGACGGCGAACCGGATACCGCAGTCTCGGCTATCTGCCGGAGTAGCTCTACGTCAGGGGCGGACGGTCGCGGGCATTGCTTCGAGCAGGGCGCGCAATTTGTGCTTGCGGCGATGGGTCTGGATGAGCGTGTCCAAATGATCGTGCCATTCCGCGGTCGTGCCGGTTTCCATATGCGCGCGCGCGGCCAGTTCGAGCCAACGCACGGCAAGATCATAATGGCCCGAGCGGCCCTCGCTCATGATGGGGCTCGCCATGCGCAAGGCAAAGCGGATCGTCCAATCGGGATGCTGGGCGCATGCCGCCCGCGCCAGGCACATCAGCGAGGGGTCATGCGGGCTGTGCAAGCGTTCGTCCTTGCGATCGACCGTGGCGATGGCGTCATCGATCCGGTTTTCGTCAAGCAGGATGTCGATCCGGTCATGCGCATAGGGAGCGTCCATCAGTCGCTTGAGGAGCCTCGCGCGCGTGTCAGGCCAGTCCTGCGCCGGGCAGAGCCTTTGTGCGGTCCGGTAATCCTCGTGGGCAAGGCTCTCCTCGAAAGCAGCCCCCGCCGCCTTGATGGCAAGGTCCGGCCGGTTTGCGGTCTGCGCCGCTTCGCGCAACCAGCTCGCGAGGGCACGCTTGCCATTGATCCCGGCAGGTCCATTTCGTTCGGCCTCTGTTGGCAACGACAGCCCCCAATCGGCGAGTTCGAAGGCTTCGTCGGGGTGGTTCATATCCAGAAGCGTTTCCGCCAGGCGCAAGGCGTTGTCCGGATCGCGGAAATTCGCACGGGCGATGGACAGCGCTTCATCGATACGATCACGCTTCGCCAGCATCACGGCGTGCTCGCAAAATCGCCCAGCGGCGTGGGAGAGGTTGAGAAACCACTCCGTGCGCCCCATCGCTGCGAGGGCGGCAAGCCGGGCCGTGGTGAGCTGACCGTCCAGCCAACCGCTCGTCCCCGTCAGCGGCCAGACGCGTCCGCGACCATCGAAGACATCCTCCAGACCGGGTTCGTCCCAGCCTTGCGTCGCGGCCGCGATGGCGACGGCAAAGGCGTCGCCGGCACCGTGTTCGGAGACCTCGTCCTGCCAGTGGCTCAATTCGTCGGCGAGATCGTCGCGCGCTTCATGCGAAACCCCGTCAAGCAGCACGGCCTGGGCAATCTTCGCATCGAGCAGGGGGAAGAACTCGTGCAGGGTTTCGTCCCAATCTGCGCATTGCGGCCAATACTCCGCCAGACTTGCCGCGACGGGCTTCAGGATTGCCAGCGCATTGTTGCCGTCGCCGAGGCCAAGAAACGGCTCTGCCTGGGCGAGCAACTCTTCGAGCGCCGCTTCATCGATGTTGACGCCTAAGTCATCCCAATGCCGCCTGCGCGTTGTACTACGCGCCGATTCCAGCAACGCGTCCGCTCGCCGGCGGAAGGGTTCCGGATCCAGAGGTGCTCGCAATTCCTGCGCGTCCAGCGCCGCCAGTTCCGTGGCGAGCCAGAGCCGAAAATCATCGTCCGATCCGGCGCGCTTCACCAGCAACGCCACCAACACGCCGGCATCGCGCATCTTGAGCCGCGCTTCGACGCCATCGCTCACGGGGACACGGCCTTGCGTTTGCGCTTCGGCGCGGATTTGCCGGGAAGTAGCCCGCCAAGGCCTGAGGCAAGATCGGCCATGTCGAGCATGTCCGTATCAATCGCCAGCGCGAGCGCCGTAATCACTGGCTCCAGCGCTGTCATGACGAGATCGCCGCCATGCAGGTGTGCCGGATAGATCAGCTCGTGCAGAGTGCCGCGCGCGGTCTCGATGTGGCCACCGTCGGAAAGCGCCAGACGGATCGCCAGGGACTCGCTTTTGCGCAAGGGCAGGACGATGCCGAAACCGATGTGCCAGGGGCCGAGATCGACGAACCGCCCGGCGATCAGGATTTCCCCGTAGGTGGCTGCCTGCGCCGCCAGCGCCTGGTCCATGACATGTATGGCCCGGCCATCATCAAGCAGGTCTCGCGCCAGGACGGTGCCCTGCCCATGCGCCCGCTCGACCGCGAAAACCGAAAAGATTGCGGCCGGCAGACGCGCGGCGATCGCCGATTTCAACGGATCGCGCTGGAGGGGGAGTTTCGGCGCGATGCGGTCGATGGCGCGTCGCTTCCCGGCACGCGCACCGAGCGCTCCCTTGCGCGAGTAAAGCGCCGTATCCACCAGCATTTCGGCCTCGCCAGGAGAATCCTCGTCGAGCGCGGTCAGCCCCAAAATCTCCTCGGCCAGCTTCAAATCTGCCCTTGAGAGCTTCTCGACGCAGAGCTGGAGAGTTTCATTGAAGGCATTGCGAACCGCCGGATAACCAATCGCGGCGATGTCGATATCGAAATGCATATGATGGCCCTTCATTCCAGGTGGATGGGCGGCGCCCGAACTGCTCACGGACCAGGCGCTGCTCCTCGACCAGCCCTTCTGCGGTCAGTTGAACCGATTTCGCTTTGCCCGCGAGGTGGGAGATAAGACCCCGCTCGTGCAATCGCTCCATCGCCTGCTCGTCAAAGCCCTTCCAAACCATGCGAGTGCTAGCAAGGTTAACCCACAACAGCGCCCAAGCACTGCTTCGTCAATCCTGTCGCAGTCGATGGCCATCCGGACGAGTCCATTCGTCGATTTAGGTGGAGCGCAAGCCTGGCAGTCGGCGGAAGACCTTGCAGCTTTCGCCTGTCGGGTTGCCTATCGCTGAGGAGCGTAAATCAGGCGAAGGCAGCAAAGGGCCGTAGCCATCCATCAGGCAGGGGAACAGCGCGGCGAATTGCGCCAGCGACGCCAATTCTGGCAGCCGACAACGGGCATGACGAGGGCTTTCGGAAGTCGGCCGACCTCCTGCTGCGGTTCGGGGCGGTGACCTTGCCGCACCTGCTCGCGCGGGTGATGCTGATGGAGCAATAGTGGCGCGCGACGAGCATTATCGCTGGCCATCCCGATCAACGCGATGGATAAGCCGCCGCGCACCATGACGCCACGCGCCGCGCCCGTTTCCGCCGTTTTCGTGCTGGCCCTCGCCTTGGCGACGGCGAGCAGTGCGCAGACTCCGGTGGCGAACGACGGGAGCGATACCCGCGCCGCTTTGGCCGGAGCACTCGCCCAGCAGCGCATCGCCGCGGCGCGCGCCGGCAAGCTCGAGGTGGCGGCCGCCCAGGCCTCGGCTGCCGCGGACCGCACTGCACAGGCTACCGCCGCGCTCGCGGCGCGGATCCAGCAGGCCGAAGCCGGAGTGGCCGCGGGCGAAGCGCGGATCGCGCTGCTCGAGCGCGACCGCGCGGTGCTGCGCGATCGGCTGGCGGTGCGCCAGGCTCCGCTGGTCCGCCTCACCGCCGCGCTCCAGCTGATGTCGCGCCGCCCACTAGGACTCAGCGTGCTGAGGCCGGGTAGTTTGAGCGACATGGTCCACTTGCGCGCGGTGCTCGAAACCATGCTCCCCGCGGTGCGTCGCCAGACCGCGGGACTGCGCGCCGAGATCGTCCGCGCCCGCCAGATCCAGGCCGCAGTGCGTGGGGCGCAGGCCGGCTTGCGCGCCGATCATACGCAGCTCGCCGAACGGCGGCGCTCGCTGGCCGCGGTCGAGACCCGCCAGCGGCTCTCCTCGCGCGCCGCGCGGGGCAACGCCAATCGCGAGCAGGACCGCGCCCTGGCCCTCGCCGAGGAGGCGCGCGACCTGACCTCGCTGGTCGGCACTCTTGAAGAAGTGGGCGCGCTGCGCCGGCAGCTTGCGGCACTTCCCGGCCCGGTGCTGCGCCCCACCCGGCCCGGTACGGCCCAGGTTGCCGAGGTCACGGCCAGTCCGACCCCGAGTGCCGGGCTGGACTACATCCTGCCGCTCGCAGGGACGATCGTCACCGGTTTCGGCGAGGCTTCGAGCGGGGGCGGGCTGCGCGCGCGGGGAATCACCATTGCCACGCGCGGCGGCGCGCAGGTGGTCGCCCCCGCCGCGGGTCGTATCGCCTTTGCCGGGCGCTACAAGGGCTATGGCCGAATCGCGATCATCGAGCACGACGGCGGCTGGACCACGCTGGTCACCGATCTGGCCGCCATCGCACCTGTGGTCGGCGACCGTGTGGTGCAGGGCGCGCCGCTCGGCGTTGCGGGTTCCGGCCGACCGCGTGTCACGATCGAACTGCGCAAGGACGGTCAACCGGTGGACGTCCTCGCGGCCGTTGGCGGGCGTTGATCGATGCCCATCTGGCGTTCAGCCGCCTGCATCTATACATAGTGGGCTAATCCGGCTGAGGCTTCATTCCATGACCCGAACCAAATTCGCCAACCTGTTTCGCGCCGCGGCGCTGGTCAGCGCGGTCGCGCTGCTGCCCGCCGCCACCGCCGGTATCGCCGCGGTCGATGCCCAGGCGGGTCCGGAATTCGGCAAATTGCTGTCCGTCTACCAGCGGATCAAGTCGAGCTATGTCGAGCCGGTCGATGACGACAAATTGATCAAGGGCGCGATCGACGGGATGCTGGCCAGCCTCGATCCGCACTCCAGCTATCTCGATGCGCGCGATTTCGAGAACCTGCGCACCCAGACCGACGGCGCCTATGGCGGGCTGGGCCTGTCGGTGACGCTTGACGACGGCGCGGTCAAGATCATCGCTCCGACCCGCGAAAGCCCCGCAGACAAGGCCGGGCTGAAAGCGGGCGATTTCATCACCCACCTCGACGGCAAGCTGATCTACGGCGGCACGCTCGACGAGGCGGTCGACAAGATGCGCGGCGAGGCGGGCACACCGATCCGCCTGTCGATCTTCCGCCCCGGCCGCAACGAGCCGTTCGACGTGACCATCACCCGCGCGATCATCGATCTCAAGCCGGTCGACTGGGAGGTCAAGGACGGAATCGGGATCATCATCGTCGCCAGCTTCAGCGCCGATGTCGGCAACGATGTGACCGCGGCGATGAAGGGCATCCGCGCCAAGCTGGCCGGAAAGAACCCGGCGGGTATCGTGCTCGACTTGCGCCAGAACCCGGGCGGGCTGCTCGACGAGGCGGTGGCGCTTTCGGACGAGTTCCTCGACAAGGGGGTGATCGTCTCGCAGCGCGGACGTTATGCCCGCGACAACGAGACCTACAACGCCCAGCCGGGCGAGATCGCCCGCGGCATTCCGGTGATCGTGCTGATCGATGCTGGATCGGCCTCGGCCAGCGAGATCGTCGCCGGTGCGCTCCAGGACCAGCACCGCGCGCTGGTGATGGGCGAGCGCAGCTTCGGCAAGGGCAGCGTCCAGACGCTGCTCCCGCTGTCGCGCTCGACCGCACTCAAGCTGACCACCGCGCGCTATTACACGCCGCTTGGCCGTTCGGTGCAGGAAGGCGGAATCGAGCCCGACATCACCGTGCCGCAGATCTCCGATCCCGACATGCGCGCCCGCGCCGCCCGTTCGTTCCGCGAGAGCGACTTGCGCGGGCACCTGATCAACGAGGTCGATCTCGACAACAAGGCGCTCGAACTCGACAAGGTCCAGGACCCGCGGTTCAAGATGACCGCTGAGGAACTCAAGGCGAAGGGGATCGACGACTTCCAGATGTATTACGCGCTGAAGACGATCCGCAACACCGCGCCCGGCGCGCTGATGGCGGCCAAACGATGATTTTCGGGCGCTGATCCTGGCGAGCAAGGCGTCCAACCCGGTTCGGCTGGCCTATTGGCTGGCACTGCTCGTCCCCGCCGCGCTGCTCGGCGGGGCGCTGATCGCGCAGTACGTGTTTGGTCTGCCGCCGTGCGAGATGTGCTGGTGGCAGCGCTATCCCCACGTCGTGGCGCTTGTCCTCGCGGCGCTGGCCTTTGTGACGCGGCGCGACGCGCTTGTCACGCTGGCCGCCGTCGCGATTCTGGTTTCGGGGGCGATCGGTGCGTTCCATGCCGGGGTCGAGTACGGGTGGTGGGAAGGGTTGACCGCCTGCACGTCGCTCGCGGGCGCTGGCGGCGATCCACTCGACGCGATCATGAACGCGCCGATCGTGCGTTGCGACGTCGCGCCGTGGACGCTGGGCGGCATCTCGCTTGCCGGGTTCAATTTTCTGATCTCGACGGCGGCTGGGCTGGCGATCCTGTTCCTGATCCGCGGGCGCGCGCGAAAGGACCGGCGATGACCCGATCGGCAAGAATGCTTCGTGTCGATCAGGCCGGGGAGTACGGTGCGACCCGAATTTACGCGGGCCAGCTCGCGGTGATGGGCGACCGCGCCCCGCACGCCGCCGAAGTCGCCGCGATGGCCACGCAGGAAGCGGCCCACCGCGAGCGATTCGACGCGCTGATCGCCAAACGGGGTGTGCGCCCGACCGCGCTCCAGCCGCTGTGGAGCGTCGCGGGGTATGCGCTGGGCGCCGCCACGGCGCTGATCGGACCCGAGGCGGCGATGGCCTGCACCGCGGCGGTCGAGGAGGAAATCGAGCGCCACTATTCGGCGCAACTCGACGAACTGGGCGATGACGATCCCGAGCTGTCGGCGATGATCGCCGAATTCCGCGACGACGAGCGCGAGCACCACGCCACCGCGCTCGCCGCCGGGGCCGAGCGCGCCCCCGCCTATCCGCTGCTGTCGGGCGCGATCCGGCTGGGCTGCCGGATGGCGATCCGCTTGTCCGAACGGGTGTAATCGGGAAGCGTTGTCGGAACCCGGGCCGGGTTCGTCCGCTTCATGATGCATTCACCGCCGGGTTGCGCTAGTCCCGGTGCCGCATGACCAGGAACCGACCCATGATCAGGACCGCCCTCGCTTTCGCCCTCAGTCCGCTGGCACTGCTCGCCGGCACCGCCCCCGCGGTGGCCCAGTCCGATGGGGAGAAGATCAACCAGCTGATCGTCTATGGCGATGATCCCTGCCCCCAATCGAGCGAAAACGAGATCACGGTGTGCGCGCGCAAGGGCGAATCCGAACGCTATCGCATCCCCGAGGTGCTGCGCGGCGATCCCGACAATCCCAAGAACGAACCGTGGACCGACCGGGTCGAGGCCTACGAGACCGTCGGCGCCCAGGGCATCGCGAGCTGCTCGCCGGTGGGCGCGGGCGGCGCGACGGGGTGCATGGCCAAGCTGATCGACGCCGCCTACAAGGAAAAGCGCGAAGGCAGTGACATCCGTTTCGGTCAACTGATCGAAGCCGAGCGCGCCAAGCGCCTCTCGACGATCGACGCCGAGGCGGCCGCGACCCAGGCCCGCGTCGAACAGCTCGAGAAAGAATACGACGCGAGGATCAAGGCCGAGCGCGATGCGGAGACCCCGGGCACCGCCGCGCCGCTGCCAACGCCGCCGGGGAAGTAAGCCAGGCGATCAAGCGTCGATCCTCGAGGTGCGCTTCGGATTGTTTAATTCGCAATTCCAGCAGTACGCGTTAGGGCGCCGCGGATGAATCCGCGCCGTATCCTCACGATCTTCGGTACCCGACCCGAAGCAATCAAGCTGTTCCCGCTGCTCCACGCGCTGGAGGGTGATTCGCGGTTTGCTTCGGTCGCGTGCGTCTCGGCGCAGCACCGCGGGATGCTCGACCAGGTGCTGACGATCGCCGGGATCGTCCCCGCGCACGATCTCGACCTGATGCGCCCCGACCAGACGCTCGATGCGTTGACCGCGGCATTGCTGACGGGACTGGGCGGGGTGATGGATGCCGAGCGCCCCGACTGGGTGGTAGTCCAGGGTGACACCGCAACCGCGATGGCCGGGGCGCTCGCTGCCTATTACCGCAAGATTCCCGTTGCCCACGTCGAGGCGGGCTTGCGCAGCGGCAACATCCATCATCCTTGGCCCGAAGAGGTCAACCGCAAGATCATTGGCACGATCGCCGCGCTGCATTGTGCGCCGACCGAGACCTCTGCCGCAGCGTTGCGGCGCGAGAACGTCGATCCGGCGACCGTCCACGTCACCGGCAACACGGTGATCGATGCGCTCCACTGGATCGTCGCCAGGAGCGAAGCCGATCGTGCGCTGGTGGGCGGGTTGGCGGAGCTGGAAGCACGCTTCGCCGGCAAACGGATCATCGGCCTCACTAGCCATCGCCGCGAGAACTTCGGCGAAGGAATGCGCGCCATCGCCGACGCGGTGAGAAGGATCGCCGCACGGCCCGATGTCGCGGTCATCTTCCCCGTCCACCTCAACCCCAACGTCCGCGCGGTGATGCAGGCCGAATTGGCAGGTCTCGACAACGTTGCGCTGATCGAACCGCTCGACTACCCGCATTTCGCCCGCCTGATCGCGATCAGCACGCTGATGCTCACCGATAGCGGCGGCGTCCAGGAAGAAGCGCCCGCGCTTGGCAAGCCGGTGTTGGTGATGCGCGAGACGACCGAACGGCCCGAGGGGGTCGAAGCGGGGACCGCGCGGCTGGTCGGGACCGACGCCGACCGGATCGTCGCCGAAACCTTCCGCCTGCTCGACGATCCTGCCGAATACGGGGCAATGGCGCGCGCCCACAACCCGTTCGGCGACGGTCGCGCGGCAGCGCGGATCGTGGACCTGTTGGCGGCCCCATAACTGGTTGTGCCTCATCCGCGGGACACCGGGGGGCAACATCGTTACCGAAATATTCACCCTGGGGTGGCACACGGCTGACAATGCCACTTGCCGCACGGATGAACCTTCCATGCTCAACGATACCAAGCCCGCCGTCTGCGTTGTTGGTCTGGGATATATCGGCCTGCCCACCGCGGCGATCATCGCACGCTCGGGCTGCCCGGTGCTCGGTGTCGATGTATCGCAAGCGGTGGTCGATACGATCAACCGCGGGGAAATCCATATCGAAGAAATCGATCTCGACGGCTTGGTCCATGGCGCTGTTCAAAGAGGCTTGTTGCGCGCGGCGACACTGATCGAACCGTGCGACGTCTATGTCGTCGCGGTGCCCACGCCATTTGCCAAGGACGATCACCACACCCCCGACGTGTCCTATGTCCTTGCCGCCGCGACCGAGATCGCTGCGGTGCTCAAGCCGGGCGACCTGGTGATCTTCGAATCGACTTCGCCGGTCGGTACCACCGAACAGGTTCGCGATCTGCTGGCGGGATTGCGCTCCGATCTGCGGATGCCGGGGCGGACGGGGGAAACCCCCGACGTGGCGATCGCCTATTGCCCCGAACGCGTCCTGCCGGGCCGCATTCTCGAGGAGTTGACCAACAACGACCGCTCGATCGGCGGGATAACCCCGCGCTGTGCGCGCAAGGCGCTGGCGTTCTACAAGCGCTTCGTGCGCGGCGAGTGCCTGACCACCGACGCACGCTCGGCGGAGATGACCAAGCTGGTCGAAAACGCTTACCGCGACGTGAACATCGCCTTCGCCAACGAACTGTCGATGATCGCCGATCAGATGGATCTCGACGTGTGGGAAGTCATCCGCCTCGCCAACCGCCACCCCCGGGTCAACATCCTCTCGCCCGGTCCGGGCGTGGGCGGGCACTGCATCGCGGTCGATCCGTGGTTCATCGTCCACGGCGCGCCTGAACAAGCGCAGCTGATCCGCACCGCGCGCCAGGTCAACGACGCCAAGATGCACCATGTGGTGGACCGGGCGACGGCCCTGATCGAATCCGCGCCCGGCCTCAGCGTGGCTTGCCTCGGGCTGGCGTTCAAAGCCAACATCGACGACTTTCGCGAAAGTCCGGCACGGTTCGTGGCGGCAAGCCTGGCGCGCGAATTCGGCTCCAGGATCAAGATCGTTGAACCGTTCGCAACCTCGCTGCCGCGGGAATTCGAGGGAACCGGAGCCGCGCTGGTCGATATCGACAGCGCGCTCGAGGAGTGCGGTATCCTGATCGTACTGGTCGACCACGACGTTTTTCGCGTCGTGCCCGCGGAAGAGCGCACCGACGCGCTGATCTACGATACGCGCGGGATCTGGAACGATGCTGCCCGCCCCGTCATGCGAACGCAGCTGCGGGTCGCAAACTGAAGCGCATCAACAGGCGTGATAATCGCGGTACCATTCGACGAACTGGTGGATTCCCTCGCGCACGTCGGTCTGCGGGCGGTATCCGGTAAGCTTCTCCAGCAAAGTGGCATCTGCCCAGGTGGCGGGAACGTCGCCCTTTTGCATGTCCATGTAGTTGCGGATCGCCTTGCGCCCGCATTCGGCCTCGATTGCCGAAACGAAATCCTCCAGCCGGACCTTGTCGTTGTTGCCGATGTTGACTACCCGGAATGGCGCGGCGGGCGACAGACTATCCCACTCCGGAATGTCCTTGGCGCACTCCGGGCGCACCGGCGGCGTATCGATCAACAGGCGGATGCCGCGGACCAGATCGGTCACGAAAGTGAAGTCGCGGTACATTTCGCCGTGGTTGTAGATGTCGATCGGTTCGCCGTTGAGAATCCCGTAGGTGAATTTGAAGAGCGCCATGTCGGGGCGTCCCCACGGTCCGTAGACCGTGAAGAAGCGGAACATGGTCACCGGCAGGTCCCACAGATGGGCATAGGAATGGCCCATCGCCTCGGTCGCCTTCTTGGTCGCGGCGTAGAAGGTCAGCGGGGTATCGGCCTGCTCGAGTTCGCTGAAAGGCATCTCTTCGTTGGCGCCATAGACCGAACTGGTCGAGGCCATCAGCAGATGCTCCACCCCCAGTTCGCGCGCGATCTCCATCACGTTGAACGTGCCGACCACGTTCGATTCAAGGTACGCTCGCGGATTCTCGAGACTGTAACGGACGCCCGCCTGCGCGGCGAGATGGACGATGACGTCGGGCTTCTCGGCAAGCGCCAGAGCGTGGAGCGCCACGAAGTCCTCCAGCCGGTCGACATGGGCTGAAAAGTGCTGGTTTTGGAGCAGCATCTGGTGGCGCCGCTCTTTCAGTCGCACATCGTAATAGTCGGTGAGTGCGTCGAACCCGACCACCACGAAGCCTTCCTGGAGCAAAAGGCGGCAGAGGTGAAAACCGATGAACCCCGCCGAACCGGTGACCAGAACCTTGCGCATCACAGCGTCCAGTCGGCTTTGCCGTCCAGCACGCCCTTAAGGTCGGCGAGGGTGCCCCCTTCGGCCACTGCGGCGCGCAGCCTGTCAGGGCCGAGCGCGAGATATTCGCGATGCGGCACCGCCAGCAGGACCAGATCGTAGGAGCCCTGCAACGCTTCCAGATCGAGTTCGAGACCGTACTCGTGGCGCGCTTCGGCGGCGTCGGCCAGCGGATCATGGACGGAGACGGCGTGACCCAGCTGCCCCAGCGCGGCCACCAGATCGGCTACCTTGCTGTTGCGCAGATCGGGCACGTCCTCCTTGAAGGTCAGCCCCAGAACCAGAACGCTGCCGGACCTTCCCCGGCGCACCGCGTGAAGGCGCCCGGCGACCCAATGCGCCATGCTATCGTTGACTCCGCGGCCGGCTAGAATGACATGAGGTTCGTGCCTCAGCTCCTTGGCGCGGTGGGCGAGGTAATAGGGATCGACCCCGATACAGTGCCCGCCGACCAGCCCGGGGGCGAAGGGCAGGAAGTTCCATTTGGTCCGCGCGGCTGCGAGCACGTCCCACACCGACAGATCCATCGCCCCGAAGATCTGTGCGATTTCATTCATGAAAGCGATGTTGATGTCGCGCTGGGCGTTTTCAATGACCTTTGCGGCCTCTGCCGCCTTGATCGACGCGGCGCGGAACACCCCGCCGCTGGTGATCGCGCCATAGAGGGCGGCCACCCGGTCGAGCACTTCGGGAGTCTGGCCCGAGACCACCTTGGTGATCTTGTCGATGGTATGTTCGCGGTCGCCCGGATTGATCCGTTCGGGGCTGTAGCCGAGGAAGAAGTGCTTGCCGCAGACGAGGCCTGACCCGGCTTCGAGGATCGGCGCGCAGATATCCTCCGTCACGCCCGGATAGACGGTGCTTTCATAGACCACCACCGGCACCCGGCCGTCCGCGACCGCGCCAGCGATCATCGCGGCGACGGTCCGGCTGGCGGCTTCGACCATCCGCAGATCGGGCCGGTTGGCATCGTCGATCGGGGTCGGCACGGTGACGATATAGAAATCGGCGGGCGGACAGGCGGCCGGATCGGCGGTCAGCGTCAGGCTGGAAGCCGCCAGCCGTTCGCGCTCGATCTCGCCGGTGCGGTCGTGGCCGGAAAGCAGCTCGGCGATGCGGCGCTGGTCGACATCGAGCCCGGTGGTCTCGAATTGCTTCGCCAGCGCGACCGCGAGCGGCAGCCCGACATAGCCCAAGCCGATGACAATGGTACGCGAATTGACGGACAAATCGTTACTTTCCAGATGGTTCTATCCCGGCAGAGAGCCGGTCCGGGGCTCGCCGGCGGCTGTATGCGAGGACCGGCCATATTTCAACCAAGTCGCGCATATCGGCCATTGCCGCGCGGCGGGCGGAGCGACTAGAGCCAATCGCGATGAAGCGCGCGTTAGATCTGACCCTGACCCTGCCCGCAGTGCTGCTGCTCGCACCGGTGCTGGTGGTGGTGGCGTTGCTGGTGCGCCTGAAGCTCGGCAGCCCGGTACTGTTCCGCCAGCGACGCCCCGGGTTGGGCGGACGGCCGTTCGAGATGATCAAGTTCCGCACCATGACCGGCCGGCGAGGATCGGACGGCAGTCTGCTGCCCGATGCCGATCGGCTCAACCCGTTCGGGCGGTTCCTGCGCAGCTCGAGCCTCGATGAATTGCCCGAGCTGTGGAATGTGCTGCGCGGGGACATGAGCCTGGTCGGCCCGCGTCCGCTGCTGATGGAATATCTGCCGCTGTACGATGCGGCGCAGGCGCGGCGGCATGAAGTGCGCCCCGGCCTGACCGGCTGGGCCCAGATCAACGGACGCAACACGCTGAGCTGGGACGAGAAATTCGCCGCCGATGTGTGGTATGTCGATAATCGCAGCCTGTGGCTCGATATCAAGGTGCTGGTGCTGACCGTGGCGGCGGTGCTGGGTCGGCACGGAATCAGCGCGGCGGGCGAGGCGACGATGCCACCGTTCAGGGGAAGCGGGCGATGAGCGACATCTTGGGCGTGTTCGGCGCAGGCGGGTGCGGGCGCGGGATTGTGCCGCTGGTTCGCGTGCAATTTCCCGGCGCGCGCGTGGTGTTTGTCGAGGATGTCCCGCGAGCCGCGCAGTGCAACGACCATGAGGTCCTGACGCTGGCCGATTTCGCATTGCTACCCGGCGCACGGATTGTGGTCGCGGTGGCCGATCCTGCGATGCGACGCGCCATTGTCGCGCGGTGCGAGGCAGCGGGGCTGGGCTTTTATGACGTTCGCGCGGCGCAAACAGTGGTGATGGACGACGTAACGGCAGGTTTGGGCGGATTGTTCTCGCCGTGGACCACGCTAACCAGCAACATCCGGATCGGCACCCATTTCCACTGCAACCTCTACAGCTATGTCGAGCATGATTGCGTAATCGGCGACTATGTCACTTTCGCACCCGCGGTGCGCTGCAACGGCAATGTAAGCATAGGTGACGGCGCATACATCGGCGCGGGAGCGGTCATCCGGCAGGGCCTTACCATCGGCGCGGGGGCTGTAATCGGGATGGGCGCAATCGTGATCCGCGACGTGCCGCCGGGAATTACGGTGGTCGGCAATCCCGCGCGCGCAATGCGCAACGCCTAACGCGCCGCCTGTTCCATTACGCTCGTGACGGCAACCGTAATCCGCGTCACATCGTCATCGGTCAGCGTCGGATGGGTCAGGAACATCAAGCTGGTTTCGCCCAGCTCGAGCGCGCCGGGCAGGCGCTGCGGCGGTCGCCAGCCGGTGTCATCGAAGGCTTTCTCGAGATAGGCTTCGGAGCATGTGCCATGGAGCAGCGGGACGTCGCGGGCGATAACTTTGGCGACGATCCGGTCGCGGTCCCAGCCGGGTTTCAGCCCCTCCTGCCGGACATAGCCGTAGAAGCGGTACCATGCGTGCGTCATTCCCGCACCCGGCAAGGGCACCCGCACCGCATCGGCAAAGGGTGCCAGCGCGGCGGCATAGCGCGCGGCGATTGCGGCGCGTCGGGCGGTCCATTCGGCCAGCCGGCGCAGCTGGATGCGGCCGATCACACCTTGCATTTCGAGCATCCGCCAATTGGTCCCGAAGCTTTCGTGGAGCCAGCGGAAGCCGGGCGGATATGCGCGCTCGTAAACCGCCGCCCAGTCCTTGCCGTGATCCTTGTATGACCACATTTTCGACCACAGGTCTGGATCGTTGGTGGTCACCATCCCGCCTTCGCCGCCGGTGGTCAGGATCTTGTCCTGGCAGAACGACCACGCACCGACCGAGCCGAAGCTGCCGACCGATTTGCCATCGATCCTCGCGCCGTGCGCCTGCGCGCAGTCCTCGATCACCACAATGTCGCGCGAGTCGGCGAGCGCGAGAATGCCCGGCATATCACATGGCCAGCCCGCGAGATGGACCGGGATGATTGCCTTGGTGCGCTCGGTCAGCACCGGGGCGATCGTCGCGGGCGAGATATTGCCGCTGGCGCGATCGACATCGGCGAACACCGGGGTCGCGCCGGCATTCACCACGCACGAGATCGAGGCGATGAAAGTGCGCGGGGTAACCACCACCTCGTCGCCGGGGCCGATGCCCAGCGCGGCAAGCGCGAGATCGAGCGCCAGCGTGCCATTGGCCAGCGCAATCGCATGGGTCGAACCGGCAAATGCAGCAAACTCGCGCTCGAATTCGCGGCATTCCTGCCCGGTCCAGTAGTTGACTTTGCCGCTATGCAGCACGGCAGCCACCGCGTCGATCTCTTCCTCGCTGTAGGATGGCCACGGCGCGACCGAGGAATTGAGCATGCGGCGTCATTTCAAGCAGGTGGCGGGATGGGGCCGACCCCGGTAAGGGCCGTCGAATGACCTCCCGCACCATCCTTGTCAACGCATCCTATGCTCCCTCGCTGATCAATTTCCGCGGGCCGCTGATCGCCGCGATGATCGCCGCCGGGCACCACGTGCACGCCAGCGCGCCGGGTCTGACCGGCGAAGCCGCGGTGCGGGTCGCGGCGCTGGGCGCAACGCCGCACGACGTGCCGCTGACGCGCGCCGGGCTCAATCCGCTGGACGATCTGGGCTACTATCGGGCGATCCGCCGGATCATCCGCCGGGAAGGCATAGATCTGGCGCTGGGCTACACGATCAAGCCGTGCATCTGGGGCTCGTTTGCCGCGCGCGCCGAGCGAATCGAATCCGCCTCGCTGATCACCGGACTCGGCTTAGCCTTCATTCCGGGCGAGGGGCTGGTGCGGCGGCTGGTCGGGCAGGTCTCGCGCCAGCTTTACCGCCGCGCCACTGCCGGGAACCGGGTGGTGATTTTCCAGAACCCCGACGATCGCGCCGATTTCATTGCCGAAGGGGCGCTGGCCGATCCCGCCAAAGCACGGTTGGTCGATGGATCGGGGGTCGACATGGTGCATTTCGCCCCGGCACCGCTCCCGCCCGAACCGCGCTTCCTGATGATCGCCCGGCTGCTCGGCAACAAGGGCGTGCGTGAATATGGCGAGGCGGCGGTGCGGCTGCTGGGCGAGGGCGTGGTGGCGCGTTTCGCGCTCGCCGGGTTCTTCGATGAGGGGCAGGATTCGCTTGCCCCGGCCGAGGTGGAGCGCTGGCAGGCGGCGGGGCTGGAGTATCTCGGCCCGCAGGACGATGTCCGCCCGGCCCTCGCAGACTCCAGCGTCTATGTGCTGCCGTCCTACCGCGAAGGCACCCCGCGCACCGTGCTTGAAGCGATGGCGATGGGTCGCGCGGTCATCACCACCGACGCGCCGGGTTGCCGCGAAACCGTGCGCGATGGCGAAACCGGATTGGTGGTGCCGGTGCGCAACGTCAGCGCGACCGCCGAGGCGATGCGGCGATTGGCGCCGGACGGCGCACTGCGCGCCGCAATGGGGGCGGCCGGGCTGGCCTATTGCCGCGAAAAATATGCGGTCGAAAAGATCAACGCCGCGATGCTCGAAGACCTGGGTCTGAATTGAGCGCTCAGACGCGTTCGAGCATCTTTCCGCTCAGCCGGTAAAGCGAGCCATCGCCCGGACAGCGCACCTCACCCGTGCCGTCGAGCGGCAGTTCGAGCCGTTCGCCATGTGCGCTCATCCAGCCGACCTGGCGCGCCGGCACTCCCACCACCAGCGCAAAGGCGGGCACGTCGCGGTTGACTACCGAGCCCGCGCCGATGAAGGCGTTGCGGCCGATTTCTACCCCGCAGACGATCGTGCAATTGGCCCCCAGCGTAGCACCTTGGCGAATCACAGTCGTGCGGTATTCGTCCTTGCGTGAAACCGCAGCGCGGGGGTTATAGACATTGGTGAAGACCATGCTTGGCCCGCAGAACACATCGTCTTCGAGCGTAACATCGTCATAGACCGAGACGTTGTTCTGAATCTTGACGTTGTCGCCGATGCTCACCCGGTTGCCGACATAGACATTCTGTCCGAGCGAGCAGTCCCGCCCGATCCGCGCGCCGGCGCAGACATGGACCCAGTGCCATACGCGCGTGCCATCGCCGATCTCCGCGCCGTCATCGACAATCGCGGTGGGATGGATCGTCATGCTACGATCGCCCGCGCCGCCAACGGGTGATAATCCCCTTGCTTGCCGACCACCTCGGCCTGGCGGATCGCGTAGACCAGCTGGATGCTTGGCTCGGCCTCCTCAAGCCCGAAGCCGCCGGTTTCGAGAATGTGGCGGTAGCTGTCGGTGTGGAGGTCGGTGAAACCGTCGGAGAATTCCAGTTCTTCGCCGTTGATCGTGATGCTGCGATAGGTGTGCTGGCCCTTGGCTGCCACTGCTTCGGGCAGATAATCCGGGTTGATCGAGAGGAACCAGCGCACGTCGGCGTCGCGGAAGCTCAGCGTGCCGCTGGCGCTGTCATCGGCGCGGTGGTTGACGGTCATGCCTTCGACCGAACCGAATACCCACAACAGCATGTCGTAGAAGTGGATGCCGATATTGGCGGCGATCCCGCCCGACTTCTTTTCCTCGCCTTTCCAGCTTTGGAAGTACCATTTGCCGCGGCTGGTGATGTAGCTGAGATCGACTGCGAATCGGCCGTGACCGGCCTTGCGAGCTGCGGCAACTTTGTCGCGCAGCGCAATGATGCTGGGGTGGAGGCGCAGTTGCAGGATGGAGCTGACCTTGCGCCCGCTCTCGGCCTCGACCACGCGCAACGCGTCGATATTCCATGGATTGACCACCAGCGGTTTCTCGCAGATCGCATGGGCACCGCCGCGCAGCGCGAAGCGGATGTGCGAATCATGCAGGTAGTTGGGCGACATCACGCTAACGTAATCGACCCCCGCACCGTCGCGGCGGCGCAGGTCGAGAAACCGGTCGAACCGCTCGAACTCGGTGAAGAAATGCGCGTCGGGGAAGAAGCTGTCGAGGATCCCGACGGTGTCATTGCCGTCCAGCGCGGCGACGAGCCGGTTGCCGGTATCCTTGATCGCCCGCATGTGGCGGGGCGCGATGTAGCCGGCGGCTCCGATCAGCGCGAAATCCTTCATATTGAATCAAACTCCAAAAAAATCAGCGGCGGCTGAGCCGGGCGTTGAGCCGCCTGAAACCGGCCAGCGGTGTAAAGCCATCGCGGTACCAGTCAAACACCACGCTGCCGCCATCGGGTGCGAGGTTGAAGCTGTGCGGGCCCTTGCGATCGGCGAAGCGGAAGGCACCAACTTCATGTTCGCGATAACTGTCGGCACTCAGCACGTCGATGGCAAAGACAACCAGGCCGTCGCCATAATCGCGGGTGAAATCCTGCCCGATGCGCAGCGTTCGCTCCCCGGCTTGCAGAAAGGCTCCGCCCATCCGACTGCCGCGCGGGCTGATCCGGACCGGGCTGGCGGGGTGTTCAGTAAAGCGCACGAACAGTCCGTCGGCCGACCACAGCCGCAGCACATTGCTGCCCTCGGCGGCGATATTGGCGAACAGGTAGAGCCGCCCTTCGTGGCGCAGGAAAGTCGGGTCGGTCAGGCGCGGCGCGCCCGCGATATCGAGTTCGGCGGCCCGCTCCCAGCCGTCCTGCCAGCGATAGGCCGCGGGTGCACTCCATTGCGCGATCTCGGGCACGCAGAACGTCACGCCGTCCTGCTCGACCAGCGCCGGATAACTGTGATGGCCGGAGTCGGCCGACAGCCGCGTGCTGCCGGTCGCGCGGATGCGGTGGATCTCGCCGGTGCCGCTGCGCGCGGACAGCGCCTCGACCAGCAGCGTCGCGCTGTCCTCGGCAAAGAACGGGTCCGCGATGAACGAACATCCGTCCGGGTTTGGCGGCGTCCACCACGTCGTCTCGGGGGGCAGCACGGCGGTGCCGTCAAGAATCGTACCTGCGTCCGCAACGGGCGCGACCGAAACCCGCCAGCGCTTCTCGAACATCGCCCCGTAAGCCAGTCGCCGGGCCTTGGCCGCGCCGAGTTTGAACATCAGCCGCACGACCTGCCAATTGGACGGCAGCCGGTAATTCCTGCCGGTGACCGGCTTGGCGAGCGTGCGTCCGGCCAGCGCATTGTCGAGCGCGGGGGCGAGCAGCAACGGCGAATGGCGGAAGGCTTCGACCAGGCTCGCGCGCCAGCTGTGCGCCGTCGCCCGGGTCTCGGCGAAGGCGACGATCGCTCCGGCATCGAGCTTGTTGCCGATCACCTGGACGATCTGGCCGATTACCGGGCGGCCCGCCAGCAGTTCCCAGAACCCCGCCGGACGCCCGCGGAAGTGCTCGGAATCGCCATGATGCCAAGACAGGGTCGGGATGGTCAGGCTAGGCGGCACCCGCATTAGCCCCATGCCGAGCTTGATCACCGCATCGGCACCCGATTCGGCAATCAGCGTGACGATGTCTTCGGGTAGCTTCTGCCACGCGCCGTCGGCTTCGCTGGCGAAACTGTGCCGTGCCTCGATTGCCGCCGTAACGCCATCGAGCCCGGCGGCACGAGTCAACGGATTGCGCACCGTCAGCAGGTTGAGAGCGTAGTACAACGGAAAGCGCAGCGGCTGACGTTTGAGACTGGTGTTGGTGCAGACTAGCAGGGTCAGCCGGTCGGTGGCGGGCAGGGCGGCCAAAGCGCGGCGCTGCCATTCCGCGACATGATCGTTCGCCGCGCCATCCGCTGCGCCATCAATGATGACGATCAGCCTGCGCCCCGTCATAAATCTAACCCTTCCGTGCCGCATGCGTCCGTGGCGGTAGCAGGCGAGCCGGTGCCGATTCCACATCCCGGGGCCAGACTCAAGGCGCGTTATCCGGTTGCCACCCTCTAGGGGGGGCGTTAGATAGCCCCCCGAAGTGCCCCTTCGAGCAGCAATCTGCGGTTCAGGTCGATATGACCAAGGCTCACCGGGTTGGCGGAATTATCGAATTGAGGTCGTAACTTGCTAAAACGGAAGCTGCTGCCGATCGTTGCGCTTGCGCTCCTGACGTCATTGGCCGGGTGCGCCACGCGCGGGGGACCGGTCCCTTATGACGTCCCCAATTTCACCGCCCCCGATACCGATCGCGCCGCGTTGGGCTCCGAAGGGACGATCGGCCAGCTCGATACCATTGCCGTCGCGGTGTACCAGCTGCCCGAATTGACGCGCGACATCCAGGTCGGCAGCGATGGCAATATCACCATGCCGCTGGTCGGCACGGTCAAGGCCGAAGGGCTGAATTCCACCCAATTGGCGCAGGCGATCTCTGACCGGCTGGCTGCGCGCTACGTGCGCTCGCCCTCGGTGCAGGTCAGCATCAAGGAGACCATCGCCCGGACTGTCACTGTCGAAGGTTCGGTCAAGCGGCCCGGAGTATTTCCGGTGCGCGGCGAATCCAGCCTGCTACGCGTAATCGCGCTTGCCGCCGGGCCCGATGACGATGCCAATATCCATCGGATCGTCGTGTTTCGCCAGATCAACGGACAGCGCAACGCCGCCGCGTTTGATCTCGGCGTCATCCGCAACGGCAAGGCTCCCGATCCCGTCATCTACGGAAACGATGTCGTCGTGGTCGACGGATCGGGCCTGGCTGGCGCTTATCGCGAGGCGCTTCAGGCGATCCCGCTGCTATACGTGTTTAACTTGTTCTAACCAGCGCCGTCGCGGCCGGGGACTCTATCACGTGACCAATGATGCAATTCCACCCGCCCCGATGGCGGACGCCGACCGGGCACACGGAAGTCGGCTGGCGCCGGGTACCGGGCTGGAAAGCTTTGCCCAGGGCGGCTTTGCTGGTGGGGCGACCGAACCCGGCGGTCTCGCCCGCGCGCTCAATCCGTCAGAAATTCTGCAGGTCCTAAACAAATGGAAGCTGCTGATCCTTGCGGCGGCGATCATCGGGCCGTTGATCGCGCTCGGACTGTCGCTGGCCATGACCCCGCTGTACCAGACGGGATCGCAGATCCAGATCAACCAGGAGGATCCGGTCGAGATTCCGGGCAATGGATCGGCCAAGGCGCTGGTGATCAACGGGAATGAATTCCTTGCCACCCAGGTCGGTCTGCTCGGCAGCCGGGCCTTGTCGCAGCGGGTGGTCGATGCCAAGCGGCTGGCCAACAACCCTGCCTATGCGGCGCAGGGACGCAGCGCCGCAGAACGGCGTGACCAAGCGACCGAACTGCTCCGCGCACAGACAGCAATCGAACTGGTACGCGACAGCCGGCTGGTCAATATCAACATCACCTCGCCCGATCCGGTGATGGCGGCCGCGCTGGCCGATAGCTATGCCGAGCAGTTCATTGCCAGCAATCTCGACCGCGATTTCGAAGCGACCGCCTATGCGCGCCGCTTCCTTGAAGACCGGATCAATTCGACCCGCGTCAAGCTTGAGAATTCGGAGCGCCAGCTGGTCGATTACGCCGCGCGGCAGGGCATTTTAGAGTTGGGCAACACCGGCGGGGACCAAGGCGGCAAAGCCGCTTCGCTCGAGGCTACGACCCTGATCGAGCTCAACAGTGCTCTCGCCCAAGCCCGGTCGGACCGGATTACTGCCGAACAGCGCTATCGCCGTTCGGCCAGCAGCAATGCCACGACCGAGGCGGTCAACAACCCCGTACTCCAGGACCTCACCAGCAAGCGCGCGGCAGCGCAGGCCGATTATCAGGAAAAGCTGGCAATCTTCCTTCCCAGCCTGCCCGCGCTGGTCGCGCTCAAGGCGCGCATTACCGCGCTCGACCGCGAAATCGCCTCGGCGCGCGGCAATGTCGGATCGGCGGCCCGGCTCGATTTCAATTCGGCGGTGGCGCGTGAGAGCGAGCTCCAGTCGCGGGTCGACGGGATGAAGAACAAGGTGCTCGATCTCAGGTCGCGCAGCATTCAGTATACCATTCTCCAGCGCGAAGTTGATACCAATCGCGCGCTCTACGATGCACTGCTGCAGAAATATAAGGAAGTCGGCGTGTCCGGCGGCGTCGGCAACAACAAGGTCGCGATCGTCGATCGTGCCCGGGTACCGGTTTCCCCGGTCTCACCCAATGTGCTCGTCAACGTACTGATCGGATTGCTGGCGGGGCTGCTGGTCGGTTTCGGCGGTGCGTTCCTGATCGAATTCATCGACGATACGATCAAGGCGCCCGACGATGTCCGCAGCAAGCTGCGCATGACGCTGCTGGGGGTTATTCCCAAGGGCGACGACGAAATCAGCTTCATGGACGAGATCGCCGATCCCAAGTCGGACCTTATCGAGGCCGCGCATTCGCTGCGCACATCGCTCCAGTTTGCCACCGGTCACGGTATGCCGCGCACTTTGTTGGTCACCAGTTCGCGGCCCGGCGAAGGCAAGAGCAGCGTGACGCTGGCGCTAGCGACCTCGCTGGCGCGACTGGGCAAGAGCGTCCTGATCCTCGACGCCGACATGCGCAAGCCGACCTTCTATGTCGGCGATTCCTCGCGCAAGGATACTGCGGGGCTGTCGAACGTGCTGAGCGGAGAGAAGTCGCTGAGTGCGGTCGCCCATCAGAGCGAAGTTGGCCATCTGTCGATCGTCACCGCTGGACCGTCGGTACCCAACCCGGCCGCCCTGCTGTCCGACGGCGGCTTTGCTAGCCTGCTTGGTGAGGCGGCGGCACGGTTCGACCATGTCATCATCGATGGCCCGCCGGTGATGGGACTGGCCGATGCGCCGCTGATGGGGTCGGTAGCGGAAGGCACGGTCATGGTCGTCGAGGCTTCATCGGCGCACCGCTCGGCGATCGAGGCATCGGTGGCACGGTTGCGCTCGGCCAATTCCCGGATGGTCGGGGTCGTGCTCAACAAGTTCGAAAGCCGCCGCAACGGCTACGGTTACGGCTATGCCTACGCCTATAACTACAATTACGGGTCGCAGACGGCGAGCGAGAATGACAGCCAGGACGGGCGCAAGATCGTCCTCGTCAAGTAGGCGCCGATGCTCGGCTCGATCCGCCAGCTGATCACGTTCCGGCTGCTCGGAGCCGTGACATTCGTTGTTGCCATGACGGTGCTGATTGCCGCTACTGCACTGCGCGAACCGCTGGCGATCAAGTCGCCCACCGCGCGCTCGCGCAATGTACTGGCGCTCGCCGCTGCGCAGGCGAGGCAGCCGCGTGCCTTGCATGCGCAGATGGAGCGGGTCGCGCTGGCCGATCCGCTGCACGCCGCCGGCTTCGTGTTGCTCGGACTCGAGCGGATTCAGCAGGATAACGCGGCATTCGACCGGGTCAAACCGTTGATGGACGCCGCTGCACAGCGCCAGCCTTCGCTGGAAGCACCGCAGGCCTGGCTGGCCGCCGACTTTGCCCGGCGGGGCGACTACAGTCGGTCGCTGACGTTATTCGACCGCGTGCTTTCGCGAAGCGGTGGCTATGCCGAGCCACTGATGCCGGCGCTGACCATGATGTTGCAACACCCGGACAGCCGGGCGGCGGTAGTAGCGCGGCTGCGGCTTTTCCCGAAGTGGCGCAGCGCGGTGCTGGGCCCGGCGATCAGCCGAAAGATTCTCGATCGGGCGACCACCGAAGCGCTGTTGGCAGGTCCGGCCCCGCAAGGTCGGGCCGTCGCGCTCGATCAGGAGCGCGAACAATATCTGATGCTGTTGGTGAGCCGGGGAGAAACCGCTGCGGCGCATGCGCTATACCGTCGTTACGTCGGGATCAGCACTGCGGCACCGCTATATGACGGTGCGTTTGCTGCCGCGCGGTCGTACAAGCCGTTCGGCTGGACGCTGGCCGATCAGGCCGAGGATTATGCCGAACGGGTCGCGCGCGCCGACACCGGCGCTGATCTAGATCGCGGGGGCGGCTGGATGATCCGCCTGCACGCGAGCGGCAAGCGCCCCTTGATCCTGCTCGAACAGACCCTGGCGCTGGCACCGGGCCGCTGGACAGTCAGGTTGGCGGCGCGCGACGGCGGGCTGGCGCGGCCCGATTACCTCGCGCTGGCGGTGAGATGCCTGGGCGCGGCCGATGCGCTGGCGACGCGCTCGCTCGGCGGGCTTACGGCGGACGGCGGCACGATCGGACTGACGTTCACGGTCCCCGCCGGCTGCGTGCTGCAACGCCTGGCTATCGCGGCCGATGGCAGCGACCAGTCGCCGGCCGAAATCGAAGTGCTCGGCGTGAAAGTCGCGGCGTCATGAAGCATCGTAACGCGCACTTTCGCCGCCCGCCCGGGCGCTGGCACTTGCCGCTGGCGATGGGCTGGATGATCGCTTGCCTGGTGCTGGGCGGGGCCAGCAATGCCGGTCAGATGGCAAACATCGTGCTGCAGCTTGGGGGAGCCGCTGTCATCGGCTGGACGCTGTGGCGCGGCACCGGCATCAAGCCGGCGGCCGGCGAGCGCGGACTGTTGCTCGCGCTGCTTGTGCTGGTTGGTTGGATTGCGATGACTCTGATACCGCTGCCGCCAGCCGTGTGGACGCTGGTGCCGGGGCGGACTTTCGTCGCCGCAGGATACCGCCTTCTCGGAGTGGAGCTACCGTGGCTGCCGCTGAGCCTCAGTGACGACCGCACCGTGCGCAGCGCGCTGGCACTTCTGGTGCCCGTGTCCAGCTACCTGCTGGTCCGGCGGCTTGATCCGGACGAGCGCAATCGGCTGGCCCTGGCGGTCGTGATTGCCGCCTGCCTCTCGGTGCTGCTGGGCATGGCACAGCTGCTGGGGGGGCCGGATTCGCCGCTGCGGCCTTATTCGATAACCAACCGCTCCGACCCGGTTGGCCTGTTTGCCAATACCAATCATTTCGCCACAATGCTGCTGGTTGCTATTCCGCTGGCCGGCGCCGCCTTTATCGAGCGGACCGAGACGCGCCGCAAAACGCTGCGGCTGCGGACGGGTCGTGCGTTTGGGCTGGGCGCGATGGCGATTTGCGGGCTCGGTCTGGTCCTGGTCGGATCCAACGCGGGGCTGTTGCTGCTCCTTCCGGCGATGGCCGGCGCGGTGCTGTTGGGACCGGCCCGGCACTTGCTCGAACAACGCCGCATCGTGCTGGCGCTGGGTATGGCGGGCGCGGCGATCGCGGCGATAGTGGTGGCGGGGATGAGCTCGGGCGTGCTGACGCAAAAACTCGGCGTCTCGGCGACCAGCCGCCAGCAGATCACCGCGACCACGCTGAAAGCTGCGCGCGATTTTCTGCCGGCAGGCTCGGGATTGGGCAGTTTTTCGGCGATCTACGTGATGCAGTCGGGCGGCCAAGGCACCAGCGGCTCATGGACGAACCACGCGCATGACGATCCGGCCGAAGTGCTGCTCGAACTGGGCATACCCGGGCTGCTGCTGATGGGCGCTTTCGCCGTCTGGCTGCTGCGCCAATCGCTAGCGGCGTGGCAGGACCCGGCACGGACCGATCGGACTGCGCGACTGGCCCGCGCTGCGGCACTGGGCTTGCTGCTGGTGGTGGTCCACAGCTTCGTCGATTATCCGCTGCGCGCGGCGGCGATTGCCGCCTTGTTCGGCATGGCGCTGGCGCTGCTGATCGGCCGCGACGATGCCGAGCGAACGGGAGCGGCCACGTGAGCCTGGTGGGCGTCGCCGGGCTGTTGCTGGGGCTGCTTGCGCTGTCCTGGGGCATGGTGGTGCGCGACAACCGCAAGCTCGGCCTATTTGTCGCGATCATCGTGGCCCACGCGATCACCTCGGCGCTCTACTATTACTACGTCCAGAACAGCGATGCCGACACCAAACTATATTATTATGATCCCTATGGATTTTATTCGCAGCCCTTCTCGCTCGGCACGATCTTCCTGATCTATCTGGTGCAGTGGCTGAAAAGCCAGATCGGCGGCAGCTACTTCGATTACTTCCTGTTATTCCAGGCCATCGGCGTGTGGGGCATTGTTCTGCTGGCCCGGATCTTGGAAGAACTGACCATCGTGCTGGATGAGCCATGGCCACCGCTGCTGACGATCATGGTCATGATGCCCGGCATGTATTTCTGGACCAGCGCCATCAGCAAGGACGGGCCGCTGTTTTTCGCCTGCGCACTGGCGCTGTGGGCGACGATGGCGCTGTCGCGGCGCTGGGCGTGGATGGGCGTGGCCGTAGTCTTGATGATGCTGTTCCGCCCACATGTCGCGCTTTTGTCGATGATCGCGTTCGCGCTGGCGCTGGTCGCGGGACGCGGGGTCGCCACTTCGGTCCGGGTCATGCTGGTGGGGCTATCGGCGGTCGCCGTGATCGCGCTGGCCGGAACGGTGCAGGCCAGCCTGCGGATCGATCTGTCGAGCGTCGGTTCGATTGCCAGCTATGTCGACAATCAGAGCGCGGTCGCCGCCAACGCCTCCGGCACCGGTGGTGGGATCGTTACCCTGCCCCTTCCGGTCAAATTGTTCAGCCTTCTTTACCGGCCATTTTTCTTCGATGCGGGGGGCATTTTTGGACTGGTCGCGTCGGTCCAGAACATCTTTATGGTCTATGCGACATTTCTGCTGATCCGTGAGTTCCGGGTATGGCGCGCGATGTTCCGCGAATCGCTCCCGATCCGGTTTGCCACCTTGTTTCTTGCGGGCATGGTGCTGATGCTTTCGGTCATGTATTACAACGTCGGGCTGGGGCTGCGCCAGCGCGAGATGTTTACCCCGGCGCTCTACCTGATTTTCTGTTCGGTCTATATCGTGAAGCGCGGCCAGCGTGCGGTGGCTGCGCGCGACAGCCGCTTAGTGCCGGACCCGGGGAACGTCCCGGACCTCCGCCGCAACTAACCTTCCTGTTGCAGAGACTTGCCCATTCATGATTCCGTTTATCGACCTTAAGGCGCAGTACAACCGCATTGCCGGACCGGTCGAAGCTGCCGTGCTCGACGTGATGCGAAGCGGCACGTTCATTCTGGGGCCGGTGGTACAGCAGCTCGAGGAACGGCTGGCTGCGTTTGCCGGAACGCGCCACTGCGTCAGCTGCGCCTCGGGCACCGACGCGCTGGTGATGGCGCTGATGGCGAAGGGGATCGGTCCGGGCGACGCTGTGTTTACCGTGCCGTTCACTTTCATGGCCAGCGCCGAGGCCATCGTGACGGTCGGGGCGACGCCGATTTTCGTCGATATCGAACCCGGCAGTTTTAACCTGGATCCCGCCGCGCTCGAACGCGCGGTTGCCGCGCTGGCGGCGGGCGATACCGAAAGCCATGTGCTGCCGCGTTGGCCGGTCGACCGGCTCAAGGCGCTGCGTCCGCGCGGGATCATCGCGGTCGATCTGTTCGGCCTGCCCGCCGATTACACCGCGCTTAATGCCATGGCCGCGCGCCACGATCTGTTCGTGATCGAGGACGCAGCGCAAAGCTTCGGGGCGACCGCCCAGAACAAGCGCGCCGGATCGCTGGCCGAGATCGGCTGCACCTCGTTCTTCCCGGCCAAGCCGCTGGGCTGCTTCGGCGATGGCGGAGCGATCTTCTGCGACGATCCAGAACTAGACAAGCTGCTCCGCTCAATCCGCGTGCACGGCCAGGGCGGCCACAAATACGAGAATGTGCGGATGGGGATCACCGGCCGCCTCGATGCGGTGCAGGCCGCGGTGCTCAATGTGAAGCTCGACATTTTCGAGGACGAGATTGCCGCCCGCCAGCGCGTCGCTGCGCGGTACGATGCGCAGATCGTGGCGACAGGCTTGCCGTTGATCACCCCGCCGATTCCGCAAGGCGTGATCAGTGCCTGGGCGCAATACACGCTGGTCGCCGAAAGCCCCGACGCGCGCACCGCCTATCAGGCGCGGCTGGCGGAACACGGGGTGCCGACCATGGTCTATTACCCGAAGGGCCTGCACGAGCAGCTGGCGTTCGCCGATCTCGGCTACGCGCGCGGCGATTTCCCGGTCACCGAAGCGATGGGCGACCGGGTGTTCAGCCTGCCGATGCACCCCTATCTCGACGACGCGACCATCGACAGCATCGTGGCGAGTCTCTAGTGGTCAAAATCACTCGCATGGTACCCACTGGTGGAATGGCAGAAACCGAACCCATTTTGGACGCTCTGCAGGCGGTCGAGCAACCTGTCTGATTCCTGACCTGAACGTTCAGGCGGTAGAGGCATGGCTGCAATTACAAGAGAGCGATGCGCAATTTCCTTATCATGAGTGCAGCAGCTGTGGCTCTAGCAGCGTCAGCCGTGATGGCAGCAGTCCCAGCCGCCGATGGCTGGGTGATCGGTCCGATCATAAAGGGCCGCAACTATTCTCCTGGAATGCCATTTAATCCGTCTGAGACTCGTGAGGGCTTATTTCAGATTGAGCTGCCTCAAGCACCGGGCAGCGTGCACTACGTTACGTTTCGGCACGGTTCGCTCGAAGGGAAGCGGCGGATCGTCCTTCGCTATCGCCTTGAAACGGCGCGAGGAACACGGGTGGTAGCCACAACCGCTCCCTCGACGCCTGGAATAATAACCCCTTACTTTCAGCGTACGGGCGATAACTGGAGTGGCCGTGGTCGCTTCGAGAGCTATCGCTGGTATGCGACGTTTGCGACGCAGACACTCACGCCTGGAGAGCATCAGATCGTGGTGCCGATCGACGGCAACTGGACCGCGGTCGAGACCTCCAGCGCAGCCTCAAACCCTCAGGGGTTCCGTGAGGCGGTTAGGGATACCGGCGAGGTAGGATTTGTTCTGGGTGGTGGTGATGGATATGGCCACGGCGTCCATGCCACTGGTCGCGCGCGGCTCATTGTTACGGACTTCCGGGTCGAGTAACTGGTATGGCGAGATCGCTTTGACAAAATGGGTTCGCAGCGACGTCCACTTCCCACCCCATCTCGGTCGTTCCAGATCGCTGGCCAGTGGGTACCAAGCGTATAGTTTTGAGCACTAGCTGCCGGCAAGCACTCGCTTGAGGTAGTCGAGTGCCGGGGGCTGCCCGGTCACGAACGGGCTGAGCCACGGCCGATAAGGCTGATACAGTTCGGCGACCGGGATGTCGGCGAACTGCCCGGCAAGGTCGCCGCGAACGAAAAACGCGTTGATGCCTGGAATGTTACAGGTCAGCAGGTGGTACCCATCCTCGGCGAACAGATCGACGAATGCCTGCAGGCTCGATCCCATGTAATCGGTACCGTTCCACACGTGATCGGGCGCATAGTCCACCGTCACCGACAAAGGCGGCGGGAATTTGCCCTGATATTCGACGCAGACCACCTTGGGCGCGACTTTGGCGGCGAGCAATTCGCGCATGCAGTGCAAATCGTTGCCGTCGATGTCGAGCGAGAAGAAATCGAGTTCGGCGGCATCGAGGAAGCGTAACTCGGCCTCGACCAGCGCGACGATATTTTCCCTGGTCACAAAGGATTTGGTGGTACGGAACCGCTTGTCGAACGAAGCGCCGCCCAGGTCGTCGGCAATCTTGCGGCATGCGGCGGGATTGCCCTCGATCCACGAACCACGCCAACCTTTGAGCAGCAACAGCAAGCTGTTGCATTCGACGCCGGTCTGTACACCGATTTCGAGAAACACCTTGGCGTTGGCGATGCGTTCGAAGATCGCGGCAATGATACCGTCTTCGTCGGTTTGCGAATATACTTTGTAGCCTTCCAGCGCGACGTTACCGGGATTTTGCACGGCCATCACCGCGCGAAGCCGGGCATATTCCTGCGCCTGCAGGATCGCGTTGCCCTTGCGCAGCTCATGCACCCCGGTCCACAGCTGGAATGGAAGAGCCACACGTTTGAACAGCGATTTCAGCATCGGATACCTTTGGCAGAGTGTCTGGACAGGCGGACTCTCTTGCAGAATTAGCGCGCGTGTCAAAGAGTTCACGAGAAACGAGGATTTTACGGTTTGTCCAAGATGAATGCCCCGGGGCGAGCGCCGAAAGTGCTCATTGATGCCAGTTCGGTGACGCGGGTCCCGGATGGGCTGTCGACGTATATAGTCCAGCTGATCCGGTACCTTCCCGCCGCTGCGCCCGAAATCGAATTTACCGCGCTGCTCAATCCCGGCGTTTCGCGCGAAGATCTGGCCGAGGCCATCGCCCACGGGCGGATGAAAGTCTTGGTCGAGCCGGTTGCAGCTATCGGTCCGCGCAGGGACTGGCAAATGCGCACGCTGCTGTGCCAATGGCGCGACCGGTTCGATCTGATTCACATCACCTCGATGACCTATCCGCTCGCGCTGGCGGGCGGAGTCTGCACGATCCACGACCTGACCTACCGTAAATGGTTCCACGGCGGCTGGCTGTTTCGGACCGCGGCGCGCGCCTACCTCGATCTGGTCATCCGCACCTGCATCCGGCGGTCCAGCGCGATCATCGCCGTGTCCGAACAAACCGGACGCGACGTTGCCGAACTCGCCGGAAAAACCCTCGCCGAGCTTCCCAAAATCGTCGTGATCCATGAAGGGTGGGAGCACATGGCGACCCGAACGGTAGGTGATCCGGCGCCCGCAGAAGTGCCGCAGCGCGATTTCCTGTTCTTCCTCGGCACCAACCGTGCGCACAAGAACCTGACCAACCTGTTGCTCGCGTTCGAGCGGGCGTTGCCCCGGCTTCCCGCAGCCAAGACGCTGGTGATTACCGGATCCAGCGCCAAGCTTGACGCGAGCCAGAAAGCGATCGTCGACCGCGTCAACGCCGTGCAGCCGCGAATTGTGTTCACCGGTTTCGTCAGCGACATGGCGGTGGCCGATCTGTTCGAACGTGCCGATGCCTTCGTGTTCCCCTCGCTCAAGGAAGGCTTCGGGCTGCCGATTCTCGAAGCGTTCCATCACGCCACCCCCCTGCTCGCCGCGGCCGCACCGGCGATCCCTGAAGTTGCCGGCGATGCCGCGCTGTTTTTCGATCCGCACGACGTGGACTCGATGTGCGCTGCACTGGTCCGGTTCTACGACGAACCTGCACTGGCCGCCGATCTGGTCGAACGAGGCCGCCGCCGTCTGCAGCAGTTTTCGTGGGTCAAGACCGCCGAATCGACCGCGGGAGTCTACCGTCAGGTGCTTGAGCAGCGCGCGCTGGCCGGACGCTAGAATTCGGGCAAAATCTTGCCCAGTCCGCGGTCCGCCAGTCCGGCGCGTAACACGCGGTCGAACTTGGTCATCATCGCGGCAATGCCGAATTCGGCCATCATATTACGGCCATTTTCAGCGCGGCGAAGCGCTTCGTCCCGGTCTGCCAGGATGGCCCCGAGGCAAGCGGCGAGGCCTGCGACGTCGCCCTGCCGGGCCAGATAGGCATTGTCCGTATTCAGCCATTGCCGAAAAATGGGGTTGTCCCACGCCAGCAAAATCCGCCCGGCCGCGAGTTGCTCCATCATCGCATTGGATGTACCGCCGCCACCGCGTTCTTGGTCCGAATAGGTCAGCGCCGCGCAGACATCGATGCCGGACAGCACGCGCGGAAGCGCCGCGTTGTCGACAGCTCCGGACCAGGCCACGACCCCTTCCACTTTCGCCGCCGCAACCAGCGCCTCTTCACCCAGATGCCCGTAAACTTCGAAACTGACGCGGTCACGCAGCGGCCCGCCGCGCACCACCCGCGCCAGTTCGATGAATGCGACAATGCCCTTGTCGATCGCCAGCCGGCCGACGAACGCAACACGGATCGGGTCGCCCAGGGCAGGGGGCGGCGCGCGCCAGCGATCGGTATCCACCGCGTTGTGAATCACTTGCACCGCGACGCCGTAATCCCCGTACCGTTCGGCAATGTCGCTGCCGTTGGCGAGTACCAGATCGGCGCCGCGCAGGATCCGCGCTTCGATCCCGCGGACCGTATCGCGAAGAAATGCGGGGATCCGATAAGTCTTCTGATCGACCCAGATCGTCCGCAGCCATGCGACCTTGAATGCCCGGCGAGTCGCCGGACTGAGTTGAACCATGATCAGCTCGAGGAAAGTTCCGGCGGTTATCACGATATCGGGCGCGGTAACGGCAGAGCCTCGCTTGCGCGCCAAGAATTGCCGGATCATCGAAACGATCTGCGGGACTTTCCCCGGCGTGATCGGAAAGAACTCCGGTTTGATTCGGAGATGGTCGGCACCGGCCGCCTGTTTCATGATTGACCCGGGATTCTCGCGACTCTCGGGCAATGCCCCGTAAAACCGCAGCCGGGCATCGGGATACAGCTGCAGCAGCCCGGGCAGAAATTGATAAGCCCAGGTTTCCAGCCCGCCCTCGGATGGTCCCATGCTCGATTGGCAGACGAAATCGACCAGCGGTCTACCCGCTCCCGGATTGCCGATTTTGGCCATCACGCCAGTCCGACGGGTGCTAAGACGAGTGGCACCGCGCCGCCATAGTCCTGATCACCCGGCAGCCCGGCGAAATAGCCGCGCCAGCTCTGCAACATCAGCACGGTCCACAGCCCGTATTGGGCATTCACCCTGCCCGACAGATGCGCTTCCCAGGTCGCGCGCACCGCGGCGGGCTTGACCAGCCCGCATTCCTCGAGCGCCTGCACCGATAGCAGGTTTTCGGCCCAATCGCGCATCGGCCCGCGCAGCCAGTCGCCGATCGGAATTCCGAAGCCGCTCTTGGGGCGCTCGAACAAGGCGCGCGGGACGTCGCGTTCGAGCAGCGTGCGCAAAATCCACTTGGTTCGTCCGCCCCGCATCAGGGTGGCGGTCGGCAGGCGGAAGCTCAGTTCGGCCAGCCGATAGTCAAGCAGCGGCGCGCGCGCCTCGAGCCCGCAGGCCATGGTCGCACGATCAACCTTGGTGAGGATGTCGCCGGGCAGATAAGTCAGCAGATCGAGGAAGCGCAATTGTTCGACGGGATCGTCGAGCAGCGCCAGCCCCCGCACTATTTCGTCCGGATCGGCGGGTTCGGAATCGCGGCGGATCGCATCGACATCGAGCCACTGGCTGGTGATCTGACGGTAGCGGTCGGCCGGGGCCAGACTGAGCAGCGGCGCCAGCTTGTGGAGCTTCTCGCCCGCGCTGCGCGGCCGCATGCCAGCCGGGACCAGTGCGAACAGGCGGTCCCACGCCGCCGGGCTGGGAGCGGCCATTACGCCGCCCAGCGCCTTGCGCAGCGGTAGCGGCAAATGGTCGAGCTTGGCCAGCAATCCGCGCGCCGCAGCATAACGGTTGTAGCCGGCGAACACTTCATCGCCGCCGTCGCCGGTGAGCACCACGGTGACGTGCCGGCGGGCGCGTTCGGCGAGGATCGTGCTCGGCACCGCCGAGGGGTCGGCGAAGGGCTCGCCATAGATCGCGGGCATTTGCGCCACGGTGTCAATCACTTCACACGGCGCGAGGATGAAGCTCTGGTGTTCGGTACGCAAGTGGCGCGCGACCGCTTCGGCTTCGCGCGATTCGTCATAGGCGGCTTCCTTGTAGCCGATCGCGAAACTCGACACCGGTCGCGTCGATAGCGCCTGCATCCGCGCCACCACCAGCGAGCTATCGACCCCGCCGGAAAGGAACGCGCCGAACGGTACATCGGAAACCATCCGCCGTGCCACCGCATCGTCGATCAGCCGCGCTGCCTCGTCCAGTGCCGCCTTTGGTCTACCGGGGAGCGGATCGGCCTGCCCGCGCTGCACCGCTTCGCCCAGCGACCACCAGTGCGCGATCGCCGGCTCGGCCTCGCCCGTCGACAGCGTGAGCATCGTTCCCGCTGCCAGCTTCTTTGCGCCGACGATGATCGCCAGCGGATCGGGGACATGGCCGGTACGCAGATAGCCCGCCGCCGCGCCGCGATCGATGGTCCGATCGATTGCCGGATGGCAGCACAGTGAGGGCAGCTCGCTCGACCAGGCGATTCCCCCGGGGACCTTGCCCCAATAGAGCGGCTTTTTGCCGAGCCGGTCGCGCGCCAGCACCAGCCGTCGTTCGTCCCGCCACCAGGCGGCGAAGGCGAACATCCCGTTGAGCCGGGTTAGCGTTGCTTCTGCGCCCCACCGCGCGAACCCGTTGGCGATAACTTCGGTATCGCTGTGCCCGCGAAAAATGCAGCCCGCCGCTTCGAGCTCGCCGCGCAGCTCGGCGGCGTTGTAGAGCATGCCGTTGTAACACAGCACCACCCGGCCATCGCCGCTCGCCATCGGTTGCGCGCCCGCTTCGCTCAGGTCGATGATCGAGAGGCGGCGATGCGCGAAATGCACCCCGGCCTGCGAATCGGACCAGACCCCTGTCCCGTCGGGGCCGCGCCGGGCGATCGCCGCGCTCATCGCGCTAAGGATACGGCCGGCCCCCTCGGGCGCGCCGCCGCGCCGGTCAATCAGGCCTGCAATCCCGCACATGTTGCCGTTTGAATTCCCTTGCGCCCGTGCTGCGGGCAAAGCCTTGCGAGCCAAGCCTTTAGCCACAGGGCCACGCATTGACCAGTACCGCAGCTTGGCGGTTGCGGGTCAGCGTTCGGCAGACTACCTGGACGACGCCCAATTATCCGATCTGGAGAATACCCAAATGCCCGCCAACTCCGCCCAGCCTGCCGGAGGCTCGATAGCGCTCACCGGACGAAAGGTGATTGTCACCGGCGGCGCAGGCTTCGTCGGCTCGCATCTGTGCGAAGCACTGGTCGAGCTGGGCGCGGATGTGATCAGCATGGACGATCTCTCGGCCGGTAAGCAAAGCAATGTCGCGCTGTTCAAGGGCCGCAACAATTTCCGCTTCGCCGAGATGGACATCTGCGCCGACGACGCGGCGATGAAGGAGATTTTCGCTGGGGTCGATACGGTGTTCCACAACGCCGCCTCGAAGAAGAACATCTGCCTCGACAACCCGCAGCGCGATCTCGAGGTCAACGCGGGGGGCGCGCTCAACCTGCTGCGCCATGCGATGGACGCCGGGGTGCGCAAATTCGTCCACGCCTCGACCGGCTCGGTCTATGGCGAGCCGCAGATTTTCCCGACCACCGAGGATCACCCGCTCGCGCCGGTCAGCTATTACGGCGTCTCCAAGCTGGCGGGCGAGCGTTATGTCGATGTGTTCCGCCACCTCTACGGGCTCGACACCACGATCCTGCGCTACTTCCACGTCTATGGCCCGCGTCAGGAGTCGAACGAGTTCGGCGGGGTGGTCTCGATCTTCCTGCGCCGGATTACCGAAGGCCAGAACCCAGTGGTATTCGGTCACGGCGAACAGGTCCGCAGCTTCACCTACGTCAAGGACCTGGTCGCGGCCAACATCGCGGCGGCGACCGATCCGGCGGCGAGCGGACAGGCCTATAACGTTGCCTCGGGCATCCGGGTGACGATCAACGATCTCGCCACCGGCATGCTCGAAATCCTCGATCCTGAAGGCAAGCTCAAAGTCGAACACGGCGATCCGCTGATCGGCGACATCATGGAATTCGACGTCGCCAATGCGAAAATCCGCGAGCAGCTGGGCCTCAATTTCGAGCAAGATTTTTGGGGCACGCTGAAAAGCGCGCTCAGCGACAAGGATGCTTTCCTCGGCTACGCCGCGCGGCAAGCGGCAGCCTGAACCGCCACGATGGATCGCCGCCAGTACCTGCGCCAGTTTGTCGCGCTGTTTACCGGTACGGCGGCGGCCCAGGCGTTCAACCTGGCGAGCTATCCGCTTCTCGCTCGGCTCTATACCCCGACCGAGTTCGGGCTGTTCGGCACTTTCATCGCCGCCTCGGCGATTCCCGGCGCGATCGCCTGCGGGCGGTTCGAACTGGCGATTGCAACTGCCCCCAGCGAGGGGCGCAAAGCGGTGTTGTGGCTGTGCTTCGCGGTTGCGCTTATTGTCGCGCTGGTCGGGACCCTGGGCATGACCGCGTGGTGGTGGCACACCGCCACCCCGGCGCTGGGCTTGATGGCCCCGCTGCTGTTCGTCGCGATCCTGCTGACTGGGGTGGCCAATGCGGTGACGATGTACCTGATGCGGCACGAGGCGTTCCGTTTCGCCTCGGTCGGGGTGGTGGTGCGAACCGCGGTAACCGTGGCGGTGCAGTTGGGTGCCGCGTTGCTGGTCCCCAGCGCTGCCGGGCTGATCGCGGGCTTCTGCCTCGGGCTGGTGGCGCAGGCGCTGCTCGGGCTGGTTCTGGCGCAGCGCGATCACGGCATGGGTCGCCCGGATTTGGCTGAAATGCGCGCGATGTTCCGGCTGTTCGGGCGCCAAGTCAGCGTCGACATTCCCAGCACGTTGCTGGCGGCGCTGTCGATCAACCTGATGCCGTTTGTGCTGCAGTTTCTCTACGGCATCCGGGCGGTCGGGTTCTACTCGGTCGGGCAGCGGATCGCGGTGCTGCCGCTCCAGCTGTTCAATGATTCGCTCAGCCAGGTGTTCTTCCAGCGCGCCGCGCGGGCGCAGGAGGAGCGCGGCGAATTCTGGCGCGAGTTTCGCTTCACCCTGCTGGCCTCGGGCGCGATCAGCCTGGCGATGCTGGCGGGCATCGTGCTGTTCGCGCGCCCGGTGGTGGCGCTCTATCTCGGCAAGGGCTGGGAAGTTGCGGGCGACATCTTGGTGATCCTCGCCCCGATGCTGGCGCTGCGCAGCGTGGCGATGTCGCTGGCGACCACGGTGTTCGTCATCAAGCGGCCCGGCTGGCTGTTTGCACACAACATCGCCAGCGTCGCGGCGATTGCCCTGGCGTTTGCGATCGGCTGGGCCGGCGGCGCGGGGCTGATCGGCTTCCTCAGATTGCTGGCGATGCTGCAAGGCGCCGAATATCTTGGCTTCGGCGCGTTGCTGGCGATTGCGGCGCGGCGGCGATACTTGTCGCAGACCGCGACTGCTGTAGGCTGAGCGAATGTCGGAAGTTTCGTGACGCGGCCCCTGGGCATTCCTGCCAAATTGGGCATTCGGCTCTACCTTGCGACAATGCGGCTGGAGTCGATGTGGCTGCTGGGACTGCGCCGGTGGCTGGTCGGCCGGATCACCGGCCGGCGACCCGCTGCGCTCAACATCTTCGCCAACGTCTTCATCGAAGGCTTCGAGGGACTGCGGATCGGCAATCACGTTTCGATCAATCGCGATTGCAATCTCAGCGCGCTGGGCGGCCTGTCGATCGGCGAGAATGTCGCGATCGGCCACGGCACGTCGATCCTGACCGCTAACCACGGGTTTTCCGACCCGGCGGTGCCGATCAAATATCAGCCGGTCGTCTCCAGCCCGGTAAGAATTGGGAACAATGTGTGGATCGGCGCGCGGGTGACGATCCTGGCCGGGGTCACCATTGCCGATGGTACCGTGATCGCAGCTGGCGCGGTAGTGACCCGCCCGATCATCGCGCCCGATACGATTGCCGCCGGAGTGCCGGCCAGATCGATCAAGTCGCGGTTCGATTAACCCGCACCGCGGATCACCCGCGCGCCGTTGCCGCCGCGTTCGATCACTTTGGCCGGCACTCCGGCCAGCGTCAGGCCGGCCTCGGGAAACGATTTGGTGACCACCGCATTGGCCCCGATCACGCAATTGTCGCCGACCACGATAGGGCCATAGAGTTTGGCACCGGGGCCGATGTAGACATTGTCGCCGATCCGCGGCGAGAACTTGTGAACGTCCTCCGCTGCCACGAACTGCGCCGCCCCGCCGATGTGGCTGCCCACGTGGATGCGACAGTTCTTGCCGATCCGGGTGGTCGGATCGATCACGATCGCGCCATAATGGACGATGGCGAGCCCGGGGCCGAAGATGTTGGGCCCCATGCTGAAGCCCAGTCGCACCGACAGCCGCCGGAACCACAGCAGGATCGGCGCGCGCATGACCAGCGGCTTGCCGGTGTTGAGCAGGTATTCGTCGAGCCGCATGAGCACCTGGAAGCGCAGCACCGGATCGAACAGCCAGCCGCGCAAGCTCAGCGGCGCGCCGCGGCTGCGGCAATCGGCCCGCACATAAGTCGTCAGATCGGACCAGCTGACAATCAATGCCGCAGCCTTCCGACCTTGAGATTGAGCTTGCGGTAGAGCTGCAGCAGTTTTTCCCACAGCGCGGCTTCGGACGGATAGGCGTCGTGGCGCACTTCGGGGCGAGCGAGGTATTCCTCGAACTTGGCTTCGGTCCAGCCCATCTTCTTGAGGAAATACTGCTTGTCGGCATCCAGATCGCGCTGGCTCGGATAGGCGATCTCGCACATCTTCGCCATTGCTTCGTCGCGGGTCATCTGTCCGGTCATCACCAGCGTGGCGAGGTGCGGCTTGCGTTTGTCGTAGCCGAATTTGCGCGGGAGCATGTAGCCCTGCCAGAACCGGGTAAAGACCGATTCGTAATGCTTGTAGGCATAGGGTTTGTAACCGTAATCGCGCTGCAATTCCTCGAGCGCGGCGTCCTTGCGGTAATCGATGAAGTCGAGAAACGCGATCCAGTGGGCCCGGTCCAACAGGATATGTTTGGCGTATTTGAGCGTTCCGATTGCGGGAAAAGTCTTGAGCTTGGGCCCGCCGAATTTCTTCGAGATGGCGACGATGTTGCGCTTGTCGAGCTTGTGCCAAGTCCATTCGCCGGGGATCCGCATGCCCTCGGTCGCCATGTTGGACCCCGCCAGGATGTAATGCAGCCCGTGCTTGGCCGCCTGGCCGAACACCACGGCAGCGAGCGCGTTGTCGTAAAGCACTTCGACATCGCGCACGTCGGCGGCGAACATCGCTTCCATCAATCCGCGAATCTCGGGCCAGTCAATTACGTGGGTATAGAGGTCGACCCCCAGCCCGCGCACCAGGTTGGCGATGTTGTTGGCCGCTACCTCGGCGTTCCAGCCGCTGTCCATGTGGACCGCCAGCGGCCGCAGCCCGAGCTGCTTGGCCCGCATCAGGGTGTAGCTGCTGTCCACCCCGCCTGAGACGCCTATGATACAATCATAGGGCTTGCCCTTGCCCTGGGCTTGCACCTTGGCGACCAGCGCATTGAGCTTGCGCTGGCGCCCGGCGGGATCGGGATCGACGAAATGGTCAAGCCGGACGAGGAATTCGGTGCAGTAATTGCAGACGCCGTCGGCGTCGAAGACTATGTCTTCGGCGGTGTCGTCCATGATGCAGCGCGTGCAGATGCGATGATTGCCGGGATAGGTCGGGCCGGGAGTAGTCAATTCAATGTCCCCAGACGGCCCGGATTTTGGCGGGCCTAGGATAGGTGATGAGGACCGCGCTGTGCGGCCCCTGCCAGACGAAATAGGCGCCGGCGGCAATTGCGCTGGCCCCGGCATCGGTGGCGGCTTTCATGTCGGCAAGCGAGCCGGCGCCGCCATTAGCGATCAGCGGGATGTCGAGCAAGGCTGCGGCCTCGGCGATCAGCTTGAGGTCCATGCCCGAGCGGGTGCCCTCCTTGTCCACAGCGGTCAGAAGCACTTCGCCCGCCCCGGCTTCGGCGGCCTGCCGGGCGACGTCCTGCCAGCTGCGCTTGCCCTTACCGGTCGCAGTGCGCAGCCGGTATTTGCCCAGCCAGTCCTTCTCGACGTCGACCGAGACCACCACCGCCTGCGTCCCGTGGCGCCCGGCGAGCTGGGTGACCAGCCCCATGTCGGCAAGCGCCGCGCTTTGCAGCGAAACTTTCTCGATCCCCAGCTTGAACAACTTCGCGGCGTCGTCGGCATCGCGGATGCCCCCGCCCCAGCACAACGGCATGAAGCATTCCTCGGCCAGCCATTCGGCCATGGCGAAGTCTGGCGGACGGCCACTGCGCGTCGCCTCGATGTCGAGCACGATCAGTTCGTCGACTTCCTTGTCGTTGAAGATTTTCACCGCGTTGATCGGATCGCCGACGTAGCTCGGCCTGGCGAACTTGGTGGTCTTGTAGAGCCCGCCGTCCTTCAGCAGCAGCGCCGGGATAATCCTGTGACGCAACATCAGGCCGCAATCCCTAGCCAGCGGCGCAGCAGCTCCATCCCGAAGCGGTGGCTCTTTTCAGGGTGGAACTGCACCCCGCGCAGATTGCCATGCACGAAGCCCGAGGTGAAACGCGTTCCATAGTCGGCGCTGCACAGCACCTGCGCCGGATCGTCGCAGACCGCGCGGTAGCTGTGGACGTAGTAATAGCGCAGCTCGTCCTCGCCGCCCGGAAGGATGTCGCCCGGCTGCTCGGCAATCGTCGTGGTCCAGCCGATATGCGGCACCTTGAGGCGCGGATCGCCGCCGGTATCGATCCGTTTCACATCGGCCGAGATCCAGCCCAGCCCGGGCCCCCCCCCCTCCTCACTGCCCCGGCACATCAACTGCATGCCGAGGCAAATACCGAGGAACGGCACTTTGCGCTCCAGCGCCGCCACATTGAGCGGCGCGATCCAGCCGCCTTCATGGAGCAGTTGCATGCCGTAGTCGTAATGTCCCACGCCGGGCAGCAACACCGCCTCGGCCTGCGCCAGCGCGGCGGGATCGGTAATGATCTCCGCCGATCCGCCGATGTGTTCGACCATCCGCTTGATCGACTTGATATTTCCGAGGCCGGCGTCGACCACTGACAGGTGCATGGGGGTCTCTCGCCTCGCGGGTGCGCGGGTGCGGCTGGCCTTACCCGGTGCGGACCGGCGAGACAATTGCCAAGCGCGGGTGCGGCGGATAGATCGCCCGGCAATGATCGATACCCTGATCGCCCTCCTCCGCCCCGAAGCATCGCGCTGGGCGCGGTACAAGCTAACGCTGGGCGACCGGCTGGGCCTCTCGCCCGATGTATTGCATCTCCATGCCGGGATGCTGGTGCTGTGTCTGGCGGCGCTGGGGTTGCGGCGCAGCCCGCTCAGCTGGCAGCCGTGGCTGGTGCTGTTCGCGCTTGAATGCGGGAACGAGCTGGCCGATCTGATGCTCGACGGGATGGGTAGCCCGGAGGCAACCGTGAGTGCCGGACTGCACGATCTGGTCAATACCATGTTCGCGCCGACCCTGCTGTTGCTGGTCGGCTGGTGGCAGCGTCGTTAGTCCACTTACGTGGAAGCGGTGCCGCAACGGTTTCAGCGTAGCCGAAACTCGCAAACTACGCCGAACGGCCGCGCTGGCGGTGGACGTGGTCGGCCACTTCCGCATCGGGCGTGAATTCGCAGACCAGTCCGACCAGCAAGCGCCGCAGCGCGACCACATCGTTGGCGGCAATTGCCGTTTCCAGCTGCGCCAGCTGCGGGGCCAGTTCGGCCCAGCCGATCATCGGATCGCGCGCTTTCATGATCCGGGGATGGCTGGTCGGCAGGTTGTCACTGCCGATCAGCAGCTCCTCGTAAAGTTTCTCGCCGGGTCGCAGCCCGACTACTTCGATCGCAATGTCACCGTCGGGATTGGCCGCGTCGCGGACGTGCAAGCCTGACAGTTCGATCATGTTGCGCGCCAGGTCGGCGATCAGCACCGGCTCGCCCATTTCGAGCACGAAGACTTCACCGCCCTGTGCCATCGATCCGGCCTGGATCACCAGCTCGGCGGCTTCCGGGATGCTCATGAAATAGCGGGTGACGTCCTCATGGGTGATCGTCACCGGGCCGCCGTCGCGGATCTGGCGGCGGAACAGCGGGACTACCGAGCCGCTCGAGCCCAGCACATTGCCGAAGCGGACCATCGAGAAGCGAGTCCCCCCGGCGGTGTCATGCGCCAGCGCCTGAAGGATCATTTCGGCGAGGCGTTTGCTCGCGCCCATCACATTGGTCGGGCGGACCGCCTTATCGGTGCTGATCAGCACGAAATCCCGCACTCCTGCCGCCTGTGCGGCGCGCGCCATGGTCAAGGTGCCGAACACATTGTTGCGCAGGCCTTCGGCCGGATTGTACTCGACCAAGGGGACGTGCTTGTAGGCGGCGGCGTGATAAACCGTGTCGGGCTTCCAGGTTCCCATCACCAGCGCCATCCGCCCCGGATCGGCGACCGAGCCGAGCAGCGGCAGCAGCTCGCCCGCCGTGCCTTCGGCGCGCGCCAGCTCGTGATGGATTGCGTAAAGCGCATGTTCGCTGGCATCGAGCAACAGCAGGCTGCGCGGGTGCAGCTGGAGGATCTTGCGGCACAGTTCCGCGCCGATCGAGCCGCCCGCGCCGGTCACCAGCACGGTCTTGCCGGTGATGTTTTTCGCCAGCAGGATCTGGTTGGGGGTGACCGGATCGCGGCCCAGCAGATCCTCGATATCGAGCTCGCGCAAATCGCCCACCGCGATCCGGCCCCGGGCGATGTCGGTCAGATTGGGCAGGGTCCGGACCTGCACCGGAGTGCCTTTGAGCAGCTTGAGGATTTCCGCGCGCCGCGCCCGGGTGGCCGAGGGCATGGCGAGCAGCACGTGGCCGATGTCGTCCTCGACGATCAGATCGTGCAGCCGCTCGGCCGAATAGATCGGCTTGCCGTTCATCACGCTGCCCTGAAGCGAGGAATCGTCGTCGACGAAGCCCGCGACGATCATCTCGGGGCTGTTGTTGAGCGCGGCGGCGAGTTGGCGGCCGGCGCGCCCGGCGCCATAGATCAGCACCCGACTGCGTGCGCCCAGCTCGCGCGCCAGGGCATAGCCCCCGCCGAGCCAGAAGCGGGCGAGAGCCCGGGTCATGCCGACCGCCAGGAACAGCAGTACTGGCTGGATCAGCCCCAGCGTGCGCGGTACGCCATCGATCCCGACCAGCGTGAAGATCAGGGAAAAGACGAGGCCGTAGATCGCCCCCGCAATCGACAAGGCCGTCAGCGCGGCGCTGCCTGAATAGCGGAAGATCGCCCGGTACAACCCGAGCCGCACGAATAGCGGGATCGCGAGCAGGATCGAGACCGCGACCGGCACCAGCTGCAGCCCGTGCGGCATGATCCATTCGCCCAGCCGCAGGTAATAGGCGGTCAGCACGGTCACCACGCACAGCGTTGTATCGACCGCCATTACAACGACCCGCTTGGCCGGACGCGGCAGGTTGAGCGCGCGCTGCTGCAGGAACGTCAGCGCCATGTCGAGCGCTGTCCCGGTGGTGTCGGGTCCGGAATAATCACGATGTGCAAGCGGTTCATTCCCTACCGGATCTGCACCGCCGTCATGGCCTCGGGGCGCGGAGGTGAACTGCCCATACAATATTTTCATCCCGCGCCAAACGCCCCGCCCGCAGCGAGGTTCCTTCGTCGAGGCTGATCGGCAGGTCCAGCCGGATATTGTCGCCATCGCGCCGAAAAAACGGGTGTCCGCCGATCTCGATCGTGACCAGCGCATCGCCGCTGCCGCCGGGTCCCGCCTCGCCCTTGCCCGCCAGCCGCATCTGCGCGCCGCTTTCCAGCCCGAACGGCAGCTTCAGATCGATAGTCTTGCCGTCGCCCAACGTTATCCGCTGGCTGGCAAGGGTGGCGGCATCGATGAAGCTCACCTGCAGGCGGTACTGCGCGCTGGCACCTTTGGGGGCAGGCCCGCGTCGTCCCCCCGCGCCCCCCCCGAACCCGCCTGGGCCGCCCGGCTGGCCACCGCGTCCGCCGAACGGGCCCTCGAAGATGTCGCCGAGATCGATCCCTTCTGCGCCGCCGCCCCCAAAACCGCCCTGGCCCTCGGTCTACCGGAATCCGCCCTGGCCCGGGCGGAATCCGCCCGCACCGCTGCCACCGCCACCGAACCCGAACGGCATCGCTGGATTGCCGTCGATATCGATTTCGCCGCGATCGAATCTCGCGCGCTTGTCCTTGTCGGAGAGCAGGTCGTAGGCTTTGGTCACCTCCGAGAAACGTTCGGTTGCCTTGGGGTTTCCCGAATTGCGATCGGGGTGCAGTTCTTTGGCGAGCTTGCGAAAGGCGCTCTTCACCTCTTTCTCGGTCGCGCCGCGCGCCACGCCCAGGATCGACTAGGGATCGGTAGCCATGACGTGTTAGCTAGTGCTTGAGCGAGAGTGCGGCAACCCAAGCAGGTCGCTTATCTGCGGCTTCAATCTCGTATATTGGCGCGATAAAGCGCAGAAGCCAGCGCGCGCAGCGCATGGGAAGCGGCGGCCAATGCGGTAGCCGCGGCGGTTGACCAGCAGCGCGGCGCAAGATTCTGGGTGGTGTGCCCAAGGCGGATCAGCAGCCGGTAGGCATCGGGGTCAGAGAGCCACGGCGAGGCGACCGGATGGAGGCGTTCATCATCGACGGGCCGGGGGGACGCCGTCTGAAGGGCAGGGCTCGTCGTCCGGGCTCATCGCCAGCTTCGCCGATCAGGTATGGCAATGACCTGCCCCTCAAGCGCTCGCCGATGCGGCGAGCGCCGGGCGAACACCTCTGCCAGCGCGATGAGATCGAGTGCATAGCGTCGTTGGAACGCGGCCTCGCCGATGCGGTGCTGCTGTGCGTGGTGGTCGCGGCACAGGCTGATGGTCCAGCGATCGGATGGCTTGAGCGCGCAACCGCCATCGGTGCCCGAGCGGACGTGCGCGCACTCAATTGGCACTGCCACGTCATTCGTCGGTAAAGTGGGAAAACTGTTTCTGGAATTGAAAGTCTTCATGGATGCTCACCCAGCGCGAGGACACAACGCGGTTGTGTTCCACCGATGCCATTTTGTAGCGGTCAACGCACATTTGCGCCGCGCGCTTCTCGAGCTCAAAGATGTGGTCGAGCTGTTTGCGATAGGTGCTATGATGCATCCCTTTAGGGCGCCCCCCCGCAATTTTGCTTCTAAGTTCTGTGATCTTCTCCGACAACCGCACCTCGGGGTCGATCAGTTGGCTGCGCATGAGCAAGCCATGGCATCCTTGGCATTTCCAATCCGCGACAAAGACCAGCACCCCCTTGAGCTTATCGCAAGAAGGACAAAGCGCATAATCGCGCGCGTGATCGACCCCAATCGAACTGGGCCTGATCCGGAATGCAACCTCGAGCGTCATAATATGGGGGGCATCGGGCCAGATTTTAAATTGCCCATGCATTAGCCCGCGCCAGTGGGGGTCGTCGTCCTCATACCTGACGAACTCGAACTGGCCCACCCGATCGCGACCATCGCGCTCGAACACGCAGAACGTCCGCCCATCCTCGATTGCCTTCTGCGCCTTGATGAAATCAAGCCGCGGATAGGCTTCGGCATACCCCAGCCGTTTCCTCGGGATCAGGGGATTGGGATCGAAAATGTAGTCGGGCACAACGCCCTCTCCCTTATAGCACCCGAAGTTGTACAGGCAAAAAACCTAAATCATACTACAAAATATTGAGGGAGCATTTGCCTGAGGGACTCCAGTTCCCACACCGCAGTGCGGCCTTGCCGGTCGCCGAAAAGTTCCGCGACCGCAACAGCCACATCGCGGTGATCTTCTCGATCTGGCGCGGGTTCGACGGCGGGACGGCTAAGGCCGGGTAGCGCCGGCAGCGCCGCGGCGGGCCAGTTTTGGCGGCAATCGCGGTATGATAGGGTGTTTGAATCTCGGCGACCCGCCCCGCGCGTCCGGTTGCCGTCAGCGCGATGTTGGCCGGGACAGGCGTGCGCGCTGCGCGGCGAGGATATCACGATCTATGGCGATGGCAGCCAGACCCGCAGCTTCTGCTATGTCGACGATCTGATCGACGGGTTCCTGGCGCTGATGGACAGCGAGCCGGGCTGGCCCGGCCCGGTCAATCTGGGCACCCCGCGCGAGTTCACCATCCGCCAGCTGGCTGAACAAGTGATCGCGCTGACCGGCTCGGCCAGCCGGATCGTCGAGGAGCCGCTGCCTTCGGACGATCCGCTCCAGCGCAAGCCCGACATATCGCTCGCGCGCGAGCGGCTCGGCTGGGAACCCAAGGTTCCGCTCGAGGAAGGGTTGGTCAAGACGGTCGATTATTTCCGGGGAATCGTGGAGGCCGAGCGAGCCTGACCCCCCGAGGGCGTCATACCAGCGCGATATCCGGTGCATCTTCCTGCTTCATGCCGACGACATTGTAACCCGCATCGACATGGTGGATTTCGCCGGTCACCCCGCTGGCGAGGTCGCTCAGCAGATACAGACCGGCTCCGCCGACATCCTCGATCGTCACATTGCGGCGCAGCGGCGCGTTGTATTCGCTCCACTTGAGGATGTAGCGGAAATCCCCGATCCCACTGGCCGCCAGCGTCTTGATCGGCCCCGCCGAGATGGCGTTGACGCGGATGTTGCGCGGGCCGAAGTCGTTGGCGAGATACTTGACGCTGGCCTCGAGCGCGGCCTTGGCGACGCCCATGACGTTGTAGTGGGGGATGACCTTCTCGGCACCGTAGTAGCTCAACGTCAACATTGCGCCGCCGCCTTTGCCCGTCCCGGGATCGAACGCGGGCATCATCGCCGCCGCGCGCCGGGCGATCGCGGTGAAGCTGTAGACGCTGATGTTCATCGTCATCAGGAAGTCGTCGAGCCCGACATCGCAATAAGCCCCCCGCAAAGCCTCTTTGTTGGTGAAGCCGATTGCGTGGACGACGAAGTCGATCATCGGCCAGCGCGCGGCCAGCGTGGCGAAGGTCTGGTCGAGCTCGGCTTCGGTGGAGACGTCGCAGTTGATCAGGAACGGCTCGGCTTCGCCCGGGTTGAGCAACTGCCCTGCCAGCGGGCGGACCCGCTTTTCCATGACGTCGCCCTGATAACTGAACGCGAGTTCGGCCCCCGCCGCGTGGAGCGCCTTGGCGATCCCCCAGGCCAGCGACTTGTCGTTGGCGAGGCCCATGATCAGCCCGCGCTTGCCCTGCATTAGTCCGGCCATCGATACCGTCATGCGGTTGCTTCCCCGTCGTCGCTCGTCTGCTTGAACCCGCCCTGGGCCTGTTTGCGCTTGTCTGCCGGGTCCATCATGTCGCGCTCTTCGGGTGTAACGGTGAGCGCGGCGTTGAGTTCGGCGCCGACCACCATCCCTAAGCCGACCAGCCAGAAAAAGAAAAGCGCGATCATGATTCCGGCAAGGCTGCCGTATGTCAGATCATAGCTGAAGAAGCTGCGCAGCACCGCGGGCAGGGCGATCGTCACCCCTACCCACCACACCGTTACCAGCAGCGCGCCGGGCCATTTGGGATAGCGCCGCTTACGGTAGGCGCCCGGGGTCAGCGAAAGGAACAGCAGGTAGAGCGAGAGGTACAGCCCCAGCGCGGGGATGAAGCGTGACAGCGCGAGCTGGTCGATCAGGTCGACCAGCTGCGGAAACCACGCCCCGATCACTTCCTGCGCGGTGCCGATCACCACCTGGACGGCAAGGCTCACCAGCAGCAGCACCACCGCGGCGAAGATGACCCCTGTGGAGGCCAGGCGATAACGCCAGAAGGCGTGCTCCCAGTGAGTGCCATAGGCGCGGCGCAGGATGTCACGGATGGTTTCGACCAGACTGCCCACGGTCCACAGTCCGACCACACCGCCGATCCACAGCAGCCAGCCCGATCGCGATTCGATCACCCCGCGCGCGACGGGTTCGATGACGTTGGCGACCACTGGCGGCACCGCCAGGAGGAAGGCGTTGATCGAGGCGGCGCGCTGGCTTTCCTCACCGATGATCGAGAACAGCGCGGCGACGGTGATGAAGAACGGAAACAGCGAGAGAATCGCCATGTAGGCGAGGTTGCCGGCATGGATGAAGCCGTCGTTCCACGCCCCGATGGCGACGCGCTTGACGATCTCGAGGAACCGGCTGCCCGGCCCGAACCGTTGATAAGCGCGGTCCTGCAGGCCCGCCCGCCAGCGCAAGGCTTCCTTGCGGCGCGCCTCGGGCGAAAGATCGGGGAGTTCGACCAGCGGCTTTGCGCCGGGGGGAAGCGGATGTTCGCGGTCGGTCACTGGGGGCTAAACGCCCAGCTTGCTGCGCAGGTCCCGGGCGTCGCGCCAACCCTCGAGGCGATTGGCCAGATCGGCATCGTCTCCGGGCACTTCGATCTGGAGCGTGACGAGCTGGTCGCCGCGGGTGCCGCCCTTGGCGGTAAAGCCCTTTTCCTTGAGCCGTAGCGTCTTGCCGCTGCTGCTGCCTGGCGAAACGGTCAGCATCACCGCGCCTTCGACCGTTGGAACGCGCACTTTGCCGCCATGGATCGCCTCGTCGAGCGAGATCGGCAGGTCGAGCCGGATGTTGTCGCCGTCGCGGCGGAAAAACGGGTGGCTGCCGACCTCGATCGTCACGATCGCGTCGCCCGCGCCGCCGGGGCCTGGCTCGCCCTTGCCGCCGAGGCGCATCTGGGTGCCGCTCTCGACACCGGCGGGAAGCTTGAGGTCGATCGTCTTGCCGTCGCTCAGCGTGATCCGCTGGGTGGCGCGGGTGGCGGCGTCGGTGAAGCTCACCTGGAGCCGGTACTGGACGTTGGCGCCTTTGGGAGGCGGGCCGCGGCGCGCGCCACCCGTTCCGCCCATGCCGCCAGGCCCGGCCCGACCGCCGCCGAACAGGCCTTCGAAGATGTTGCCCAAGTCGATGCCCTCGGCACCGCCGCCGCCGAAGCCTTCGAAATCCTGCGCACGGAATCCCCCCTGGCTGCCGCGAAAGCCCCCGCCCGGCCCCCCGGCTCCGCCGCCGCCGAACCCGAACGGCATCGCCGGGTTGCCGTCGATATCGATCTCGCCGCGGTCGAAGCGGGCGCGCTTGTCCTTGTCCGACAGCAGATCGTAGGCGCGGGTGATCTCGGAGAATTTCTCCGCTGCCTTGGGGTTGGCGGTGTTTCGATCGGGGTGGAGCTCCTTGGCGAGCTTGCGGTAGGCGGACTTGATGTCCTTTTCGGTCGCCCCGCGGGCGACGCCCAGGATCGTATAGGGATCGGCTGCCATGAGCTGTTAGCTAGGGCCTGATCGGAGGCCCCGCAACCCAGGGATATGAGGAGCGCGATTCCATGGTTTTCATACCGCGCTAGTCGGCACGAATGATAAAAACGAGCCTCTATCCTCTTGGACCGAACCGCCCTTTTTAACCTGAAACAACCCCCGGGCAGTACGGCAAAGGTCGAAAGGGCTGATGCTTTTCGCGACAGAACTGCATGTCGTGCGCTTCCTTCGCCTCCGCGGTTCTCAAGTCCATGTGTCGCGGGAAATGTACTCGGTACAGAGCCAGGGCGAGCTTGCGCAGCATAGGGACGGTGGCTGCAGCGCGATAGCCCGGGCGGTGGACCGGCGGCGCGGCTCGGGATGCTGTGCGAGCGCGCCCGAGGCGGTCGAGCAGGCGGTACGCGTCGAGATCGGAGAACGCAGCTAACTGAGCCGATGGAGCCGACCATGCGCGCGTGGGTGGGGCGCCTCGTCTGAAGGATCGGGGAGGTCTTCCCCCGTTATCGCCAGCCTCGCCGGTCAGGCCTGGCAGTGATCTGCTCCTCAAGCACGCGGCGATGGGGCGAGCGCCGGGTGAACACCTCGGCCAGGGCGACCAGATCGAGCGCGTAGCGGATTTCGAACGCCGCCTCGCCGATTCGGTGCTGCTCGGCGTGGTGGGTCCGGCACAGGCTGATGGTCCAGCGGTCGGATGGCTTGAGCGCGCAGCCGCCATCGGTGCCCGAACGGACGTGGGCGCACTCGATGGGACCGGCGAGGCAGCCGGGCACCGAGCAGCGATGCCGGCGCACCCAGGCGCGATGCGCGGGGCACGAACGGTAAGGAGCAGCGCGCCGCTCGCGCACAAGCCGGGGAGGGAGGTGCACGCTAGCCATGCTCGAGCACTCCTACGTTGGCCGCCGGGACAGCTGCCGCAAGCGAGCGAGCCGGTTTGGATGCAGGAGCGGTCCTGGCCGCGGGAGCCGGCTTGCTTCGAGGATGGGACTTGACCGGGCCGATCCCACCCGGTGCAGCTCGACGTTCCTTGCCCGAGGCAGCCGGTTTGACGGCGCGCCCCTGCTCCACACTCACGGCCTTGGGCGAAGCCACCCGCCGCGCAGCACCAAACCGTGCCGTCGGGGACTTGGCCGTGCCCGTTCCCGGCTTTGCGGTGCGGTCTGATCTCGCACCGGCCACCGCTGCCGCCACCGGCTGCGCCAGCGCCTTGCGTCGTGCTGCGATCGTACGCCCGATCCGCGCGTAAACATCGGGTTGCTCGCGCGCGAGCCCGGAAAGCTGGCCGCGGTTGCTGGCAAGCAGGCGCTCGATAGCTTCGGGGGTGGCGCAGCTATCGATGACCGATGCGATGTCCTGGGCCCACTGCGCCCAGCCTTCGACCGGCGCGGGCAGCGCCGCGGTGCTGCCCCGCCCGGGCGAGCTGTGATCCGGATCGTCGCGCCCGCTGGTGGGGATGCAGAACGCATGGAGCACCGCGTGCTTGTACGCCGAAGTCATCGCCTTGGCGCTGGCCTTGTCGCCATAGTCGAGCGCCTCGCCCACCGCCTCGATGGTGTGGGACGAGCCGTCCTCGACGCTGACCAGATCGAACGCAACGCGCAACACGACATGGACAAGCGGCTCGCCGGCGGGATCGATCCGCTCGCCGTGGGTGCGCTCGAGCACCCGGGGCAGGATGCACAACTTGTGCTCGGCCAGCAGCGGCGCGAGCCGCAGGGCCACCTCGTCAACCCCGCGATAGGCGTAGCCGTTGTCGAGGTTGATCCGCTCCTTGGGGATGCCATGATTGGCAAACGCCGCGGTGATCATATTGATCGCGGCATAGACCCGGGGCAGGCTCATGGCTGGATCTCCCTGATGGTAACCGCGCCGGCCTTGCTGCGCTTCGCCTCGATCCTGTGACCAAACGCGCGGGCCACGTCGTCCTCGACCAGCTCCTTGAGCGACGAGGTGGCAGTAGCATACGTCTTTGCCGCCTCGCGATGCTCGATCCAGTCGGCGGCGAACGCGGCCCAGGCGTTGTGCCCGGTCATGCACACCTCGCGCACCCCCACCGGCTTGGGTGCGTGGCTGATGAGCGTGATCGCCGGGGGCTCACCACTCTTGACACAGTGCCAGAAGCGCATCTCGGCCTCGAGCAGGTCCTCCTGGTACATCCAGTCCGAGGCGATCTCGTAGACCTCGCACTTGTTGTTGCCGTAGAGCACCGAGAGCAGCGCAACCTCGCAACCGGCCACCGCCATGTTGTGCTGGAGCTGGGGCATGTAGCGGGCAAGCAGGTCTTCGGGCTTGACGAACGGGCTGGTGTGCTTGGCCTCCCAGATCGCGCGCTTCTCCTCAACATACCCGTCGAGCGTGGCTGTGCGCCACGATCGCACCGGGCAGCGCAGCCGCTCGCCGCTACGCGATATCTGCATACCGCACTGCTTCTCGTACCACTGGCGGTTGAACGCCTCGGTCCAGCACCCGAGCATCACCGGCAGCTTGTCGGAAAGGTCCTCAGGGTTCTCTTCGCCGCGCTTCTCGCGCCACAGCCTGAGGATCCGCTCGCCTGAGCCCGAGAGAATGGTGTTGGCATCCGAGCCACCGATGCTGGACACGCGTTCTGCCACCGCCGCTGCGCTCAGTCCGAGCGAGGCGAGGCTGGGCCAGGGTGCCATGTCACGCGAGCATGGTGGCTCGGGCAACACAGCCTGCCCGATCCGGCCGCCGGGGGGCGTGGCCTCCGCATCGGATGCTACGGGGCGTGATGGTGGACGCTTAGCGGTGCGCGGATTGCGAGCGCGGCTTACCGGCGAAAGCGCAGCGGGAGACGGTTGAGCCATGGTCATGACGAAGCGTTCCTCATGCAGGAGGTGGTCGGGTTTACGCCCGGGGTCGGCGGGGCGATCACGTAGCGGATGACACCCGCGACGCTGTCCTTGGCGATCGTGTGGCCCTTTTTGCGCAGCCCGGTCAGCGCAGCGCGGGTGGTGTGCGGTTGCCAGCCGGTGGCTGCGACCAGCTCGCCAAGGCTCGCGCCGCCGGCGCGGCCGAGCAGGTCGGTGATGAGGGCGGTCTTGCTCTGGGCGCGCGGCGACAGAGCAGTCACAGGCGTCGCCTTCGCGACCCCGGCCTCAGCCCCGCGTTCCGCGCCAAGCGAGGGTGCGTGCGGCGGTTCAGTGAAGGAAGTCTGGTCGGTGGGCGGGCGGGCAAAACGCCGTCCGGGCTTGATGCTCTTGCCGGTCATGGGTGGGTCCTTTGGTGCAGGGCAGCCCCATGCTGCTCCCACCACCCACACCCCCGCCGGTCAGCCGGTCGGGGGTTATGCGCCGCCTCAGCGGCCGCATTCGCACGACCAACCAATGCTCCGATCGCCAGCACAGTCCACTGGATTGTCGCAGCTCCACGCACAAATCTGCGCCGGGCAAAATGCTGGCGGTGGACTTCGCGGCTACCTCACGGCTTCATGGGCCCGGAAAGGTGGTGGGATGAACGATTCCGAGGACCCGGACGAGCGCGCGGATCTCATCTCGCGACTGTTCGCGCTGCTCACCGCCAGGCTCGAAGATGCAGCAGCCATGGCTGCTGAAAGCCAGGGGCGGGGATCGAGGGAGGACCATGGACACCGGGCCCAGCAGATCGCAAGCCTGATAGACGACGCCGCAACGGTAAATCAGGCGATCCTGGCGCTCCTTGGGGAATAACCGCACTGCGGCGGCGGAATCGAGCCTTGCGCTAATCGAGCAGGCGTCCGGGCGGCAAGCCGAGCGGCTTGGCCAACTTCTCCACCACCGTCACCGTCGGGTTGCGCTTCCCCCGTTCGATGTCACTGACGTAGGTCCGGTGGATCCCGGCGCGGTCGGCATAATCCTCCTGGCTCCAGCCGTTCTCCTCGCGGAGACGACGCACATTTTTTTCGGCCGAGGCGCTGCAGTGTCGTGCAGCAATGCGTCCTTTGCGCAGCCAGTCAACGCCTATGTCACTGAACGGCGCGGTTCGACGATCCCTCGCAGCCCCCCCGCGGATCGGCGGGCTGGGCTGGATGCGGCTGCCGCTGCCGCGCGGCCACTGGATCACGCTGTGGCGCGCATCGGCGCGCGGCGAGATCGGTACCTACCTCAACCTGGTGGGGAGCGAGGGCCACGTCGCGTTCGAGGCGCTGCGCGAAGACCGCGCGCTGATCGACGAGGAGTTCGCCGACGCTGGACTTTCTCCTCCCATCTGGGAGCGCACCGACAAAGGCGCGAGCGTGGCGCTGCGCTGGCCCGCGCCGCTGCCATGGGACGGCGCCGCCGAGGATCGCCAGCTGGCCGAGCTGCAGGTCGCGGCCAATCAGATGGTCAACAGCTTCCGCCCGCGGATCGAGCGGATCACGACTGCGATCGGCGCGTGACGAATCGGTCGAACCCGCCTATGCTCGATCTCGCGACCCGGAGCGTTCGTGCTCCCACCTGCGGCGGCCCGGAAGGGTCGCCGTTGTTTTTTGCACGATGGCGCGTCCTGACACCTCCGCATCCCGATAGCGGCGTGCGATCAGCCGAGGCCGCGCGGGCTGCGGGTCCCGTCGGGTGACCGCGCCCTCGCTCACGATCGCCACCTGGAACCTGCAATGGAAGCGGCCCCACACCGCGGCGTGCCGGACGATGGCCGATCGGCTCATCGAGCTCGATCCCGATATTCTGTGTCTGACCGAGGCCTATGCCCGGACCAGGCTTCCCCCCGGTCATACGATCGAGGCCCAGCCCAACTATGGCTACCCGCTGATCGAGGGTCGCCGCAAGGTCGTATTGTGGAGCCGGCAGTCGTGGGAGGGGGTCGACCGGGTCGGGCACACTGACCTGCCAACCGGGCGGTTCGTATCGGGCCGAACCATGACTCCACTGGGGCGCGTCACGGTCGTCGGCGTATGCATTCCCTGGCGCGACGCGCATGTCAGCTCGGGGCGGCGCGATCGGACCCCGTGGCAGGACCATTGCGCCTATCTTGCCGGGCTCGCGACGGTCTTTGCAGCGATTGACGGGCCGGTGATCGTGCTCGGCGATTTCAACCAGGCTATCCCGCGGCGCACCGCGCCCCACGTTGTTTACGCCGCGCTCGAACAGGCGCTGGGTGAGCGCTACACGGTGGCGACCACGGGCGTGCTGGCGCCGCTCGGGCGGCCGTCGATCGATCATATCGCGCATACCCGCGATCTTGTCGCCACCGACGTCACCGCGGTGTCCAACCGCGGAGACGATGGGAAGCTCCTGAGCGACCACTTCGGGGTGGTTTCGACCATCTGTGCAAACGCCGAATAAGGCTCATCCCCGCTCGGTATGTACTTGCGGTCGATGAGTGCTGCACCAAGGCGCTCGTCAAATGCGCCGAAGCGCGCGATCACAGCGCGCAGCGTTCGGCCGATGCTTCCGCCTTGAGCAAAGGCGCTACCGATCACCCGATCATCTACCCTTTTATCTAGTTCTAGCCAATTCGCATAGAACCTGCTAAAAATCCTATCATGGATCCCCGACGCAACCCCTTCGCGCCCGGTGCAGGCAGCCGTCCGCCCGAGCTTGCCGGGCGCGAGGAAGTGTTGGAAACTGTCGCCATTTCGCTCGACCGGATCCGCCACGGCCGCCATGCGCAAAGCATGATCCTGCTCGGCTTGCGCGGCGTCGGCAAGACCGTGCTGCTCAACGCGATGCGCCGCGCCGCGGAAGGCGAGGGCATCCTGTGCATGCCGATCGAGGCGCCCGAAGGCCAGTCGCTTCCGGCGATGCTGGTGCCGGCGTTGCGCACCGCGCTGCTCAAGCTCGATCGGGGGCAGGCGGCGATGACCCTGGCCAAGCGCGGCCTCGGCGCACTGGCGCGGTTCGTGCGCGCGTTCAAGCTCAGCTACGGCGAGCTGGAAGCCTCGATCGACCTGGGCGAGATCGGGGTGGCCGATAACGGCGACCTCGAATCCGACCTGATCGACCTCATCGATCTCGCCGGGGCCGCCGCCGCCGAACGCGGCACCGCGCTGGTGCTGTTCATCGACGAGCTGCAATATGTGCCCGAA
>JAUYQH010000048.1 GCA_030697365.1 Novosphingobium sp. | reverse complement strand
GCCCGCACTGGCCCGCTAAGCGGGCCCTCTGCGCGTTCTGAGCGGCGCTTCGCGACTTCAGCGACGATTATCCTGGCCGGTCCAGCGATCACGCTGCGACCGGCAAAATCTTCAAATCGCGTTGTTCACGGGCAACTAGCTCTTGCTGGCGTCGAAGATCGACGCGGCGGCCAGCGGCCCGAAGGCCGAACCGAGCGACAGCGCGGCCAACGGCCCGCCATAAAGCGCGCCGAAGTTCCTGAGGCCGAAATATCGCGAGGTCAGGAACACGATCACGTCGACCTCCGCCCCAAGCGTCAGGCCCAGCAGGACCGCCGCTATGGCCGCCGCCCCGGCACCGTCGCCGCCGCTCATCAGGATCAGCACCGCGACGATCGGCAGGGTAAAGCTTACCGCGCCGACCAGCGAAGCGCGAAAGCGGTCGATCAGCCAGCCGGTGCCGATCCTCCCCGCGATCGAAGCCAGTCCGATGATCGAGGTCAGCCAGGCTGCCTGGCTCCCTGAAAAGCCCTTGCCCGCCATGATCGGCAGGAAATGATAGCTGAGCGAAACGACGGTGAAGGTGAAGCAAAGGCTGGCCAGCAGCAGCCGCAGGTAGACGCTCGATCTCAGCGCCTCGACGATCGCCATTCCCGCGAACGTCGCGGCCGGGGCCGGCTTGGCACCTCTGCGGCCCGGATCGCGCTTGCCGCGAAAAAACAGGAAGATCAGCGGCCAGACGATCAGCAACCAGCCGATTCCGTGGATCATGAACGCCGGGCGCCAGCCCCGGCTTTCGATAAGCGCGTTGGCGACCGGGGGGAAAAGGAACTGCGCGAGGCTGGCCCCGCACAGCGTGACTCCGAACGCCAGCCCGCGCGATTTCTCGAACCGGGTCGCTACCGCCCCGGTCCACACCGTCGCCTGGACAGGCAGCGCGGCCACCGCGATCAGGCCCCACAGCACGTACCAGTTGATCAGGCTTCCGCTGGCGGTGCCGAGCAGCGAGAACGCCAGGCATAGCAGCGCCACTCCGGCAAGTCCGAGGCGGCGCGATCCGATCCGGTCGACCAGCATGCCCACCGGGATGGCGAAAAGGGCCTGGGCCAGGATCGCCACGGTATAGCCCCCGGTGAACTGGGCGCGGGTCCAGCCGAACTGCTCAGTCACCGGAATGAGGTAGGGGTTGATCCCGTAGATGTGGATCACGCTGACCGAATAGCCCAGCGCCGCCGCAAACGGCAGCGCAGGGAAGTGGCGCCATTCGCCGGTTGCCGTATCCCCAACTGTCAAGTTCACTCGCTCTCCAGTCCAAGCTCGGCCAGCACCGCAGCGGTATCCGCGCCGACTTCTGGCGTCGGGCCGGCGACGCGGCCGGGGGTCTTGGAGAACCACGTCGGCACGCCGGGAAAGCGCACTGGACCCTGCTCGGTCTCGACCGTTTCGAAAAAGCCAACCGCTTTGAGATGCTCGTTGTCGAACAACTCGTCGGTGGTGCGCAGCGGCGCGCAGGGGATCGCTAGTCCGGTCAGCAGCTCCAGCCATTCGGCGGTGGTGCGTTCGAGAAAGGTCTCGCCGAGCAGGCCATAGACCGTATCGATCTGCCCCGCGCGCTGCTCGAGCGTGGCCATCTCGGGGGTGACCCAGGCGGGCTTGACCGCCTCGACGAACAGCTTCCAGTGCTTGTCGTTATAAATCAGCGCGGCGACGTGGCCGTCTTTGGTGCGGTATGGCCTGCGATTGGGCGCGGCGGCGCGGTGATAGTGCGCAGGACCCAGCGGAGGATCGAACAGCATGCCGTTGGCGTGCTCGACCAGCATGAAGCTGGCCATCGTCTCGAACATGCCGACTTCGACTTCCTGCCCCTCGCCGGTTCGCTCGCGGTGGTAAAGCGCCATCGTCGTCGCATAGAGTGCGGTCAGCCCGGCGACCTTGTCGGCCATGATCGTTGCGGCGAAGCTGGGCTCGCCGTTCATCAGGCTTTGCACATATGGAATGCCGCATTCGGCCTGGATGGTGTCGTCGTAGGCCGGCTTGTCGGCGTCGGGGCCGCGGCGGCTGTAGCCATAGCAGTTGGTGTAGACGATGTTCGGCTTGATCGCGGAGACCGCGGTGTAATCGAACCCCAGCCGGGCGACCGCCTTGGCGCGCATCGAGTGGATGAACACGTCGGCGCCTTCGATCAGTCTGGCCAGCGCGGCCTTGCCTTCCGCGCTCTTGATGTCGAGCACCACGCTGCGCTTGCCGCGGTTGATGTTGACGAACACCCCCGACATCCCCGGCACCGGCCCGCGCGAGATGAAGCGGGTGTCGTCGCCGCCGGGCGGCTCGATCTTGATCACGTCGGCGCCCATGTCGGCCATGATTTGCGTGGCATAGGGCCCGAAGACCATACCCGTCAGGTCGATCACGCGGAGACCTGCGAACGGGCCGGAATGGGCAGGTCTGTCGGCCATCGGCACTCCTCGGCAAGCTTCGTCCGCTATCGCATCGTCCGCGCCGCGCCAAACGCGAACGGCGCCGCGCCGCCGATATCGCAGGGGCATTTCACTGCGTCCCTCCACGATGTTGAGTAGAACGGGGGCGGCTGCTAGCCGCGAAGGCCCGCGCCGGACCACACAGAGGTTTTCCAGCCATGACCGCTCCCGTTCCTCCCCGCATGCGCTCGTGGCTGTTCGCCCCCGGCGACAGCGAGCGCAAGATGGCCAAGGCCGCGGCGAGCGACGCCGACCTCGTGCTGTTCGATCTGGAAGACGCGGTCGCGACCGAGAGCAAGCCGCAGGCGCGGCGGCTGGTCCACGATTTCCTCGCAGCGAACGAGGCCGGGCGCGAACGCCTTTGGGTGCGGATAAACCCGCTCGACGGGCCGCACACGCTGGACGATCTGGTCGCGATCATGCCCGCGCGGCCTGGCGGGATCATGCTGCCAAAGGTCTATGGGTGCCAGGACGTCGATGTGCTCGATCACTATCTGACCGCGTTCGAGGCGGCGCAGGGGATCGAACGCGGCTCGACCCCGGTGATCGTGCTGATTACCGAGACCGCCGAAGCGATGTTCCACACGGGCAGCTACAAGGGTGCGCCGCGGGTGATTGCGCTGACCTGGGGGGCGGAGGATCTCGCCGATTCGATCGGAGCCGCCTCCAACCGTAACCCCGATGGTGCCTACAGCTTCACTTACGAACTGGCGCGGAGCATGACCCTGCTCGGCGCGGCGACCGCGGGCGTCCCCGCGATCGAGACGATCCACGCCGATTTCCGCGATTCCGAAGGCCTGCGCCGCCGCGCCGACCAGGTCCGCCGCGACGGTTACGCCGGGATGCTCGCGATCCATCCCGATCAGGTCGCGGTGATAAACGCCGCCTTCACCCCCGGCGATGAGGAAATCGCGCGGGCGCAGGCGATCGTCGATGTGTTCGCCGCCAACCCGGGGGTAGGCACGATCGGCTTCGAAGGCGCGATGCTCGACCGCCCCTATCTGGCGCGCGCCCAGCGCTTGCTGGCGCAGGCGGGGCGATGAGCGAAACTATCGACGTTGCTGCGCTCGATCTGGCGCGCCATCTCCGCTGCGGCGACCGCATCGTGCTGGGACAGGGATGCGGAGAGCCGATCACGCTGGTCGAGGCACTGATCGCGCAAGGGCGCGGTATCGGCGGGTTGCAGGCGTTCATTGCCAGCAGCTTTTCCGGGCTGTTGACCCCCGAGACCGCGGACAGCTTCGCGCTGAGCAGCATGGGCGCGATCGGGCGGCTCAGGGCGATGACCAAGGCCAACGCGTTGCAGGTGATCCCCTGCCATGTCGGCCAGGTCGGCCCCCTGATCGAGCAGGGCGTAATCGGTTGCGACGTGGCTATGATCCAGGTCAGCCCGGCCGATGCCGAGGGCAACCACAGCCTCGGACTGATCAGCGACCACGTGCTTTCGGCAGTCCAAAGGGCGCGGGTGGTGATTGCCGAGGTCAATCCTCAAGTGCCTTTTAGCTTCGGCGAATCGCTCCCCGGATCGTGCATCGACGTGGCCGTCGCGGTCGATCGCGCGCCGGTCGAAGTTGCCCAGGGCACGATCGGTCCGGTGGACGAGGCGATTGCCCGGCACTGCGCCCAATTCATCGGCGACGGGGCGGTGATCCAGACCGGGGTCGGCGCGGTCCCCGATGCGATCCTGCGCCTGCTCTACGACCGCAAGGATCTGGGCGCGCACTCGGGGATGTTTGGGGACGGGCTGGTCGATCTGGCCGAAGCCGGGGTGCTGACCAACGCGCGCAAGGAGATCGACCGCGGGGTCTCGATCAACGGCGCGCTGCTGGGCACGCGGCGGCTCTACGACTTCGCGCACCGCAACCCGGCGCTGCGGATGATGCGCTCGGACTATACCCACGGCGCCGGGGTGCTCGCGCAACTCTCGCGGCTGGTGACGATCAATTCGGCGATCGAGGTCGATTTGACCGGGCAGGTCAACGCCGAGCAGTCGGGCGAGAGCTACCTTGGCGGGACCGGCGGGCAGGTCGATTTCGTCCGCGCCGGGGTGCGCTCGCCGGGCGGACACTCGATTATCGCGCTGTCCTCCACGGCCAAAGCCGGCGCGCTGAGCAAGATAGTCCCCACGCTGTCGGGTCCGGTGACCACAGGGCGCAGCGAGGTCGATATCATCGTCACCGAGTATGGTGCAGCGCAGCTGCGCGGGCAGACGCTGGCCGAGCGCGCGCGGCGGCTGGTCGCCATCGCCCATCCCGATTTCCGCGAGGAGATCGAGCGCGCGGCGCACACCATTGCCCGAAGGGGATTCTGAGATGGACGACGCGGTTCTCTATGCGGCCGACGAGGCGGGCATCGCCACGATAACGATCAACCGGCCCGAGCAGCGCAACGCGCTGAGCCGCGAAGTCCGCGACGGCCTTCGCGCCGCGTGGAAGCGGTTCGAGGGCGATGCGACGGCACGAATCGCAATCCTCACCGGGGCGGGCGAGAAAGCGTTCTGCGCGGGGGGCGATCTCAAGGAGATGATCGAGACCGGGCTCAAGGTCCCGCCGCGCGACATGTTCCCGGTGCCCTACGAAAACCTGACGCTGAGCAAGCCGACCATTGCCGCGGTCAACGGCGTGGCGTTCGCGGGCGGGTGGATGATCGCGCAGGCCTGCGACTTGTGCGTTGCCTCGACCACCGCCAGGTTCGCGATTACCGAGGTCAAGGTCGGGCGCGGCAGCCCGTGGGCCGCGCCGCTGATCTCGATGATCCCGCAGCGGATCATGATGGAGATCATCCTGACCGGCAAACCGATCACCGCGCAGCGCGCCTACGAGATCGGTCTGGTCAACCGCCTCGCCGAACCGGCGGCGCTGATGGACGCCGCGCGCGAACTGGCGCGCGAGGTGATCGAGGGCGCGCCGCTTTCGGTTGCCGCGGGCCGCGCGACCGTGATGCTCGCCACCGAAATGGGACGGGGGGAAGCCCTTGATGCGGCGTGGGCCGCGCATGAGACCGCCTACAACAGCGAGGACGCGCAAGAAGGGCCCCGCGCTTTTGCCGAGAAGCGCAAGCCAGAGTGGAAGGGGCGTTAGGGCTTGTTCGCCGCCCGCCTGTTGACCAGCGGCCGAACGTAGCTCGGATCGCCATGGTCGCGCGCTGAAACGCCGTTGCCGCCGATACTCGGCACGTCGCCGAAGGGCGGCGGGAGCGAGGGCGGGAGGCACGACCATTCGATCACATTGGTGCGCAGCGCGATCTTCCACGCGCCATCCCGCCGTTCGAGCCGGTCGATGTAACGCCCGCCCGCGAGCATGACGGTTTCCTCTCCACCCTCCTCCCACGGGTGGTTGCGCGCGACGAACTGGTAATAGCATTCGCTGTGCGCGACATCGCCGTCGATTTCGACGTGGTGGTTGAGCAGCAGGTGGTGGGTCAGCACTTGCGCATCGCGGTGCATCGGCATCGCCCAGTCCCAGCAACCCGGTACATCGCCGACGTAAGGCCCCGCCGCGATTTCGGCATCAGCATGGAACGCCGAGAGGTAGAGCTCGCGATCGAACCGGTCCATGCCGCGGCAGAACCGCAGCAGGCAATCGTGGATGTCCTGCCGGTCGATCAGGCGCTGGACGTCGCTCACAGCTTTGCGCGCTCGGCAAAGGCCCATTTGAACGTCTTGCCGAGGTGGTCGATGAAGCCCGAGGGGAACGGCGGAAAAGTCCAGCGTTCGCCGCCGCTCTCGCGAATATCGTCGAGCCGCGCGGCGACATCCTCGACCGTCCACTCGGGCTGCCATGCGCCCTTGCTTTCGGTCCACCAGATACGCCCCATCCGCCCCCCGCCCGCGACCATCAGCTCGCCGCTGACCGAGCAGCTCTCGTGCGCCAGCCAGCCGACCATCGGCGCGACCAGTTCGGGGGTGAGCGGGGGGTACTGGCTGGTGTCGAGGCCGTCTGCCATCCGCGTCATCGCGTTGGGGACGATCACGTTGGACTTGATCCCGCGCTCCGCCCCTTCGAGTGCGGCGACGTTGTTGAGCCCGACCAGCCCGGCCTTGGACATGCCGTAGTTGACGCTGGGCGTGCTGCCGTAGAGCCCGCTGATCGAACCGGTCAGGACGATACGGCCATAGCCTGCCGCTTGCATGTGCGGGAACGCGGCTTGGACCAGAAAGAAGCCGCCCTTGAAGTGGACGTCGGTGACCGCGGTGAAATCCTCAAGGCTCAGTTCCGCGATCTTGCCGTAACGCACGTTGCCGGCGTTGTGGACCAGCACGTCGATCCGCCCCCACGCGTCGATCGCCGTCTGGACGATGGCCCTGGCGCCCTCCGGGGTGGCGACCGATTGGGCGCAAGCCACGGCCTCGCCGCCCGCCGCCCTGATCTCTGCGACCGCGTCGTCGGCTGGGTTGGCGATGATCGCGTCGCCGCGCGTGGAGCCGCCGTTGTCGTTGACCACCACCTTGCACCCGCGCGAGGCGAGCAGCAGCGCATAGGCCAGGCCCAGCCCGCGCCCCGCCCCGGTGATGACGGCGACCCGCCCGTCGTAACGCAGTTCGGACATTTGCTTGCTCCTAGCCGATCGGCTGCCAGATCGGCGCGCCGCGGGTTTCGCGCATCGAGGCTACCCAGGTGCCGTCATCGTCGGTGATGCCGTAATCCTGCGCGATCTCGGCAGTGATGAATTCGCCGCCGCTGCGCTTCATCAGTTCGGGATCGCAGGCCAGCGCTGCGATCACCCGCCCCGGATGCTCCACCGAGCTGCCCTTTTGCCCGGTAATCGAGGTGGTCATCTTTTCGGCGACCCTGGCGAGGTTGTCCCTGGCCTTCTCGGTCAGCGTCAGCCCCTGCCACAGCGTGACCGAGGCGACATTGTGCGGTTTCAGTTCGACCGCCATGTCGCGCCCCATCCGCCCGACCGCGGTCTTCGCGGTGCCGAACAGCACCCCGTAAGTATAAGTCACGGCGGCATAGCCCGAGATGTTGACGATCAAACCCGACTTTTGCGGAACCATCAGCCGTGCCGCGTGCCACGCCGCGACGAAGTTCGATTTAACCCCGACGTCCATCATCTCCCAGTTGGAGAGCGGCTTTTCCCAGAAACCCTTGGGTTCCAGCAGGTCATCGGGGATGATGAAGGCGTTGTTGACGAGGATGTCGAGACGGCCCGATTCGCGGGCAATCCGCTCGAACAGCGCTGCCACCGCCGCGTCGTCGGCATGGTCGCAGGCAACGTCGATGCCCTTTCCGCCGCGTTCGTCGCACAGCTGCGCGGTTTCCCCGACCGTGCCGGGAAGGTAATAGTCGCCTTCGTTGACCGTGCGCCCGGTGATCCAGACTGTCGCGCCTTCATTCGCGAGCGCGAGCGCAATGCCCTTGCCGATCCCCCGGCTGGCGCCGGTGACCAGCGCGACCTTGCCGCTGAGGCGTCTCATTCGTCCTCGCTCCTCATTGCCCGGCGGGGCGCACGTAGGTCGCCTCGTCCTCGGCGGGAGCGGAGGGGAACGCACCGTAGTTGGGCGTCCCGGCGAAGTGTCCGGTCAGGTCGGGCGCGCCGCGGTACTTCATGCTCCAGTGGCGCCTGGCGAAGCACCAGCGGCCGTCTTCCTCGACATAGGAATCGTGATACCAGCCGATCGTCATCGCGGTGGTGCCGTCCTGCATCCGCGCGAACTCGGTCAAGCTTAGACGCCCTTTCGCGGTGCCGCCGTCCACTTCGAGGATTGGCAAGCCGGTGATGAGATGGATGTGAGAACAGCGCCCGAGCATCCGGCGGCAGGCATCGGCGATCTGCTCGCGCCCGGTGAATTCCATTCCCGCGATCTTCCACACGCCTTCGGACGCGAAGCAGGCGGCGAATTCGGCGTCGTCCTGGCGCCACACCGCATCGGCAAAGCGCCCGTGGAGCTGGCGGATCCCCGCATCGGCAGCGGCAAAGTCGGTCATCGCGTGCGGTCCTCTTCCACGCGGCTTGCTAACAGCAAATCGGTGCGTTGAACCTTGGTGCAGGGCGCGGCGGGCCGATTAGCGCCATGGCGATGCGCCAGGCCGATTGTGTGCAAGAGCGGGCCGGAGGCTTGCCCGCCGATGCTTTCGTCATGAACCTTCCCACCGCCGCCTTGGCGATGCAGCTTGGTACTAGGCGTCCCGCCTCACTCGAACGGTTCCTCGCCCATCAGCTTGGTCCGGTGCATCATTCGCCCGCTGGCGAGATCGTAGGGCTCGGCGCGGTGCAGCGTGCCGGTGTTGTCCCAGATCACGAGGTCGCCGACCGACCATTCGTGGCTATAGCTGAACTCCTCGCGGGTCGCCCAGTCGCGCAAGCCCACCAGCGTCTGTGTGCTCTCGACCGGGTCCTGGCCGACCACGCTGTGCGCGGTGCAGCCCAGGACGAGCGACTTGCGGCCTGAGCGGTGCTTCCACACCAGCGGCAGCTCAACGCTGCCGATCGCTTGATACCCCTTGAGCTTTTCGAGGCTGGGTTCGGGTTCGTAGTAGAACAGCGAGGCCCATGCCCCGTGGACCACGCGCAATGCGTCGATTTCGGCCTTGCGCTCTTCGGGCAGCGCCTCGTAAGCCGCATAAGTGCTGCAGAACCCTGTGTTTCCGCCCCAGCTCGCCGTTTTCTGGCACGACAGCAGCGAGGCGAGGATCGGCACCTCATTCATCGTCCCGTCGAGATGCCAGTAGAGCGAGCCCTTGAGGTATTCGGCGCTCGAGGCGTTTTCTTTGGCGTCGAGCGTGACCTTGCTGATTTCTTCGGCCCCGCCGGGGCACTCGGGGGCGAAAATCCCCAGCGTCTTGGTGAAGGCGACCTGCTCGGCGTCGGTGAACGCGATCTGCGGGAAGACAAGCACGCCGCGTTCCTCGAGCAGTTCGCGAATCGCCGGGCCCAGGTCACCCGCCAGCAGTTCCCGCTTGCTGTTGAGGACGCGGCTGCCGATGTCCGGCTTGACATTTTCTGCCCGCACGCGGGTCGTTTCGATCACGGACATGGCTACTCGACTCCCCAACTGGACCTTGTGCTGAACACCTGTTCAGCACAAGGTGACGTTTCTGTCAATCCGCCCCGTCCGGCGCGGGGCACAGCCGGTCGAGCCACTGTTCGACCCACGCGCTCGCTTCGACATGGCCTGCGGAGACGCCCAACGCGCCTTCGGTGAACAGCGCGCGGCCGATCCCGGCCAGGATCAGGCTGAGCGCCGCGGGCGGGGGACTATCCGTGCCCGCGATCCGCTCGCCGATCGCGCGTTTGATTGCCTTGACCTGGCGCGCACGCATGGCTTCGCTGTGCGCGGCGACCTTGGCGCGGATCGCGGGGCGTCGAATCGCCAGCGCGAGAAATTCGACCGACAGCGCGGTGCGGCTGCTGTCGGTGAAGAAGCGCCACAGCCCGCGCACGGGATCGGCGCCGGCCAGCGCCGCCTCGATCATCGCATCGCTTTGCGCCGCGCCCGCCTCGAACACCGCGAGCAGCAAGTCGTCGGTGGTCGGGAAGTAATAATGGACCAGCGAGGGCTTGAGCCCCGCGCGCAGCGCGACCCGGCGCGTGCTCGCCGCAGCGTACCCTTCGTCGCGAATGACCTCGGCGGTTGCCGTGACGATGAGCGCGCGGGTTTCGGAGCTTTCCGCCCCGATGCGCCGCTTGATTGCGGGCGCGTTCACGCCGAACCCATGTAGCGCCCGCCGTTGACGCTGATCGTCTGCCCGGTGACGTAGCCGGCGTCATCCGAGGCGAGGTAGGCGCAGGCCGCGCCCATTTCCTCGACCGTGCCCGGACGCTTCATCGGAGTGGACTGGGCAAAACCATCGATGTCGATCGGCGAGGCGCGGAGCATCGGGGTGTCGATGAAGCCCGGCGGGACCATGTTGAAAGTCACCCCGCTGGGGGCAAACTCGAGCGCCAGCGCCTTGGTCAGCCCGAGTAGGCCGCCCTTTGAGGCGACGTAGTGCCCCTGCATCGGCGAACCCGACTGGGTCGAGGACGAGGTGATGTTGATCACCCGGCCCCAGCCCGCCTCGAGCATCGCGGGCAGCATCTCGCGGATGCACAAGTGCGGACCCTTGAGGTTGACCGCCATTATCCGGTCCCACTGGGCGTCGTCGATCTCGAGGTATTTGACGAAAGGGGCGATGCCGGCGTTGTTGACCAGGATGTTGATCGCACCGAACGCGGCGCGGGTCCGGTCGGCAGCGGCCTTGATCTCGGCGGCGTTCGAGCAGTCGGCCTTGATCGCCAGCGCTTTTCCGCCCGCTTCCCCGATCAGCCGCACCGTATCGTCGGCACCGTCGAGGTTGAGGTCCCACACCCCGACCGCCGCCCCGTCGCGCGCCAGGCGCTGGGCGATTCCGCGGCCGATGCCCGATCCGGCTCCGGTGACGACGGCGACTTTTCCGGACAGCGACATCGGTGAACTTTCCTCTAGCGTATGCTGAACTGTCGTTCAGCAATCGAAGCGGCGAAGTCAAGCGCCTGCCATCGCCCTAGCGATAGCGTCGATCCGGCCTGACGCCCGGACCACTGATTTGATAGGCCGGGTCGATGGGTGAACGCGCAACACGGCGGCAAGCAGGCAAGTTCAGCATCCGCTGGGACGAGGCGCGGGCCCGGCAGGCTTACGCGCAAGGTCGGTGGGTGCGCGAAACGCTGGCGGACGCGCTGGACCGCGCGGCGGCTCGGGACCCCGGCCGGGTGCTGATCGTCGATGGTGCGGTGCGGCTGGATGCGATCACGCTGCACCGGCAGGCGCAGGTGATGGCCGCGGCGCTGGCGGCGCGGATGGCGCCGGGCAGCGTGGTCTCGTTCATGCTGCCCAACTGGCACGAAGCGGCGGTGGTTTATCTCGGCGCCACGCTGGCGGGGATGGTCGCGAGCCCGATCCTGCCCTCGCTGCGCGATCACGACTTGCGCTTCATCCTGAGCGATGCCGGAACGCGAATGATCTTCGTCCCCGGCGAGTTCCGCGGGCACGACTATCCCGCGATGCTGAGGCAGGTGGCCCTCGGGATGGCCGATCCGCCGGAAGTTGTTGTCGTGCGCGGAGAGGGCGGCGTTAAGTACGACACGCTGCTCGAAGGGCTTGCGCCGGATCGACCGTTCGCTCCCCTCGATCCCGACACGGTGCGGTTGATCCTATACACTTCGGGCACCACCGGACGCCCCAAGGGCGTGCTCCACACCCACAACTCGCTCCACGCGCTGCTCCGCCAAATCGGTGCCCAGTGGCACGTCGAGCCGGGCGATGCGTTCCTCGTCCCCTCTCCAGTGAGCCATATCGGCGGGTCGATCTATGCGTTCGAGGCGCCGCTGCTGCTCGGCACGCGCGCGGTGTTGATGGACCGCTGGGATCCGGCCGAAGCAGTGCCGCTGATGGAGGCCGAGGGAATCACCCATATGGCGGGGGCGACGCCCTTCCTGCGCGGCTTGCTCGATGCCGCGCGGGCTGCGGGGACTCGGTTGCCTGCTCTCAAGGTCTTCATCTGCGGCGGCGCCTCGGTTTCCCCCGCGCTGATCGAGGAAGCGCGGGCTTACTTCGCCAGGGCCCTCGTCAGCCGGGTCTATGGCTCGACCGAAGTGCCGGTGACCACGGTCGGGGCGCTGGAACCGGGCGACAAGGCGCTCGCCGCGCAAACCGACGGTCGCCCCGGCATCGCCGAAGTGCGGCTGGGGCCGGGCGACGAGATTTGCGCGCGCGGGCCACAAATGCTTGGCGGCTATCTCCACCCTGAAGACGAGGACGGGGCGTTCGACGATGACGGGTTCTACCGCAGCGGCGATCAGGGCCGCTGGGCGGAGGGCGGTTGCCTGGTGGTCAGCGGGCGGATCAAGGACCTGATCATCCGCAACGGCGAGAACATTGCTCCCAAGGAAATCGAGGACCTGCTCCTCGCCCACCCCGCGGTGGCCGAAATAGCGATCGTCGGCCTACCCGACGCGCGGACCGGCGAGCGGGCTTGCGCGGTGGTCGTGCCGCGCGAGGGGCAAAGCGTGGATGTCGCTGGGCTCGCCGCGCTGCTGGCCGAACAGGGCGTCGCCCGGTTCAAGGTGCCCGAGCAGGTTGTACTGCGCACGGCGCTCCCCAAGAACGAAGCGGGCAAGGTGCTCAAGCACGTGCTGCGCGCGGAGCTTTCGGCAGCCTGACATCGCTCCTGCGCTTTGCGTCCTTGGCGGTTTGCGTGGGGCAGGCGAGAAGCTAGGTTCGCCCCAAAGTCCCATCCCGCGAGGAATGACGATGGCCGAGGCCGACCCCAAGCTGCCGATTCCCTTCAAGGTCACCGATCCGCAGCGCATCCCCTCGCGCCGTTATTACGACGAGGAGTTCTACCGCCTCGAGAACGAGCGGCTATGGCCGCACGTCTGGCAAATGGCCTGCCGTATCGAACAGCTCCAGCAGGTCGGCGACTGGATCGAGTATTCCAACCTCGGCCAATCGGTGATTGTGGTGCGCGGCAAGGACGGCATCCGCGCCTTCCACAACGCCTGCCGCCACCGCGGGGTGCCGCTCGCCCAAGCAGGGGGGCACGGCAACTGCAAGGGTCAGGGCTTCATCTGTCCGTTCCACGGCTGGCGCTTCAACACCGAGGGAAAGAACACTTTCGTCTATGGCCGCCATCTGTTCGACGAGCGTCAGCTCGACGAAGCCGAGTTGGCGCTGCGCCCGTGCCGCGTCGAGGAAGCGATCGGCTGCGTGTTCATCAATTTTGACGATGACGCACCTTCGTTCCGCGACACCATCGGCCCCGTGCTCGATCGGCTCGAAAAGAAGGGCCAGGGCGACCAGCGGGCCGAGTGGTGGTACGCAACCGAGCTGCCTGCCAACTGGAAGACCGCGATGGAGGCCTTCATGGAAGGCTACCACGTGATGCGCACCCACCCCCAGCTCCAGCGCGCGGTGCCAGGGCTTTACAACGCGATGTACGGCCATGACACGGGCGGAATCGGCGATCAGGTCAATCCCAACTGGACCAAGGCAGAGAATATTGCCGCGCAGGTCAAGAATCTCGAGCTGCTCAGCGAGGGCATGGCAGGGATGATCCACGCCAAGGAAGTCGAGATCGCCCGTCAGATCCCCGCCGACATCCTGCCCGACGACCCCGAGCAGATGATCATGCACTGGTTCGGCGCGGTCCAGCACCAGATCGTCGAGCAACTGCGCGCACGCGGCGAGAACGTGCCCGATCTCAACGCGCTGTCGGTATCGGACCCGGTCCACGCGGTCGAGTTCCTGTTCCCGCACTATTTCCTGCTGCCGTTCTTCACCAGCACCAGCGCCTATCGCATCCGCCCCACCGGGCCGGAGACCTGCCTGTTCGAGATCTGGTCGCTGACCCACTTCGTGCCCGGCGAGGAGCCTGCGCCGGTGATGGAGCCGACTGTGCTGCCCTATGACAGCGACCAGTTCCCCCCGATCCCGCGGCAGGACTATTCGAACATCCCGATCCAGCAGAAGGGGCTTCACGCGCACGGTTTCGACTTCATGCGGCTGTCGAGCACGATCGAGGGGATGATCAGCAACTACAACCGGATCATCGACGGCCATCTCGAGGGCAAGCCCGCGGACAAGCTTGCCGCGGCGACCAATACGCTGGGCGGCAATTTCGACGGCAAGATCTTCGAATACGATTTTTGAGCGATGCAGGTTGCGATCATCACGGGCGCGGGCAGCGGGATCGGGCTGGAGACCGCGCGGATGCTCCACGCCAGCGGCATGGCGGTGGTCGGGGTTGGGCGCAACGCCGACAAACTGGCCGCGCTCGAGTCAGCGCTAAACGATCCCGCGCGGCTGGCTACTCTGGCGGTCGACATCGCGGCGGACGACTCCCCCCGCGCGATCGTCCAGCTGGCGCTCGACCGGTTCGGGCGGATCGACTTCCTGATCAACAACGCCGGGCTGGGCAGTCCCAAGCCGCTCGACGAAACCGACGACGCGATGCTCGACGCATTCCTCGGGGTGATGCTGCGCGCGCCGTTCCGGCTGTGCCGCGAGGCCATCCCGCACATGGGACCAGGCTCGGGGGTGGTCAACGTGACCTCCACTTTTGCGATGATCGGGGGCAAACGCGGCGGCGCCTATTCGGCGGCCAAGGGTGGCTTGCGCTCGCTGACCGAGCACATGGCCTGCGAATACGGCCCGCGCGGTATCCGCAGCAACTGCGTCGCGCCGGGGGTGACGATGACCGACATGGTCCGGCACCGTTTCGCCGACGAAACATTCAAGCGCGTCAACGTCGAGACTACGCCCTATCCGCGGCTGAGCGAGGCGGAGGACGTTGCGAGCACGATCGCCTTCCTGTGCTCCCCCGGCGGCGAGATGATCAACGGCCAGACGATCGTCGTCGATGGCGGCTGGACCCGGACCAAGTACCTCAGCCCGCGCGCGCTGACTTCGGTGTGGAGCGATCCGGCCTGACTCGGGCTCCACCGCCGCCGCGATAACTGGCGCGGCGCAATTGCCCCGCCCGGCCATCGGTGCGAAAATCGGCCAGTTCCTGATCCCGGAGACCAGCCATGGCCAATGCCGACACCCAAGATATCGCGCAGAGCGCCAGGAAGTACTGGTCGGCCGAAGGCTACACTCCCGGCGGGGTGATCCGTGAAGTCGACTACGCCACCCAATCGGGCGGGCTCGATCCCAGCCTGGCGGGCATCAAGATCGTCGATACCGACACCCACATCACCGAAGCGCCCGACCTGTTCACCAGCCGCGCCCCCGCGAAATACAAGGACAAGGTGCCCTACGTGAAGTGCGACCCCGACGGGGTCGAGCGGTGGTACGTGGGCGACCGCAACTTCGGTTCGATGGGCGGCAACGTCATCCGCGCAGACAACAACAAATTGCTCGGACGGCTGGCCTTCCCCAAGCTCGAACAGGCGCATCCCGGCGGCCACATCATGAGCGAGCGGCTCAAAGCGATGGACGATATGGGCGTCCATGCGCAGATTTGCTACCAGAACTCGGGCGTGACCCAGGCCGGTTCGCTGATGAGCCTGGGCGATCACGATCTCGCGCTCAAGATCGTCGAAATCTACAACGACGCGTCGATGGAATACCAGCAGCAGTCGGGCCAGCGCATTTTCAACATGGCGCACCTGCCGTTCTGGGATCAGGGAGCGCTGGAAAAGGAAGCGCGCCGGTGCATCGATGGCGGCTTGCGCGGGTTCGTCCTGCCCGACACCCCCGAGCGGGTTGGGGTGCCCAGTTTCCTGTCCGACTACTGGACCCCGTTCCTCGAAATGTGTGAGGCGACCCAAACCCCGCTCAATTTCCACCTCAACGCCGCGATTGATCCCAACACGCTGACCTGGGACGGCTTTGGCTTCGAACAGCAGCTCTCCGTGGTGGCGACGATGTTCTCGATCGGGAACGCCGCGACGCTGGGCAACTGGATGGTCTCAGGGCGGCTCGATCGCCATCCCGGGCTCAAGATCGGGCTGATCGAGAGCGGGATGGGCTGGGTGCCATTCGCGGTCGAGGCGCTCGAGCACCAGTTCGACGAAATGCTGCCGAGCAAGACCGGGATACTCAAGAAGCGCCCGTGGCAGTACTTCCGCGATCACTTCTTCTGCACCTTCTGGTTCGAGAAGGTCGGGCCTAAGCTGCTTCTCGAGACGATCGGCGTCGACAATGTGATGTTCGAGACCGATTTCCCGCACCCGACCTCGCTCTATCCGGGGGTCCAGGCTCACCTCGTCGACGTGCTCGGCGGCTACGACTTTGCGACCAAGAAGAAGGTCCTCCAAGACAACGCGGTACGGCTCTACCGGCTTCCGTTCTGAGGCCTACCTTGGCGGGGTGATCGCCAATACGCTGCCCTCGGCATCGCCCGAGACATAGAGCGTTCCGTCCGCGCCCGCGGCGACATCGGCGAAGTTGATCATCGGGCCGGACATGTCGCCGATCGGGCCGAGCCAAGGCATCGTGGTGGCCCCGAACGGCGCGCCCACGGGCAGGTTGCGCGCCACGGTAAAAACCGCGCCGCTATCGGGATCGATCTCCAGCAACGTCCGCGCGCGGCTGTCGATCGCATAGAGTTTGCCGCCGCTCGCGCACAGGCCTTCGGGGCGGGTCAGGCCATCGACCAGCGTTTCGACTGGCGCCCCGCGCTGCAACCGCACGATCCGGCCCGCGCCGGCCTCGGCCACGAAAGCCGCATCGCCGATCACCGCCACGCCCGTTGGCTTGTCGAGCCCGGTGGCGATGGCGCGGACCTCGCCGCCATCGGCGATGTGGACCGTACCGGTGCCGTATTCGGCAAAGATCGCCGCGCCGCCCGCGGTGGTCGCCACCCCCATCAGTTGATCGTAACCATGGCCGATGAAATCACTCTTGCCCGCCGCGGGGCGATATCGTGCGACGCTGCCGGTGCCGGTGGTGACGATCCATTCGCCCGGTGTGCCGCCCGCGGCGACCCCGCGCAGATAGCCAGGGCAACCGGGCCAGAAGATCATCCCCGCCAGCTGCAAGGCCTCCACGTTCGCGGTTCTGCCGGGGGCCAGATTGTAGCCATAGACCCCGTCGCAGACGAACAGGCCGCCGTCGGCGCCGACCGCCAGCCCGAGCGGCCATTGCAGCCCGCGCTCGACCAGCGGGCGGACTTTGCCGGGTTCGAGAATCTCGGTGAGCGAGCCGTTGATGCTGGAGATGAAAATCCGCGCACCGACGAAGGTCACATTGTCGAGCCCGGGGCCGATCTCGGCGAGCGTCTCGCGGGTGCCCGCCTGGACATCGATCCGCAGCACCTGGCCGCTCGCGACCTGGGTGGTGACGATCCGGCCCTTGCTGTCGAACTTGACCGCATCGGGCACGCCGAGATCGCCCGCGACCACTTCGTGCGCGCCGCTGGCGAGGTCGATCGCCCAGATCTCGTTGGCACCCATGATCGGGGCATAAAGCCGCCCGTCGGGACCGACATCGAAGGCGTTGGCCATCGGAATGCCGTCCTTGATCAACCGCGGCGCACCGCCGTCGAGGCTCAGCTCCATGATCCGGGCGTCCATCCGGCATTCGCCCGCGATCAGGCGGCCCTGGTGCCAGGTGATCGGGTTGGCCACGGGCATGTCGCCGTAAATCACCCGCACCCTGCCATTGGGTTCGCGCATGCAGACCCGGCCTTCGGTGATCTCGGTGAGGTAGAGGTTGCCCGCTTCGTCGAACACCAGATCGTCGGGGGCGACGATGTCGCCGTCCATCGGGCTGATCGTTTCCATCACCCCGGTATCGGGGTTGAACGCGGTGACCGAGCTGGAGGGGACCGAGGCGACATAGATCAGTCCATCCGCCCCGGTGCGGATGCCATTGGCGCCCGCCAGGCGGCTCGGCTGGGTCAGGCGGGCGAGCGTCCAGCCCTCGGCGAGCGCCGCGGGCGGGCCGGAATAGCGGCTGGGCGGTGCGGTCATCACTTCTTCTCCGTCCGCTTCGCCTTCACCGGAGCGCGCCGCCCGGCGGTGAGCGCCAGCGCGCCCCAACGGCGCAGTTCGGCGGGATCGTCGTGGACGTCGTCGAGAGCGCGGCGATAGTTCATGCTGCCGGTCCTGCCCTTCATCTCGTAAGTGAAGCGGGGGCAGTCGGCCGCGTCCCACTCGGCATCGCTGAGCTTGTCGGCTTTGAACCACAGCGTGTCGTCGGCGACGATTCCGAAGATCGTGCCGTCGCAATAGAGCGTCGCGCCGCCCATCATCGGGCGCATGGTAACGGTGCCGAGCGGCTCCATCGCCTCGGTCACCCAGTCGATCAGGCCCTGGTCAGGCTTCGCCATGGCCAGGGCCCGATGCGGCGCGGTTCAGAGCGCGACGTTGATGATCTTGGCCTGGGTATAGCCGTTGATCGCCTCTTCGCCATTCTCGCCGCCCATGCCGGACTGCTTGGCCCCGCGGAACGGCACGTCGAACGGCAGGTCGAGGAACTTGTTGACCCAGATCGTGCCCGAATCGACCTGGTTGGCAACCTCGATCCCTCGCTCGATATTCGAGGTCCAGACCGTGCCGCCAAGACCGTATTCGCTGTCGTTGGCGCGGCGAATGGCGTCGGCGACGTCGTCGTACTTGAGCACCGGCAGCACCGGGCCGAACTGCTCCTCGCGGACCAGGCGGGCGCTGTCGGCGATGTCGCGCACGATCGTCGGCTGAATGAAATAGCCGTCGCCCTCGCGCGCCTCGCCGCCCGCGATTACCGTGCCTTCGGCCTTGGCGTCGAGCAGGAAGCCCTTGACCTTTTCGTACTGCATCTTGTTCTGGAGCGGGCCCATGGTCACGCCCTGTTCGGTGCCGTCGCCGACAACCGATGCCTTGGCCAGGATCGCAAGCTCGTCGCACAGTTCGTCGTAGTGGCTCGAATGGGCATAGACGCGCTTGGTGGCGAGGCAGATCTGCCCCGAATTGGACATTGCCGAGGCGTAGATCGCCGGGGCGACCTGCTTGATGTCGACATCGTCGAGCACGATCGCCGCATCGTTTCCGCCCAGTTCCAGTGTCAGCCGCTTGAGGTCGCTGGCGACCGATTGCATCACCTTCTTGCCTGTCGCGGTCGAGCCGGTGAACGAGACTTTGGCGATGTCGGGATGCGCGGTCAGCGCGCTGCCGAGATCGTTGTCGTCGACGATGATGTTGAGCACGCCCGGCGGCAGGATACCGGCGGCGAGCTCGCCGAACAGCAGGGTGGTAAGCGGGGTGGTCGGCGCGGGCTTGAGCACCATGGTGTTGCCCAAGGCGAGTCCGGGACCGACCTTCATGATCATCAGCAAGACCGGGAAGTTCCACGGCACGATCCCGGCGACCACACCGAGCGGCTTGCGGACCTCGATCACCCGCGCGGTGTCGGTCCGCTGCAGTTCCTTGGTTTCGGCGCGCATCGCCCCGAACGCGCGCAGGCCGAAGACCGCGCCCATTACTTCGCCCTGGGCTTCGGCCAGCGGTTTGCCCTGTTCTTGGGTCAACAGCCGGGCGAACGCATCGGCCTTGGCCTCGATCGCGTCGGCCAGCTGGTTGAGCTTGGCCTCGCGTTCCTCGGGGGCCAGCGCCGCCCAGGCCGGAAAAGCCTTCTTGGCGGCGGCGACCGCCTGATTGAGCTGCGCCAGATCGGCGCGCGGGGCCGTCGCCAGAACCTTGCCCTCGGCGGGGTTGATCACGTCGAGCGTGGCGGCGCCGTCAACCAGCTGGCCGTCGATCAAAAGCTTGTAGCTGCTCACTTACAGGGGTCCTTTCTCACTGAGTCCCTTCCGCATACCACGTCCGGAACTTTTCGTACTTGGGCATTTCTTCCGAATTGGCCTTCGGGTCGATTGGCACGTGGATTACTGTAACTCCGCCCCGGTCATAGGCGCGGGCGATGGCGGGGCCGATCTCGGCCGCGGTGGCGCAGAACTCACCGTGCGCGCCCAGACCCTCGGCGATCTTGTCGAAGCGGACGGTGTTGCTCCAGTGGGTCCCGGTCTCGGCGGTGCCCAGCCCGAAGGTGCGCTTGTAGACGCCGACCTCGAGCCCCCACTGGAAATCGACCCCGACCACGCAGACCAGCGGCAGGTTGCGGCGCACCGCCACTTCCAGCTCGGCGATGTGAAACAGGAACGAGCTGTCCGAGGTGACCAGCATCCCCGGGCGCTGCTTGCCGGTCTCGGCCTGGTCGGCGAGCATTGCGCCCGTCGCATAGGGCAGCCCGGTGCCGATATGGCCGTAGTTCTGGTTCCAGATTACGTCGTTGGGCTTGCACTGGTTATAGGTCCAGCCGAAGATCACCGTCGCACCGCCGTCGCGGATCATGATCCCGTCCCTGGGGAACGCCTTGGTCGCCTCGACGATGAAGCGGCTGGTGTGGACGGGGACATTGCCGGTGCCGTCGCTCTTGGCCAGTACTTCCTGCGCCAGGCTGTCGAGTTCGGCCTGACCGTCGCGCATGAACTTCGCGAGGTCGTCGCCCGCCGGACGCCCTTCGCCGAGTGCTCGGGTCAGCTGCGGCACCACCGCGCGGACGTCGCCCACCAAGGGCACGTCGATCGGGCGGTTGACCCCGATCGCGGTCGGATCCTGCTGGACGTAGATCCACTTGCGCTCCGCCTCGCCCGCGTACCAGTGGCGCCAGCGCCCGAAGTGGACCGGCTCGCCCAGCTCGGTGCCCAGCGCGACCACGCAGTCCGAAGCCTCGACCGCCTCGATCGAGGCGTCGGAGAACACGTACTGGAAAGTGCGGTCCTCGATCCCCTCGATGTAGCTGGTCCCGCCCGAAGTCTGGATCACCGGGCAGTTCATCTTGAGCGCCAAGTCCTTGACCGCCGCGCCCGACTTGCTGGTGTGGACCGCGTGGCCGACCAGAAGGATCGGGTTCTTCGCGGCGAGGATCAGCTTCGCCGCTTCGGCGATCCGGTCGCCATCGGCGCCCTGGTTGGTCAGGCGATAGCGGTGAGGCGGGAGCACTTCGGGAACGTCGAGCTCTTCGAGGATCACGTGGCTGGGATACTCGACGTAAGTCGGCCCCGGGGTGCCCGACATGGCGATCCGGATCGCCTCGCGGATCACCTCGTCGCACTGGTCGGCGTATTCGATCGAGCCCGAATACTTGACCGAAGCCTCGATCATCGGTTCCTGGCGGACGAACTGGATGCGCCCGCGCCGCACCCGCCGCTCGGTCACCCGCGCGCGCTGGCCGCCGAGGAAGATCACCGGCGAGTTCTCGACCTTGCAGCACTGGATCGCGGGCATCATGTTGGCGAGGCCCGGCCCGAGCGTGCCGAAACACACCGCAGGCTTGCCGGTGATCCGGCTGGCGGCTTCGGCCATGAACCCGGCCGCCGCCTCGTGGTGCGGCGAAACCACCGTCCACCCGCGCGCTTCGGCTTCCAGGCACAAGTGCACGAAGTTGGGATCGGGAATGCCGAACAGCGTCTTGATCCCCTCCGCCTCGAACAGGTCGAGAATGCGCTTGTAGACCGGGGTGCCGCCCGCCTTGAGCTTGAGATCCGAGGTGGCGGTCGCGGGCTTGGGGTCGTCGTAGCTCATTTCAATTGCCTCGGTGCGCCGGTTCCCATGAACTCGGCGAGGTTGCGGTGGGCGTTGATGATTTTCTGTTCCTGGTGCGGGTTGGGCAGCGCGCCGCGGAAACCGCGCGATTTCATGCCCTTGTGGACGAACTTCATATTGGCGAAATCCTGCGCCAGGACTTTGCCCCAGCCGGCCTCGGCCGGCTCGGCCTCGACCCATTCGGTCCTGGGTTCCTGGCCTTCGGGATAGCGTTCGAGCGCATAGGCCTCGAAGATGCAGCTGTCGGGATCGTCGCCGTTGGGCCGCGCGCGATAGGCCAGCGCGAAAGTCACCCCCTGGAGGATGTTCTGGTTGGGGAACAGCGTCCAGGCGAGCCCGGCCTCGGCCATAACCGCAGGCGGGATCTCGGGCCAGGTCACCCCGCGCGCCGCGTCGTCGGCCTTGGCGCGGGCCATCCAGTGGGCCATCACCTCGCCCACCGGGGTGTCTTCGGGCAGCTCGTCCCTGAGCCGCGCGGCGGCGGCGATCAGGGTGTCGGTCGAGGCCGAATAGTTGATCGTGGTGTAGTTCTCGCGCGCCAGCTCGTAAGTCGAAACGCGCGGATCGTCGCCTTTGCCCGCGCGGCTGACCGAACCGCCCTGCGCGGTGGTTTCAGCCGCCTGGCGCTGGTCGAAGCCCGACACCGAATGGCGGCCATAGGCCTTCGAATAGGCGTAGAATTCGGCGAAGGCGGTCAGCTGGTTGTGCGTGGTGGTGGTGTGGTACGGCTCCATGAAGGCCTCGATCGCGGTCTTCCAGTTGGCCGGATAGACGCACCACTGGCGCCACTTGTAGCGCATCCTGTCGAGCTCGAAGTACGCGAGGATGCGGCCAGCATCGTCGAGGAATTCCTCGAGGCTCTCGCCCTCGTCGCGCATGTCGACATACACGAACCCGCCCCAGGTATCGCAGCGCAGTTTCGACAGCGAGGTGCACTCGGGGGTCAGCGCGCCGTGCCAGTCGTCGGCATCGAGGATGTAGGTGTTCTTGCCCTCGAGGTCGTAAGTCCAACCGTGGAACGCGCAGATAAAGTTGCGCGCGTTGCCGCGCACCGAATGGACCCCCGCGGGGACATCGATCAACTGCCGCCCACGGTGCGCGCAGACGTTGTGGAACGCGCGGATCGCGCCAGGTCTGTCGCCCTCGGCGGTGCGGACAACGATGATCGATTCGTCGGCGATGTCGTATGTGAAGAAGTCGCCGGGGCTCGGGACGTCCTCGAGCCGCCCGGCCATCTGCCACACCCGCGGCCATAGCCGTCTCTTTTCGGCTGCGGCGTAGTCCTTCGAGAGGAACGCCTCGGTGCCGTAAGTCACCGCGCGCTCGGCGGCGAGGTCTTCCGCGGTCGCTTCCGAATTGCTGATCGCCGGCATCTCGTTCATTGGCTCAGCTCCATCCCCTCCAGGTCGCCCTTGGCGCGCCATTCGGCGAGCATCGCCTGGAACGCGTCCCAGCCCTGGCCCCAGCTGCGGAACAGCGCCCACGGCGCGTTCAGTTCGCCCTCGTTGTTGAAGTAGCCCGGGGGACACGACATCTGGTATTCGGACATGTCGATCTGGCCTTCGTTGAAGACCCGGACATATTCGTCCATGGCCTCCCGGGCCGGTTCGACGACGCTCGCTCCGCGATCGAGCGCGTGCCTGACGATGTGCGCGATATGCTCGCCCTGGCGCCCGAACTGTTCGGTGACCGAGGCGTTGAGGCCGCCCTGGATATAGCCGATGTAGAACTGGTTGGGGAACCCGTGGGTCATCGTGCCGTGGAACGTTAGCGGACCGTGGCGCCAGTGATCGTAAATCGAGACCCCATCGCGCCCCTCGACCGTGTCTATGCCCCAGCGCCGCTCGAGGTCGCTGGTGACCTCGAACCCGCTGGCGAAGATCATGCAGTCGACCGGATACTCGATACCGTTGGCGACGAAGCCTCGCTCGGTCATCCTCTCGACACCCTTGGTGGCCGATACATCGATCAGCTCGACATTGGATCGGTTGAACGCGGGGTAAAAGTCGTCGCTCGACAGCGGGCGCTTGCACAAGTGGCGGTACCACGGCTTGAGCGCCTCGGCGGTGGCCGGATCCTCGACCATTTCGGCGACCCGCGCACGCAGCCGTTCCATCACCCGGTAGTCCATGTTCTCGCGCTGGGCCATGAACGCCTCGGGGGTTTCGGGCCAGCCCCTGGCGTCGAACTCGGCGGCCATATTGCGCGCGATCTCGGTCCAGATGTCGCAGATCAGGTCGGGCTCGCCCGGCGCGAACATCTCCATCGCGGCGCGGTGGAAGTTGGCCATCCGCTGTTGCTGCCAGCCGGGCTTGAGCGACTGCGCCCATTCGGAGTCGGTCGGCGGGTTGGGCCGCTCGTCGACGGTCGACGGGGTGCGCTGGATGACGAAGAGGCACCCGGCGTACCTTGCAAGGTGGGGCACCGCCTGGATCGCGGTCGCACCGGTGCCGACGATCGCCACGCGCTTGTCGGCCAGCTTGCGCAGCATCGGATCGTCATAAGCTCCGCCGGTGTAGGCATAGTCCCACCGCGCGCTGTGGAACAACTTGCCCCTGAAGCTGTCGATCCCCGGGATGGCGGGCAGCTTGGGCATGTTGAGCACGCCTGCGGCCATGATCACGAACCGCGCACGAAGCTTGTCGCCGCGGTTGGTCTCGACCAGCCAGCGCTTGCTTGCCGCGTCCCACCGCAGCGCGGTGATCTGGGTGTGGAACAGCGCCTTGTCGGCAAAGCCGTATTTCTCCGCCAGCATCCGGCAGTAAGCCTGGATCTCCGCGCCGTCGGAGAACTTCTTCGAGGGCATGAAGCCCGTTTCCTCGAGCAGCGGGAGATAGCAGTAGGCGTCGTTGTCGCACTGGATCCCGGGGTAGCGGTTCCAGTACCATACCCCGCCGAAGTCGCCCGCGGTATCGATGTTGCGAAAGCCGCTGACGCCCTGCTTGGCCAGATGGTGCGCGGCGAGGATTCCGCCGAAACCTGCGCCGACGACGACCACGTCGAGGTCTTCGAAAACCGGTTCGCGCGGGGTAACGGGCATGTGCGGATCTGCGGCGTAATCGGCGACTGCGCCGCCGGATGGGCGGACATACTGCGCCTGACCTTCGCTGCGCAGGCGGCGCTCGCGCTCGAGGTGATACTTCTCGCGCAGCGCCGCAGTATCGACGTCTTCGGGCGACGGAATGATGGTCGGCTTGCAGGTCATCGTCGTCCCGGAATTGCGCTTGTGGGCCTCGTCATAGGCAAGGGCCGGGTCGAATCCACCGCAAAGCCCGGCCTCCCGCGTGACATCGCCAGTGCGGTACGAAGTCGGTTACCGGAGGCTGAAAAATGTCGTGCTCCAGTCGCCATGCGTCCGCCCGGTGTAGTGCTCGGCGCTGAACGGCATCCCCATCAGGCCTTGTGACCAGTTGGCTGCGGCGCCCCAATCCTGCGACCAGTCGTAAAGCATTGTCCGACTGGCGATCCGCCATTCGCCATCCCGTTTCTCGAACCCATCAAGATAGCGCCCGCCCATGCAGGTGTCGTGCTCGTCGCCGCCTCCGTAATCGACGCGGTGGTACGAGATCACCTGGGTCTCGACCCGCGCGCGATCCCCGTCGAGTTCGATGTGGCTCTGCCCAAGGACGTGCTGGGTATTCGCGATCGCGTCCGATCCTGGCACCACCCACGCCAGATAGGCGGCGAAATTGCCCGCGAACACGCCGTAGTCGGTGACCGAATCGGGCCAGTACGAGGCGGTGATCAGGTCCGCATCGCGGCGGTCCTCGCCGCGCGCGAGGCGGACGAGACAGATACGGATGGCGTCGCGGGCGAGCAAGGCGGTGAGCAGGTCGGTCATTCCCGCAAACTGACGATCTGATTCAGCCAAGTCACCGCCCTCACGGTTGATATCGCCGCAGCGTTTGGCTGGGATGTCCAAGCTGCAACGTAGCCGATGATCTACATTGACAATTATAAGCATTGTTATAAATGGGGCAGCTGTGAACGAGAACCTCGCCGCGGTCCTGTCTGACGTCTCGCGTCTGATGCGCCGGGAATTCGATGCGCGCGCGCGTGATATCGGGGTCACCCGGCCGCAGTGGCAGGTGCTGACCGTGCTCCGCCGCAACGAGGGCGTGAACCAGGGCGGGCTGGCCGAATTGCTCGAGGTTGAGCCGATCACGGTGTGCCGGATGGTCGATCGCTTGCAGGAGGCCGATCTGGTCGAACGCCGCGCCGACCCCGCCGATCGCCGGTCGTGGCGGCTGTTCCTGACGGTAAAGGCGCAGGAATTGCTGGCGCAGTTGCGCCCCTTCGCCGACGAGATGATCGAAGAAGCGCTGGTGGGCGTGCCTGAGGGCGATCGTGCCATCCTGCGCCAGTCGCTCGAACAGATGCGCCAGAACTTGTCGCGACGCCCTGTCGAACCGATGGTGTCGCATGGCTGAGCGTGATCCGCGCTTCGACGCCGCAACCGCGGTCGAGACATCCGGCCCGGTCGCGCCCGCGGCAAATCCATATCGCTTGCGCCTGTGGGCGATCATGGCCTCGGTGCCGTTGCTGCTGATTGGCGGCGCGGTCTGGTACTACTGGGTCAACGACCACTACGTCACGACCGACAACGCATATGTCCAGCAGGACAAAGTCTCGGTCAGCACCGAAGTCAGCGGGCGGATCGTCGCAGTGGGAGTGCGCGAGAACCAGCCGGTTCGCGCGGGCGACCTGCTGTTCCGGGTCGATCCCGAACCTTACCGGATCGCGATGGCCCAGGCCGATGCGACGATCGCGGCGGCACAAGTCAAGGTCGTGGGGATGGAAACCGACCTCTCGACCAAGGGCGCCGACATCGCCGCGGCGCGCGCAAGTCTGACGTACGCGCAGGAAAACCATGCGCGCGAGGCGCAGCTGATGGAGCGCGGCTTCACCACCCGTGCGCAGATGGACGCCGCGACCGAGGCGCTGGCTGCGGCGCGCGGCCAACTTGCCAATGCCCAGGGCGCGCAGGCCAAGGCGCGCGCCGCGCTGGCCACCTCGCGGGTCGCGCCCGGGGTCGATCCCGCGGTCCTCGCGGGTCAGGTCGAGAAGCGCCGCGCGGCCTACGATCTTGCCAGAACCGAGACCCGCTCGCCGGTGTCGGGGGTCGTCAGCCAGGCCGACCGATTGCTCGTCGGCCAGATGATGACCCAGGGCCTCCCTGCGGTCAGCATCGTGGTCAGCAACCGCAGCTGGATCGAGGCGAACTTCAAGGAAACCGATCTGGCGCAGATGCGGGTCGGCCAGCCTGCCGAACTCACCTTCGACGCCTATCCCGGTCTCAGGCTCAAGGGCCACGTCGCAAGCATCGGCGCGGGGACGGGGTCCGAATTCTCGGTACTTCCGGCGCAAAACGCCAACGGCAACTGGGTCAAGGTTACCCAGCGCGTACCCGTTCGTATCGAAATCGACTCCAAGCCCTCGCGTCCGCTGATTGCCGGGCTGTCGACCCATGTCCGCATCGACACCGGCGCCTAGCCCCCCCGGGTCCGGTCCGGCCGACGACGTCCCGTTTCTGCCGTCTCGCCACACCGGGCTGCTGATGGCCGCGGTGATGGCGGTGTCGGTGATCCAGTTCCTCGATATGACGATCGCCAACGTCGCCATCCCGCACATGCAGACCAGTCTGGGCGCGTCGATCGATACGATCAGCTGGGTCCTGACCAGCTTCATCATCGCCGGGGTTATGGTGCTGCCGCTGACCGGCTGGCTGTCCGACCGGCTGGGCTCGCGCAATCTGTTCATCGGCGCGACCGCGCTGTTCCTGATCGCGTCGATGCTGTGCGGCGCGGCGACCTCGCTGACCGAGATGGTCGTCTTCCGGGCGCTGCAGGGCGTGGCTGCGGCCTTTATTGCGCCGCTGTCGCAGACGATCATGTTCGATATCAACCGGCCCAGCAAGCAAACCCAGGCGATGTCGATCTGGGGCATGGTGGTGATGATCGGGCCGATCAGCGGACCGTTCCTGGGTGGCTATCTGACCGACCAGCTCAACTGGCGGTGGGTGTTCTACGTCAACCTGCCAATCGGCATCCCTGCCCTGGTGCTGCTGTGGTGGCTGCTCCCATCGCGCCCGCGCGTAAAGCGCCAGCTCGACGTGTTCGGCGCGGCCATGCTCGGCGTGGCGCTTTGTGCGACGCAGCTGCTGCTCGATCGCGGCAACCACAACGATTGGTTCGAAGCCACCGAAAGCGTGGTCGAAGTGATCGTCGCGCTCAGTTGCCTGTGGATCTTCGCGGTCCACACCAGTCGTGTCGCGCATCCGCTATTCGAGAAGAAAATGGTCTGGAACGCCAACTTCCTCAGCGGGCTATGGTTCATGGTGATCCTCGGGATCACCAATGTCGGGCTTTCGGCGGTGCTGCCGACTATGTACCAGAACATCTACCACTACGGCGTGATGGAAACCGGCGAGTTGATGGTGCCGCGCGGGATAGGCGTGCTGGTCACCATGGTCATCACCAACCGGCTGATGAATCGGGTCGATCCCCGGCTGCTGATCACGGTCGGCTATGCCCTGGCCGCGGTATCGCTATGGATGATGACCCGATGGTCGCTCGACATGGATTCGGATCTTATCGTCGCATCGGGTTTCGTTCAGGGGCTGGGTTTGGGATTCGTATTCGTGCCGGTCAACATGATCGCGTTCTCAACCCTGGCGCCGCACTATCGCACCGACGGGTCGACGCTGATGACGCTGGTTCGCAACCTGGGCAGCAGTTTCGGGATCGCGGCGATAGTGACCACGCTGTCGCGCAATATGCAGGTCAGTCACGCCGACATCGCGGCAAGTGTCACCTCGTTCAACCTGCCGGTGATCGATCCGGCCTCGGCATCGGCGCAACTGGGCTCGATCGGCGACGCAGCAATGGCCATGCTCAACGGCGAAGTGACCCGCCAGGCCGCATTCATCGCCTATCTCGACAACTTCGATGCACTGTTCTGGCTGTTGTTGGCGATCATCCCGCTCGCCTGGGTTGCACGCCGGCCAAAGCCTGTGGATCGACCGGTGCAGGTGGCCGAATAGGCCAAACGTCCGGCTACCCAATCTAGCGGCTGGAAATCCGCCCCGTGTCGCTGCTAGGGGAACGCGATGAGCGACCAGTTCCAGCTAACCGAAGACCAGCTCGCCATCCAGGAGATGGCGCAGCGGTTCACCGCCGACCGCATTACGCCGTTCGCGGCGCAGTGGGACGAGGACCACCATTACCCGAAGGATGTGTGGAAGGCCGCGGGCGAGCTCGGCTTTGGCGCGATCTATATCGCCGAGGAGAACGGCGGGATCGGGCTGGGACGGCTCGAGGCGGCGCTGATCATGGAAGCGATGGCCTATGGTTGCCCCGCGACCAGCGCCTACATCTCGATCCACAACATGGCGACTTCGATGATCGAGCGCTTCGGCGGCGACGAGATCAAGGCGCGGTTCCTGCCCACGCTGGTGACGATGGAGACCATCGCCAGCTACTGCCTGACCGAACCGGGTTCGGGCAGCGACGCCGCCGCGCTCAAAACCACGGCACGGCTGGATGGCGACCACTACGTGATCAACGGCACCAAGCAGTTCATCTCGGGCGCGGGGGTCAACGACATCTACGTCTGCATGGTCCGCACCGCGGATGGTGGCGCCAAGGGCATCTCCTGCCTGGTGGTCGAGAACGGCGCGCCCGGCCTGTCGTTCGGGGCGCCTGAAAAAAAGCTGGGCTGGAACTCCTCGCCCACCGCGCAAGTGATCTTCGAGGACTGCCGCGTCCCCGTCGCCAACCGCGTCGGGGCCGAGGGCGACGGGTTCCGCTTCGCGATGGCCGGGCTCGACGGCGGGCGGCTCAACATCGGCGCGTGTTCGCTGGGCGGGGCGCAGCGCTGTCTCGACGAGGCGATCAATTACACCAAGGAACGTCAGCAGTTCGGCCAGCCGATC
>JAUYQH010000046.1 GCA_030697365.1 Novosphingobium sp. | reverse complement strand
GCCCGCACTGGCCCGCTAAGCGGGCCCTCTGCGCGTTCTGAGCGGCGCTTCGCGACTTCAGCGACGATTATCCTGGCCGGTCCAGCGATCACGCTGCGACCGGCAAAATCTTCAAATCGCGTTGTTCACGGGCAACTAGCTGTTGGCGGCGCGAGCAATGCGCTGGGCACGCTCAACGACGTAGCCGAGGTCTGCGCCATCGTCAGGCGACACAGCAACGCCCTGGTTTTCGTCGATGCCGTTCAGTCGGTCCCCCACGTCGTTACCGACGTTCAGGCACTGGGGTGCGACATCCTGGTATGCTCGCCCTATAAATTTTTTGGCCCTCACCAAGGCGTGTTGTGGGCAAAGCGCGCGCTTTTGGAGCGTCTGAATGCATATAAGGTCAGGCCTGCTTCCATAAGCCCCCCGGCGGCAAGGTTCGAGACCGGAACCCCATCGTTCGAAGGCCAGGCGGGAGTGCTTGGGACAATCGAATACCTGGAGTGGTTGTCCGGGCGATTGGGCAAATCCAATGGCTCGCGTCGAGATCGTCTCTGCCATGCCTTATACGAGTGCGAACGATACGAGCGGGCACTCGGGCAACGCTTGTTGGACGGATTCCGGTCCATCGAGTCCATCCGGTTGTGGGGCCCGCCTTCCATGAAAGGTCGGGTGCCCACCTTCTCGTTCACGATGACCAATCACGCTCCGCGAGAGGTCGCCACGTTCCTGGCGGAAAAGGGGATCTGCGCGTGGTCGGGCAGCTTCTATGCGGTCGAGGTCGTGGATCGATTGGGTTTGTCCGAAAAGGGCGGACTCGTGAGAGTAGGGCTTTGCCACTACCACACTCATGCCGAGGTGGACCTGCTCCTCGCGGCTCTGAAGGAACTTGCGCGCCTGGGTACGGGCCGCGATCGCGGGTTCTCGTCAGTCGCGTGAAAATCCAGTGCCGCCAGAGCCGAGAGGCTGATTTCGCTCTCATCGGCGGCCTCGACTTATGTTGGTGCGAACGCCTGGCATCACGGCTTCGTTTTGGGTGCTTGGAAGCACGTCCGCATGTTGGAGGTTTGCAATGGGCATGATCGTAACTCGGCGTAAGCTCATCGTGGGCGTCGGCGCCGCTGCGCTGTGCAGCGGCTTGCCGGCCCGAGCGCGGACGACAAACGCTGCCGATGCAAAGCTGGACGAATTGCTTAAAACGCAGTTTGAAGCCCTCCTGCGGCGAGACCCAACGACCGCAACTTCGCTGGGGATCGACACGGGCGCCCGGGCAGCTTTGCGTTCGCAACTGCCCGACTGGTCCCCGGCGGCGCGATCGCGGCAAGGGCGCCAGGCACGAACCGATCTTTCGGATCTGCGCGCGATCCGCCGCGACCAATTGAGCGAGGCAGGCCGGCTCAATTATGACGTCGCCGAGTTTCAGCTTGCTTCACGCGATCGACTCGCCAACCAATTTCCGTTCCATAGCGATGGCTTCGGCCACCGTGCCGGGCCCTATGCGGTAACCCAACTGGGCGGCTTCTACACCGGTCTCCCCAACTTCATGGATACCCAGCACCCGGTCAATAACCGCGCGGATGCCGATGCCTACATGGCGCGAATGCGCGCCATTCCTGGCCTGCTGGACGCCGATACGGCCCTGGTGCGAAGCAACGCCGCAATGGGCGTGATCGCACCCCGTTTCATTCTCGAGCGGGCAATCACCCAGCTCCGCGATCTGCGCGACGGTGAAGGGCGCAACAAGACATTGGTACGTTCGATTGCCCGGCGATCGACCGAGAAAGGCCTGACCGGCTACGGTGAGGGGGCACTCGAATTGTGGGAGGGACCAATCCGTGCTGCGCTCAGCCAGCAGATCGACACCCTGGCTGCCCTGTTGCCCCGCGCTACCTCAGCGGCCGGCGTGGGCCGCCTTCCCGGCGGTGCGGCCTATTATGCCGCCGTGCTGAAGCTCCACACGACAACCGACCTCACGCCCGATCAGATCCATCGTACCGGGCTGGAGCAGGTGACGGACCTCAAGGCGCGGATTGGCGCCCTACTTGCGGCGCAAGGCTATCGGACCGGCAGCGTGCGCGAGCGGCTTGTTGCGCTTGGCCAGGTGCCCGACCAGGTGTTCGCCAACGACGATGCGGGGCGCGCAGCGCTGTTGGCCTATCTCAACGGCCGGGTCGAAGCGATCCGCCCGCGCCTGCCGCAAGCGTTCAGCCGCATTCCCAAGGCGCGCTCCGAAATCCGCCGCGTGCCCGTGGAAATCCAGGCCGGTGCTCCCGGCGGGTCGGCGCAGCGGGGCTCGCTTGACGGGTCCAGGCCCGGCATTTTCTACATCAACCTGCGCGATACTGGCGACTGGCCGCGCTACACCTTGCCCACCCTGGCTTACCACGAGGCCGCCCCGGGGCACTTGTTCGAAGGTGCGCTGGCACAGGAGAACGGTGATCTCGCCCTGTACCGTCAAGTCGTCAGCGCCACCGCCTACAGCGAGGGCTGGGCTCTATACGCTGAACAGGTTGCGGATGAGCTTGGCATGTATGCCGACGATCCGTTCGGCAAGATCGGCTACCTTTCAGCCTATCTGTTCCGTGCTGCGCGCTTGGTAGTGGACACCGGCATGCACGCGCGCGGATGGAGCCGCGAGAAGGCGCACCGCTATATGGTGGAAAATTCGGCCGAGTCCGTCGGCTCGGCACAGACCGAGATCGATCGCTACATCGTCTATCCAGGGCAGGCGACCGCCTACAAGACCGGTCAGACGGTTATCGCACGCCTGCGTGTTGAGGCGGAGCGCCAGCCAGGCTTCAACCTCAAGCGCTTCCACGACTTGGTGCTGGACGGCGGACGCATGCCGTTGACCGTGCTGGAACGACGTGTCCGCGCGGCGATCACCCCCTAGCGCGGCTCCCCAAACGGGGTTTCAGGCTGGCGCAACGAAAAACAGCTGAGAAGCCGGCCCTGCCGTCTGCTATCGGGATCTGTCTGGAGGCCCGTCAAAGACCGAATTGCGGTGCCAAGCCGGTAAGCATACGTCGAAGGCTGCGGCGTAGTTCGGGTCAGGCGGCGAGTGCGAGCTTGGCGGCTTGCCAGTTCCATGGGAGCAGCGCGTCGAGCCGGTTGACAGGGTAATCGGCGATGCGCGCCAGGACGTCAGCGTTTGGATCAGCGAATAAGCAACCGCCGCGCGCTGACCGCCGCGATCGGAACCACAGATCAGCCACGATTTGCGTCCGAGTGGCACACAATGCAGTGACCGTTCTGCGGCGCTGTTTGAGAGACAGACCCTGCCGTCGTCGAGGAAGCGGGCAAACCGCCTATCGCAGGGGCGACGGAACTAGGATAAGCGACTCACCGCTCCCTCGCGCACTTCCCACACCGCCGCCTCGCCGAGAATCTCGGCAAACGGCGCGGTCTCGGTCCCCGTCAGCCAGTATTGCCCCGGCACCGCGCGCAGCCGTTCGAACAGCGCGGCGCGGCGGAGCGGATCGAGGTGCGCGGCGACTTCGTCGAGTAGCAGCACGCGCGGCCGCGCGGGATCGAGCAATGCGGCATGGGCCAGCACGATCGCGATCAGCATCGCCTTTTGTTCGCCGGTCGAGCAGTCGACAGCTGCACGCCCTTTGGTGGCGAGCTTAACCGCAAGATCGTCGCGGTGGGGTCCGGCGAGGGTCCGCCCCGCGGCGCGGTCGCGGCGACGGCCAGCGTGGAGCGCAGCGGCGAGGCCGTCGGAAGTTTCGCTCGCATAGGCCAGGGCGGGACGGGCGAACGGTTCCGCGGGCGTTGCGGCCAGCGCTAAATCGAGCGCCTCGACCACCCGCCGCCGCGCCGCGGTCAGCGCCTCGCCGCTCTCCGCGAGCTGCGCCTCGATCCCGTCGAGCCACAGCGGATCGGGTTCGGATTCGCCGCCGATCAGCCGGTTGCGCTCACGCAAGGCGGCGTCGTAACGCGCGGCGAGCGCGGCGTGGCCCGGTTCGAGCGCGAGCACCAGCCGGTCGAGGAACCGCCGTCGTGCCCCCGCGCTGTCGGCGAACAGGCGGTCCATCGCCGGGGTCAGCCACGCGACGCTGAGCCACTCGCCCAGCCGCACCGCGGGGATGTCGGCGCCGTTGGCATGGACCACGCGGCGGCCGGGCTGCGCAGTACGGATCGCGGTCCCCAGCCCGGTATCGTCGCCCAAACGCGCGCTGACCGCGAACCCACCACTTCCGCCGCCGCGCGCCATTTCGCCCAGCGCGGCCCTTCGCAGTCCGCGGCCCGGCGCCAGCAGCGACAGCGCCTCAAGCACGTTGGTCTTGCCCGCGCCGTTGTCGCCCACCAGCACGTTGAACCGCGCGGTCCCTTCAATCGCGGTCGCGGCGTGGTTGCGAAAGTCTTCGAGAAGGAGGCGGTCGAGCATGGGAGCGCTCGCTCTAGCCGCGTCGGTTGCGCGATGCGAGCGTTCCGCCCAAATCATCGATCCCAATTCTAGGTGAATTTTCCTAAACCGTGGTATTCACCCTGTGTTCACGGTCATGAACCGGAACCGCGTTGACGGGGGGAACAGCCAGAATCCGCCCTTTCTGCAAACTGGCACGACCTCTGCAAGATACTCGGCATCGGGCGGATTGGCCGCCCCCCAATGACTCAGAGGACATGAAAAATGACCGCCATCCGTTCGTTCGCCAGCAACCTGATCGCCGCTTCGACCGCTCTCGCGCTGTCGCTCGTGTTGATCAGCGGTACCGTTTCCACCCCGACCGCGCCGAGCGCCGTTGCCGCCCAGGAGATCATGGCGTGAGCGGCCTGCGCTTCGAGGACAACAGTTCGCGCGACGTCACCCCCGGACCGCGCCGCGGTTTCCACCTCGACAAGGCCAACGCCAAGTTGATGGGTGTGTGCAGCGGGATCGCCGACAGCTTCGGCTGGGACGTCACCCTCGTCCGCGTCGGCTTCGTGATCGGCACGCTGATCGGCTTCGGCTCGCTGATCGTCGTTTACCTCGCCATCGGCCTCCTGGCCGATTGAGCGAGCCGGGGGCCCCGCATTTTTATGCGGGGCCGACCCACCTAAGCTTACCCGCGTGCCCTGAGCTTGCCGGAGGGCGGTTCCAACGTCCCGGCCCCACCCCCCCGCCCACCCGAGGAACGGTCCTTCGGCAAGCTCAGCGCAAGTGATTTCTCTCAGGTTTCGCTCTTCGCAAACGGCGAGAAGTCGGTCGCGGTGTCGAACACCTCGACCCGTTCGCGCCGCTTGAGCCAGCCGACCACGGCATAAGTCGCAGGGGTCAGCAGCGCCTCCCAAGCCACCTTGAGCCCCCAGTTGGTCACCATCACCGTGAGCACGTCGCCGGCTTCCCACACCCCCAGGAAAGCGAGCGGATAGAAAATCGCGCTGTCGACCGCCTGGCCGAACACCGTCGAACCGATCGTCCGCGACCACAAGTGCCTGCCCGCGGTCAGGATCTTCATCTTGGCCAGCACGAAGCTGTTGACGAACTCGCCCGCCCAGAACGCGGCAAGCGAGGCGAGGACGATTCGCCAGGTGCTGCCGAACACCGATTCGTAGGTGGTCTGGCACACCGCTCCGCTCGACGTCCGTGCGACCGCATCGGCGAACAGCGGGTCGCCGCTCGACGCGCAGCCCCACCCGGGCGAGGGCGGCATCGCCACCACCACGAAGCTCATGAACGCCATGAACAGCAGCGCGAAGAAGCCCATCCACACGCAGCGCCGCGCGCGCGAATAGCCATAGACCTCGGTCATCACGTCGCCGATCACATAGGACACCGGGAAAAACAGGATGCCCGCGCCGAAGGTCACCCCCGCAACGGTCGTCAGCTTGGCCGCGCCGATCAGGTTGGACAGCAGCAGGATGGTGACGAACGCCGCCATCACGAAGTCGAAATAGCGGAAATGCCGCGGTCCTACCGCCGTTCCCTCGATGCGCTGAAGCCCCTCGTCCATCGCTGTTGTGCTATCGCGGTTTGCGCGCCGCGCAAAGCGGCCTTATCGCGTCTGCGGCGCGCGCCCGTAGCTCATCTGGATAGAGCGCGAGACTTCTAATCTTGAGGTAGCAGGTTCGAGTCCTGCCGGGCGCACCACTCTCTCCCCCAATTCGAGAAGCCCCGAGACGGCGTCAGTGTCCGCTAAATTTGCGCGCTGTTTCCGTCACTGCTTGGGCGACTCGCCGTCCATCCTTCCGCAGAGACCATTCGCCGCCACGCACACGCTCGACAGCGAGCCGATATCTCTGAGGCCTGTTTTGGACACCCCGACGCCTTCGGGGGAAGGTTGGGCGCAGCTTTAGAAGCCGAGCACCGAGCGCTGCTGCTGCCACCCGAGCGGCACACGCGGCATCTTCATCAGCCGGGTGCGCGTGAGTTCAGCCGGCTGACGGCCATCGATGATGGACGAGATGATGTCGGGGGCGAGGTAGCTTAACCGGAGCAGGTCGGCTGCATGCTCGCGACTGTAGCCCAAAGCCCTGGCAAGCCCGTCGAACGATGTCGCGGATTGATCCGCTATGGCATCGCGGAGCGACACAGCCTGGACAATGAGCTTGATCAGGGCCGGGTCTCGAGATGTCTTGGTGGAGGGTGCGGGCGGCAGGACCTGCGATACGTAATAGCGATACCGCTTGCCCGCCTTGTTGGCATGGCTCGGAGACATCCGCCTGCCCAAGCCGTCGTAGAGCACGCCCGCAAGGAGACTTGCTTCTTTGGCGTTCACTCTGATGCGTCGCTCGACCCGCGCCTTGGCCAGCATGACCTGGACAGCCTCGAACACCGCATGCTCGACGATGGGCAGATGTTGACCGGGATAGACATGCTGCTTGTGGGTGACCTCGCCCACGTAGAGCCGGCTCTGGAATATCGCGTATACAGCGCCGCGACTGAGCGGCTGGTCGCCATACTGCCGGCCATGCCGGTCAACCCGAGGCTTGCTGCGAATTCCCCCACGTTCAAGCTCGATCACCAGCTGATTGCCCGATCCCAGCTCGAGATAGCGCGAGTAGATGTGACGAACGGTTGCGGCCTCTAGTTCGTTGATCACGAGCTTGCGGTCGCCGAGATCATAGCCAAGCGGCACCGGACCACCCATCCACATGCCCCGCGCCTTGGAGGCTGCAATCTTGTCGCGGATACGCTCGCCGGTGACCTCACGCTCGAACTGGGCAAAGCTGAGCAGAACGTTGAGAGTCAGGCGTCCCATGCTGGTGGTGGTGTTGAACGACTGGGTGACCGACACGAAGCTGGCGCCCTGTTTGTCGAGGACATCGACGATCCGGGCAAAGTCGGAGAGGCTGCGGGTGAGACGATCGACCTTGTACACGACGATCATGTCGACCTTGCCGGCAGCGACCTGCCCTAGCAACGCCTTCAACCCGGGCCGCTCCATGTTGCCGCCCGAGAACCCGCCATCGTCATAGATGCCCGGCACGGCCACCCAGCCTTCGTGGAGCTGGCTGACTATGTAGGCGGCGCAAGCCTCGCGTTGCGCATCGAGACTGTTGAAATCCTGGTCCAGCCCCTCCTCGCTGGATTTGCGGGTGTAGATCGCACAGCGCAGGATCTTGGGACCATCACCCACGAGCAGCGACCTCGCGCTTGGTGCCGAAGAAGCGGGGTCCCGACCAATGAGCACCGGTGATGTCGCGGGCGACCTGAGACAGCGACGCGTAGTGGCGGTCTAGGTAGAAATAGCCCCTCTCCAGGACGAGAACGTGATGCGCCGCTCTCCTTGTCCCACCCGGCGTTGATCGCGAGCTTGTTGTCGGCGATGACGTAGGCACGGCGCTCGGTCTCGGAGAGATGCGATAGCGCCAGGGTCGGGACCGTCTTCCAGCCAAGCAGCCTGGCCGCCTCGACCCGCCCGTGACCCGCGATGATTTCGCCGTCGTCCGAGATCAGCACCGGGTTGGTGAACCCGAACCGCTCGATGTGCAACTGGCGATTCGCACCATTAACGCCTCCCGCCTTCAACTCGCTGTTCTTCGAGACGGCATTCGCTGTTAGGCGCGAAGCAATCCCCTGTTCGTCGCGCGCGACGTGAAATAGCGGGTGCCACTGGTGTCAATTTTGGCAGCCGACAGGAAATCGCCGGATGCCATCTATTTTGGCACGCCGATCATGGAAACTGGCAGGAGAATGACGTCAATTCTGGCAGCCAACAGCACGTTCGGTAACCGTTTTCGCATCGCCGTAGCGCGCTCGCCATACGCCCAAAAAGCCAGGGCCGGGGTGTTGGCCCCGGCCCTGGCGGTGTCTGAACTCGCGCGGGTTACTTCGCGGCGAGCGTGCTTTCCTGGGCCCGCCGGGCGCTGGCAAGGGCCTGGCTGCGGGCCTTGCTCATGCAGTCGCGCTGCTTGCTGCGCGCCGAAAGCCAGACGTTTCCGGTGGAGTACCCGCAGACCTTGCGGACGGCGGTGGCGATCCGGCGGTCGAGGATGTCCTGGCCGGCCGGGCTCGAAAGGTTGATGTCGTCGGTGCGGACTTCGACACTCGCACGCTCGTAACCGCCCGACTGGGCATAGGCGATGGCGGGGGTGAGGACGAGCACGGTGGCGGCGAGCAGGGTCTTGGTGATGGTCATCTCGAATTCTCCTGGTTGTCCGGCGCCTGGTCGCTCCTGCAGCGCCGATGACCCCGTTTAGGCGACGACCGTCAGGCCGAGCGGCAACGAACCATCAGTCCCGCGTCAATTCTGCGTAAATAAACGTGTTGATTGGGCCGGCATGGCTTTACGGTTATGTCGGGAACGGCTGAAACTGCCGCACTAGGTGGGGGATGGAATCAGGTCCGATGGAACTGGAGCGGCCTTCGCCCGCATTGTCTTTGCGGTTGCTGGGCAGCTTCGGCTGTGCCGACGCTTCGGGCCGTCCGCTCACGCTGACGGGACGGCGTGCCCGCGCGATCCTCGCCTACCTCGCCATCGATCCGCACCACACCGCGACCCGCGACAAGCTGTGCGGGCTGTTCTGGGCGGATCGCAGCGAGGCCCAGGCGCGGTCGAGCCTGCGCCAGTGCCTGCTCGAACTGCGCACCGCGCTCGGCTCGGCCGCCGGATCGGTGCTGACGGCCACCCGCTCCGAAGTCGCGCTGGTGCCGGGCGCGGTGCGCAGCGACGTCGGGAAACTCGCCGGAGCGAGCGGCACCACCGCACCGTCCGAGATTGCCTCCGCGCTGGACGCTCTGGGGGCAGACGGATTGCTCGACGATCTCGAACTGGGCGGACCGTTCGGCGAGTGGCGCGACCAGGAACGCGCCCGCTTCGAGCGCATGCTTGCCGGACAGGTCGCGATGCGGCTGGACGGTTTGGCCGAGGCGCAGGCATGGAGCGAAGTCGTGGCGCTGGCCGAGGCCTGGCTTAGGCGCAACCCGCTCGACGAAGCCGCGATCGCTCATGCCTTGCGCGCGGAACAGGCCATGGGGGCGAGCGCGGCGGCGCGGCGGCGTTACGACATGGTCCGTAAGCTGCTGTGGAGCGAGCTGGCGATCCACCCCGGCGCGACGATCGAACAGGCGATGGCGATGCGCCCGGCCCCCCCGGCACCCGAGCCGCAGCCCGCGAAACCCGCCAGGGCGGAACCCGCCTCCGAACCCGTGCTTGCGGTGCTGGCGTTCGACAATCTCTCGGTGGATCCCGAGATGGACTTCTTCAGCGAGGGCGTCGCCGAGGAAATCCTCCACCTGCTGGCGCGCTCGACCGGCATCAAGGTGCTGGCGCGCAGCTCGAGCTTCGTGTTCCGTGGTCGCGACAAGCTGACCGGTATCATCTCGTCCCGGCTGGGCGCGACGCACCTTCTCGACGGGACGGTGCGGCGCAACGGCGACCGCTTGCGCGTGTCCGCGGCACTGGTCGATTGCGCCACCCAGGTGACTTTGTGGTCGGACCAGTACAACCGCGAGCTGCCCGACGTCTTCGCGCTCCAGGACGACATCGCCGCCGCGGTCGCCCGCGGCCTTGAAGGCGTCTTCAAGGTCCGGCGCCAGGCCCCGGCGCTGGCACCCGCGGTCTACGACCGCTACCTCAGGGCGAGGAGCCTGGCAGGGGCGCCGACCGACAACGCTCAGTGCGCGGCGCTGCTCGAAGGCGTGGTAGCCGAGGCGCCAGGGTTCGCTCCGGCGTGGGCGAGCCTGGCGATGGCGTGGGCCATCGCCGCCCGCTGGACTGCCGGTACCGACGCCTTCGAGGCGGCGCGCGGCGAGGTGATCGCCGCGGCGGAGCGGTCGATCGCGCTCGATCCGCAGGCCGGGTTGCCGCTTGTGGCGCTGAGCCTGCTCGAGGCCGAACACACCTATGCGATCCGCGAAGGCCTGCTGATCCGCGCCGCCGCGGCCTCGCCCCACGATGCCGAAGTGCTCAAGCATCTGGGCGACTTCGAAGGCTCGGTCGGGCGGATTGCCGCCTCGCGCGAGACCACGCTGCGAGCCGCGGCGCTCGATCCGATGAACCCGTTGCTCGCCACCAACGCGGCCATCGCGCTGTCCGATATGGGCGCGATCGACGAGGCTTTCGCCGAGTTCGACGCAATCGCCGAGCGCTGGCCCGACGTGGCATGGATCAATGCCGGGCCGCTGATGATCGCGGCGATGCTGCGCGACTGGGACCGGGCCGAGCGCTTTTTCGACCGCCGCGGCAGCAACAATGAATACCTCAAGCGCGCACTCTCGACCGCCGAGCTGCTGCTCTTGCCGCTCGATACGGCGCGCGCGCGGCTGCTCGGGATCGTCGAGCGCAACCTGGCCAATCACGGCATGATCGAACTCGGGCTGTTGATCACGATGTCGGCCTGCGGGCTGCTCGATGGCGCGTTCGATGCGGTCGCCCGGGCCGATTTCGGTGCGAAGCGCGGGCGGATGCCGGGCGGGTTGTACCTGACCGCGATTATCTTCGGGGCAACCAACAAGGCGATGCGCGCTGACCCGCGTTTTCTCGGGCTCTGCTCGCGCCTGGGCCTGTGCCACTATTGGACGGCCACCGGCAACTGGCCCGATTGCGCCGACGAACCGCTCGGTTACGATTTCCGCGTCGAAGCCGCCCGCACGGTGGTGAGCGCGCCGAAGATGGAGATGCAGCCATGACCCAGTCGCCGAAACTCTATCTGTCGGGCCCCGACGTGTTCCTGCCCAATGCCAACGCGATCATCGCGGAGAAGGTCAAGCTGGCCCAGGCCGCCGGTTTCCAGGTGCTCATCCCCGGCGACGACGACATCGCCAAGCGGACAACCGCGCCGCCCGTGGTCGAAGCGGGCGGCGGGATTTCGCGAGAGATCTATGCCTTCAACGTCGCTGCCATGCGCGAGGCCGACTTCGCAATCTGCAAGCTGACCCCGTTTCGTGGCCCCAGCGCCGACGTTGGCACGGTTTTCGAGCTCGGCATGATGATCGGGCTGGGCAAGCCGGTGTTCGCCTACACTAACTCCAACCAGCCGTATCTGGAGCGGATTGGCACCAAGGGCGAACGCCCGGGCTCGACCCCACCGGCTTGGTCGGACGTCCTCGATTGCTCGATCGAGAACTTCGGCAATTGCGACAACCTCATGCTCGACGGTGCGATCGCGGCGAGCAGTGGAGGGATTGTTGCGGGCTGCGTTCCTATGGCCCGGTTCTATACTGCGACCACCGGGTTCGCCGGCTGTTTGGAAGCGGCGCAGCTGCATTACGGACTGGCAGCCCCGGCCGAAGGCGGGGCAGCCGGTGACACCACCGGCCGTCCCGCTTTCGCCTTCGATCACTGAGGACCGGCTCGGGGCGGCGCGGAGTTGGCCTTCAGGATGGCGATCGCGGCAGACTTGCGCACCGCCGGATCGGGATGATTGAGCGCGGTATCGACGCTGGCGAAGTTGGCCAGCCCGAACGCGACCTGCATCGAATAGTCGTTCGATACCTTGCCCGGGGTGAACGGCTGCCCCGAAGGCAGGTTGACGAACCACCTGGGAATGTCCGCTGGGGTCGGCGGAAACAGGTTTGTCACCAGATCCGCGACCGATTCGGGCGATTGCGCGGTCATGTGGCACGACAGGCACGACGATTTTGGGTTGTCGACCGGCCCGTTTAACCGTCCCTGATAGCCGAGGTGGGGCAACGCCACTTCGGGATTGATCCAGCTTTGCTCGAGCGGCCCCGACCCCGTATAACTGGGATCGTTGCCCCACATCACCCCGACCGGCTTAACGTGCTGCCAGCCGCTGCCGGCCGACCCGGTCGGGCCGCCGTTGTAGACGAAAGTCCCGAACACCCACCCGGTCGCGGACGAGCGCTGGTCCTTCACCGCGAAGTCGATCTGGAGCAGGCGGACCTTCTGGATCGCACGCGGCGCCTTGGGCGGGATGTTGCCGGGATTGTGAAGATCGGTGAAGATGTAGGCGTTCCACTCGGGCGCGCCGCGCAGCCATGAAACCTGGTCGAGCGGCGCGGTGGTGAACAGCAGCTTGGCCGTCACCGTGCCTTCAGGCGCGATCGCCATCGCCGCGTCGGGCTTGCCATGGTCGGCCCAGATCTTGCCGAACATCACGCCACCTGGTGCGTTGTAAAAGCCCACCGCCCAGTTGTTCCAGATCTGGTCCTGCCTGGGGTCGAGTTCGTGCGGCATGCTGGCCCGCTCGCGGGTCAGCCCGTGAATCGGCTCGCGACCGTTCGAGCCGATGTCGAGCCACGGCGCGTGGTACCAGTCGCGAACCGTGTTAAGCTTCGGCTGAAAGCTGGTCGCCATGTCGTCGCGCAGATTGCCTTCGTAGAAGTACCCGAGCACCGCGTTGGCATAGCCGTCGGGCTGGGTCATCGGATCGAACGATTGCCACGGCATCGAGTCTGCAGGGGCAGTCTTCGGGTAGTCTTGGCTCAGCACGAAGCGGGGCCCCTGATAGCCCGCCGGCAGCTTGACCGTCGAACTGCAGAAGGGAGTCGAAGCGCTGTTGCAGGTCGCTTCCCCCGCCTTGCGCCCGCCGGTTTCCTTGCACGAAGCGAGCGCCAGCGCGGCGGTGCCCAGCAGCAGGACCGCCGCCGCCTTCGATAGCGCGCTCAAGTGCCCGACTCCGCCGCGGGCGGGGTCCAGCTCGACGAGGCGAGCCCGTTCTGGAAATTGCTGACGATCTGCCCGTCGAGCGCCTGGAGGATATTGGTTCCAGTCGTCCAGCCCGCCGGACGATCGCCCGAAGCCGGCGCCGTCATCCGCCAGCGGAACGCGGCCTTGAGGCCCTCCTCGAGCATGTCCTCGAAGGTGAATTCAAGTCCGGGATACTTGGCGTGCAAGCCGATAACCCACTCCTTGTTGCCTTCCAGCGAGCTCGCTTCGCCGTTGTAGGTATAATCCGGGCTAAGAACCTGGGCCATCACGTCGAAGTTCTGCTGGTTGATCGCCTTGGTGAAGAAATTGATCGCCAGTTGGCTGGGCGAACGTGCCGAAGATGCCATGCGCAGGTCCTTTGCGGTTGTTTGCAACCCCATCTGGTTCGGGCAGCGAAACCGGCAAGTCGATGCCCAGCCGGGCGGAATCCGGCGATTTAACGCTGCGCTAACGCATATCTGACGCGCCGGTGTCCGGCGGCCAGCGCCCCCGTCGTCCGCCGCCACGCCGCGCGCGACGCCGGACAGTGGCCCCAAGGATCCCCCGGGACATCGGGCTCGAACAGGAAAGGGCCGGCGTCGCTGCCGGCCCCTTCGCGTCCAGCTAGAGGGCAGAGCGTGGTTTACCCGCTAAACGACGCCAAGCGAGAACACTTGACGAACGCGGCGAATCTGGCGCCATGTCTGAGGACCGGCGTGCAAAAAGGGTGAGCGATGGGATAGCTTGCTCGATCGCCGCGATCGTGATGCTTTCGGATTTGGTGAGCGTGTCGTGCCCGGTCGTCATCAGCCGGGCGATAGTGCGCGCGGAGGGGACGCGATGCAGCCCTTCCGCCTTTTCTGCTCGCCGACGGCGTGTGGCCCTTTCGGTGACCACACGCAGCGATCCGCGGAAGCCTTCCCGTGGATCGAACCGCGACGAGGCCAGCCGGTGCCCGAGGACTCGATCGCGTCAGATTGAGTCTCTCTCGTTCTGCGTTTGGTTCACTGTTCGTCGTTTCAATATTCCCTGATCGCCAGATTTGTGTTCCCTGTTGGGCGCGGGCGAATTCCCTGTTCCGTGCCCAGGGAATTCAGCTCATCGCGTGGCGGATTTCTGCGGGTTTGAGACCTCGAGATTGGCTGCCCGGGCGCCAAAAATTCGAAGTTCCCTGTAGATTCCCTGTTAAGCAGGGAATTGAACACAGAGACCGGTTCGCTCCGGACTACGTGGCGCACCACTTTTCTCCGCATACGAGCGCTCCGAGCGGAATAGCGCCTTGTGTGCTTGATGTCAGCTCTGGACCGAGAAACCGATGCGCGGGAAGTGCACCACCACCTGACCCGCGAGCGGATCTTCGCGGCGGATTGCGACGTGGTGGTCGGACGAGCCGGCGAGCACGCCGTGCACCGGGTCGCGCCCGTAATCGTCGGCGGCGACGGTCACCCGCTTCCCCGCAAGCGCGGCGTCTTGTGCCGCGATCGTTCCCGCGACCGGGGCTGCGGCGCGGGCAACGGCAAGGGCCGCCTCGCGGCTTACCTCCGATCGCTCGCCGTGGCCGATCGCCCTGACCCTTTCCATCCATTCAGGCACGTGAGGCATGCTCTCGAACAGGCTTGCCGCCGGCCGAAAGGCGGACCGGATGAACCACAAGTTGTAATAGGCGTTTGCATCGATCAGGCCCGGGCGGTCACCGGACAGAAACCCGCGCCCATCGGCCAGCTGATCTGACAGCAACGCGATGTGTGCTCGCATCTGCGCCTCCATGTGGGGAACAGCGGCCTGCATGGCGGCAGGATCGAACGCGCGCCCCGAAAGTGCCGTGCGGTCCTTGATGAACGCGGGCGGCACCTTGTCACCCAACCCGCCGAAGATGATCGCAACCGCGGCCTGGAATACCGCGCGGTCCGACCACAGCGCATTCGCATAGGCGAGGCCGCAATCGCCGTGCGGAAACAGCGTGTGCGCAGGATAGCGACGTTCGAGTTCGCGCACGATCAGCGTGCTGTCGCAGTAGATATCCGCGCCGATCTGCATCACCGGGATGCGGCGGTAGCCGCCGGTCAAGGCGACGAGTTCGGGCTTGGGCATGATGACCGGCTGATCGACCGCACCCCAGGCCAGGTTCTTGATGCCGAGGCAAACTCGCACTTTTTCCGAAAACGGCGAGCTGGCGTACTGGTGAAACAGAATGTCGGGCACTGCAATCTCCTTGCGCGGTGTGCGCTACACCAATCCCTGGCGCCATTCACCTGGAGCGAGGCCATTGAGGACCCACTCGCCGACACGGCAGCGCACCAGCCGCAGCGTTGGCAGGCCGATCGCGGCGGTCATGCGGCGGACCTGGCGGTTGCGGCCTTCGCGGATCGTCAGTTCGAGCCAGCAATCGGGCACCGACTTGCGAAAGCGCACCGGCGGATCGCGCGGCCACAGCGGAGGCGGATCGATCCGGGCGACTTCGGCGGGGAGGGTCATGCCGTCCTTGAGGAGCACGCCTTTGCGCAGCGGAGCAAGATCGGCATCGGCGGGATTGCCCTCGATCTGCACCCAATACGACTTGGCAAGCTTGAACCGTGGGTCGGCGATCCGGGCCTGAAGGCGGCCGTCGTCGGTCAGCAGGAGCAGGCCCTCGCTGTCGGCATCGAGCCGTCCGGCAGGATATACCCCGGGGACGTCGATGTATGCCGAGAGCGTCGGACGCGGGGTGGGGCTGCGCGTGTCGGTGAACTGCGAGAGGACGCCGTAGGGCTTGTTGAACAGGATCAGCCGCGCCATCCCCCGGCCTTCTTAGGCGACCCCGCCTTTCGCCGCCGCGAGATCGCGCAGCTCGGTCTTGAGCAGCTTGCCGATATGGCTGCGCGGCATTTCCTCGATCGCGTGGATCAGCGCGAGCCGCTGGGTCTTGCCCAGGCGGGCATTGGCGGTGGCACGGATTTCTTCGAGCGCGGCTTCATCCGCATCCTTGAGCACCACGAAGCCCACCGGGGTTTCGCCCCACTTGTCGCTGGGCACCCCGATCACCGCGGCTTCGGTTACGCGCGGGTCCTTGAGCAGTTCGCCTTCGAGATCGATCGGGAACACGTTGAATCCGCCCGAGATGATCACGTCCTTGGCGCGCCCGACCAGCTCGACGAAACCTTCGGCATCGACCCGGCCGATATCGCCCATCTTCATCCACACCGATCCGTCGGCGGGATCGGTCCATTGCGCCTCGGCGGTCTTGCCCGGCGCGTTGTTGTAGCCGCTCATCATCGTCGGCGAGCGGCCATAGAGTTCCCCCGGCTCGCCCGGCGCCACCTCGCGGCCGTCTTCGCCGACCACTTTCAACAAGCTGCCGGGAGCAGGCTGGCCGACGGTGTGGAGCTTGTCGGGGTGCTCGTGGGCATAGAGGATGCAGACCACCCCGCCCTCGGTCATCGAATAGATCTCGATCAGCCCGCCCGGCATGCGGCGCAGGACTTCGGCCTTGAGCTCGGCGGGGAACGGGGCCGACGTGCAGTATTTCATGCGCATCGCCGAGAGGTCGAAGTCGTCAAAACGGAGCTCGGTCATCAGGCGGCGATACTGGACGGGGACGAGCATCGTGTGCGTGGCGCGCTCGGCGGATGCGCGCTCCAGCCACTTCACCGTATCGAACTTGCCCATCAGCGAGGCGCACCCGCCCGAGAACATCGTCGGCAGGAACACCGCCATCGTGGTGTTCGAATAGAGCGGGGTCGAGGTCAGCGTGATCGCCTCGGCGCCGTAACCCTGCAAGCTACGGAACGCCATCTGCCGCCAGCGCATCAAGTGCGAATGAACGATGCCCTTGGGGGTGCCGGTGGTGCCCGACGAGTAGATGATGTTGAAGCGATCCCCCGGCTCGGGCTCGAACGGCTCGCAGGCCGTTCCTGCGGGCGCGGCCCACGACCACAGTTCTTCGTCGAGCACGATCTGGCGCTCGACGCCCAGCCCGAAATCGCCGAGTTCAGCCAGCTTGGCGCGGTCGACGAACAGGTGCGCCGCGCCAGAATCTTCGGCCATCGCGCGCAGCTGCCCGGCGCTGGCGCTGGTGGTCAACGGCGCGGCGCACCCACCGGCATAGATCGCGGCGAGGTACACCAGCGCGTAATCGACGGTGGTCGTACCGAGTATTGCCACCGCCTGGCCGCGGGCGAGACCGTCAGCCTGCAGCTGCGCGGCGATCCGGCGGATGCGATCGGCGGTCTCGACCCAGCTCAGCGTGCCCCGCTCGTCGCGCAAGGCGCAGGCTGCGCCGCGCACCTCGCCCCATCCGGCGAGCAGCGTTGGGAACGACCCGAAGTCCCGCTCGAGTTCGGCTTCGGGACTCATAGGGCCGACCCCGCCGCCTGGACCGCAGAACACCAGGCGAAACTCTGTGACTTTGGGTCGCTCCGGCGCAGAAATCCGGGGCGTTCCGGAAGGGCGGGTGTGACCATCCAGACAGGGGCCCGCGTTGGGCGATGTCTTTGGCTTGCCGGTTTCTGCTTGGCCGATCTGCTCATCGAATGAACCCTGTCACAGGCATGGCCTTGTAGGAAAGCGCCAATCGTCCACGGGGCGGGATCGCCCCACAGTTGCATGAAACGCAACTGTGGGGGACATAATAACAACCTGAATGTGTGTGATTTCACTTCTTTCTGTTTACCGCAATCTTATAACCAGTTCACGACGAAGCGTTGGGTTTCGTCGATAAATCGAAGGGAAAGTCCGTGAGGAATATATTCGTCCAGATTGCTCTGCTGATCGCCGCATTCGGCCTCAGCGGCACGCTGTTCTCCGCAACCGTCGCCTGAGCGATGCGCCCGGATGGTTGAGGCCGGTAGCGGAAACCCCGCTGCCGGCCTCTTGCATTTCCTAAAAGCAACATTCCCGAAATCTGAATCACTCCCAGACCCCCGTTCGTCCCGAGCGAAGTCGAGGGGCTGGGCACGAACGGAAGTGGGTCAGATTTTGTGGCCCATACTCTAACCCGCCAGTTCCTTGATCAAATCGAACAGATAGTCGCGCGCGGTGTAAAGCGCCTTGACCTCGACCCGCTCGTTGAGCCCGTGGGTGCCGTTGCCGTCGGGATCGGTCCAGACGCTCGGCACGCCGTAGACTGGCATGCCCTGCAAGTAGAGCGCATCGGTCGCCCCGGTCGACATGGTCGGGATTACCGGAACGCCGGGGAAGTGCTTTGCCGCCAGCCTGGTCACCGGCCCCATGATCTTCGGATCTAGCGGCGGCTGGATCGCGATCGGCTTGTCCTTGACCCGCTCTTCGATCGTGATCTTTGGATTGCCGATGACTTGCGCCAGCGTCGCCATCGTCTCGGCCGAGGTGCGCCCAGGGAACATCCGGCAGTTGACGTTGGCTGTCGCCCGCTGGGGCAGGGCGTTGAGCGCGTGGCCGGCCTCGACCAGTGTCGCCACGCAGGTCGTGCGCAACATCGAATGGATCGCCTTGTCGGTGTTGGCGGTCGCCTCGGCCGCCTTGTCGTTGGGATTCTTGGTCAGCGCGACCATCGCCCGGCCCACATCATTACCGCGCAAGGGTCCGGATTGAGTGAAGAACGCGCGGGTCACGTCGTTGAACTGGAGAGGAAACTCGTGCGCGCGGATTTTCACCAGCGCCTCCGCCAAGTCGTAGATCGCGTTGTCGGGAGGCGGGGCAGAGCTGTGCCCGCCGGGGTTGGTCGCGGTCAGGGTGAAGTCCTGGTAGGCTTTCTCGCCGATTTGCATCGTCTGGACGAGCAGCTTGCCCTTGCCGTCGGTGCGTCCGCCGCCGCCTTCGTTGAGGACGAACGCCGCATCGATCAGCTCGCGCCGGTTGTTGCCCAGCCACTCGGCGCCGTTGAACGCGCCCGAGGTCTCCTCGCCGCAAGTCAGGCCCAGCTTGATCGTCCGCTTGGGCTTGGTCCCCGCCTGCTTCATCCGCACCAGGGCATCGGTGAAGATTGCCGCCTGCGCCTTGTCGTCGACCGTGCCGCGTCCGTAGAAATAGCCGTTCTCCTCGATCAGGGTGAACGGATCGCGGGTCCAGTCGGCGCGCTTGGCCTCGACCACGTCGATGTGGGCGAGCAGCAGCATCGGCTTGAGCGCCTTGCTCGTGCCGGGATAGACCGCCACCAGCCCGCCGTCCCTGGGATGCTCGGGGGTCGAGAACGCGACCAGCTGGTCGTCGGAAAAACCAGCGGCTTTCAATCGCGCCGCCATCTTCGCCGCGGCATCGGTGCAGCTGCCGTTGGTGACGGTGGTGTTGGTCTCGATCAACTCCTTGTAAAGCCCGCGGAACGCCTCCTGGTCGGGGCGCAGCGGCCCCATCATTCCGGTGGGAGTCTGGGCTGCGGCAGTGGTGCTCAGCAGCGCCGCGAGCAGCGCGCCGGAAATGGTCTTGTGCATGAATTGGGCTCTCCAAAGGCTGCCGCGTTTCCAGCACAGTTTGGGCCAAGAAGGAAGGCTGTGGATGGACGCCGTCGCGGGTTCCTAAATCGCGCCCCGATCCCTATATGATGGGCATGACGACCACCCCCGACGACGCCGCGCCCGAAGCGAGCGCCAATCTCAACATTCCCAACGCCAACGCCTATGGCGCGGATTCGATCAAGGTCCTCAAGGGCCTCGACGCGGTGCGCAAGCGGCCGGGGATGTACATCGGCGATACCGACGACGGATCGGGCCTCCACCACATGGTGTTCGAGGTTTCGGACAACGCGATCGACGAGGCGCTGGCGGGACACTGCGACCTCGTCCTGATCGAGCTCAACCCCGACGGGTCGGTCTCGGTCGAGGACAACGGCCGCGGCATTCCCACCGGCATCCACGCCGAGGAAGGCGTTTCGGCCGCCGAGGTCATCATGACCCAGCTCCACGCGGGCGGGAAGTTCGAGAACACCAGCGACGACAACGCCTACAAGGTTTCAGGGGGCTTGCACGGCGTGGGCGTGTCGGTGGTCAACGCGCTGTCCGAATGGCTCGAGCTGACGATCTGGCGCGACGGCGAAGAACACTGGATGAAGTTCGCTTACGGCGACGCGGTCGAGCCGCTGCGCGTGGTCGGGCCCGCCCCTGCGGGCAAGAAGGGCACCCGGGTGACCTTCCTCGCCTCGACGGATACGTTCAAGAACGTCACCGACTTCGATTTCGAAAAGCTCGAGCACCGCTACCGCGAGCTCGCCTTCCTCAACTCGGGCGTCCACATCAAGCTGCGCGACTTGCGTCACGAAGAGATCAAGGAGCACGACCTGTTCTACCAGGGCGGGATCGGCGCGTTCGTAGGCTATCTCGACCGCAACAAGACCCCGCTGCTGCCCGAGCCGGTGGCGATTTCGAGCGAACGCGACGGCATCGGCATCGAAGTCGCGCTCGAATGGAACGACAGCTATTACGAAAACGTCCTGTGCTTCACCAACAACATCCCCCAGCGTGACGGCGGAACGCACCTCGCCGCGTTCCGCGCCGCGCTGACCCGCACGCTCAACAACTACGCCGAAAAATCCGGGCTGATGAAGAAGGAGAAGGTCAGCCTCACCGGCGATGATATGCGCGAGGGGCTGACCGCGATCGTCTCGGTCAAGCTGCCCGACCCCAAGTTCTCCTCGCAGACCAAGGACAAGCTGGTCTCATCCGAAGTGCGCCAGCCGCTCGAAAGCCTGATGGCCGACCGGATGAGCGACTGGCTCGAGGAAAACCCCGCGCACGCCCGTTCGGTGATCGGCAAGATCATCGACGCCGCCGCCGCGCGCGAGGCGGCCAAGAAGGCGCGCGAGCTGACCCGGCGCAAGGGGGCGATGGACATCGCCAGCCTGCCCGGCAAGCTTGCCGACTGCCAGGAACGCGATCCGACCAAGTCCGAGCTGTTCCTGGTCGAGGGCGACAGCGCGGGCGGATCGGCCAAGCAGGGCCGCGACCGCCACTATCAGGCGATTCTCCCGCTCAAGGGCAAGATCCTCAACGTCGAGCGCGCGCGGTTCGACCGGATCATCAGCTCGAAGGAAGTCGGCACGCTCATCCAGGCGATGGGCACCGGCATCCGCGACGAGTTCAACCTCGAAAAGCTGCGCTATCACAAGATCGTGATCATGACCGACGCCGACGTCGATGGCGCGCATATCCGCACGCTGCTGCTCACCTTCTTCCACCGCCAGATGCCCGAGATCATCCGCAACGGGCACCTCTACATCGCCCAGCCGCCGCTCTACAAAGTCGCCAAGGGGCGCAGCGAGGTCTATCTCAAGGACGCCGCCGCGCTCGACCGCTATCTGGTCGAGGCAGGACTCGCCGGGCGGGTCCTGGAGAGCGCGGGCGGGGCCCGGGCCGGGGCCGAGCTCGAAGCACTGGTCCAGCACGCGATGCGGATGCGCAGCCTGATGGCGTTTGTCCCCAAGCGTTACGACCCCGCAATCATCGAGGCGCTGGCGCTGGCCGGCGCGCTCGATCCGGAAGCCGATCGCGCCGCCGCACTGGCCAACAGCGCCAAGTGGCTCGACCGGGGCGACCAGGAGGCGCGGTGGAGCGCGGATATGTCTGCCGAGGGCGGCTACCACCTCCAGCGCGTGTGGCGCGGGGTGACCGACCACCATGTGGTCGAGCCCGGCTTCCTGGTCAGCGCCGAGGCGCGCAAGCTGGCGCGGCTGACCGCCGAACACGCCGAAGTCTATGGCGCGGTGGCGCGGCTGGTGAAGGGCGGCGCGGCCGAGCCGGAACCGGAAGTTGAAATCGCGGCGGACGAAGACAGCGCCGAACTCGATGCCCAGGCCCCGGCCCGCGCGATTGCCGGCGACGGATCGATCACCCGCCCCAGCCAGTTGCTCGACGCGGTGCTCGCCGCGGGGCGCAAGGGCCTGTCGATTTCGCGCTACAAGGGGCTGGGCGAAATGAACGCCGAGCAACTGTGGGAAACCACGCTCGACCCCGAGGTTCGTCTGCTGCTTCAGGTCAAAGTCGAGGACGCCGACGTCACCGACGAGATCTTTACCCGGCTGATGGGCGACGTGGTCGAACCGCGCCGCGAGTTCATCCAGGAAAACGCGCTCAACGTGGCCAATCTGGACGTCTGAGCGACTACGATCCGAGGTGGACGATTTCCACGCGGGTGCCGGGCCTGGCGTCGGTCACTTCAACCACCGCGGAGAGCTGGGTGGCGAGCGCCTTGACGATGCCGGTGCCGAGGCCCGGCTCAGCCCGATCACCATCGGCCGGCATCCCGACTCCATCGTCGACAACGCTCAGCGTCCACCCGTCGGCGGTCGAGTGGAAGCCAACCTGGATCTTCCCCTTGGCGGTTTGGTCCGGGAACGCGTGCTTGAGCGAGTTGATCACCAGTTCGGTGACGATCAGCCCAAGGCTGACCGAGCGGTCCGCGGTGGTGACGCTGTCGTCGGCCTCGACAGTAAGTTTCAGAAGCGCGGGGTCGGCGACCATCGAGGCGCCGATGCTGGCGCACAAGTCTGTGAAGTAGAGCCGCAAACCGACCTCGCCCGTGGCGGTCGAGGCGAGCTGGCGTTGCAGCGTGGCGATCGACATCACCCGGTGATGGGCATCGCGCAAGTGGCCGCGGGTTTCTTCGGACTGGACCTTGCGAACCCGCTGCATCAGCACGCTGGCGATGATCTGCAGGCTGTTCGCGACGCGGTGGTTGAGTTCCTGGAGCAGGACGTGCTTTTCGCGAATCAGTGCGTCCTTCTCGCGCTCTGCCTGGCGGATTTCGGTCACATCGGAGATTGCCACGACGAGGCGAATGGGTGCTTCGGGTACCTGATCGAGCACGTGGGCGTGGAGGATCAGACAACGAACCGGGTCGCCAGTGCGTTTGAGGTCCATCTCGTAGGCATCGACCGCGGCGCTGCCCGAGGCGATCGCGGTCAGCAGCGAGCGCAGCTGCGGGATATCCCACTCACCGTTGCCCATCGCGAACAGCTCGGAGCCGACGGCGCTGTTGCAGTCGATCGAAAAGGCGCGGCAGAACGAACCGCTGGCAGCCTGGACCACCAGTTGCTCGTTGAGAAGGATCAGCGGGGCGGTGGACGACACGACGAGCGCCATCCCCAGGCTGCTGGAGGATTCGGGTCTGAAAGGCGTAAAGAATTCCATGGCCGAAGCCTTCGGGAACCGGAGACCCGCGCGACGAGAGCCATACCCGGCGGCCAGCTCGCTCATCGACCAAACCGGCGAACACAAAAACCAACTATATAATAGCACCATTGCGGATGCAGGACTCTATCCTAAATGCATCAGCGAAAAACGGCGCTACTCGCCCTCGGGAAAGAACCGTTTGACGATGTCCGCCGCCAGTCGCGACGGGCGCAACGTATTGGCATCGACGCAGCACCAGCTCGATTTGACTTCGGCCAGCACGTCCTCACCGCGGCGGATCACGGTTTGGTAGAACGCGCGCGCGCCGTGGAACTTTTCGAGCAGGACGGTGGCGATCACGTCGTCGCCGAGGAAAGTCGGGCGGCGGTAGGTGATCTCGTGCTTGAGCGCGACCCACAGGTGCCCGGCAACAGCCTCGGCCGGGGCCAGCGAGCGCCAATGCCCGACCACCGCGTCCTGCACCCATGCGAGATAGCTGGCGTTGTTGACGTGGCCCATGAAGTCGATGTCGCCGGGTGCGACCTCGATGGCATAGCGGAACGGCGCGGGATTGCTCACAGGGGTGTAAATAGGAACGTGTAAGGTGATTGGCTAGGGCTTCTTGGGTCAGCCTTGCTCAGCCCGTCGCAAACCCCCGGTAGCCGTTGGCCACCACATCGTTGCACGCCTCGACGTAAGCGGGAAAGCCGCCGACGTAGGGCAGGAACACGCGCGGCTTGCCGGGGACGTTGGCACCCATGTACCAGCTGTCGGCTTGCGGAAACAGCGTCGGTTCGGCCACCTCGGCGACGTGTGCGACCCATTCCGCTTCGGCTTCGCCGCTCGCCTCGATCGTGGCTAGCTGGCGTTCGCCGAGCCAGGCGATGCAATCGGCGATCCATTCGACGTGCTGTTCGATCGACATCATCATGTTGGTCAGCACCGATGGACTGCCCGGCCCGGTGATCGTGAACAGGTTGGGGAAACCAGCGATCGTCAGCCCGAGGAAGGTGTGCGGCCCGTCGGCCCACTTGTCCTTGAGCGCCAGCCCGCCGCGGCCGCGGATGTCGATCCGCGTCAGCGTCCCGGTCATCGCATCGAACCCGGTGGCGAGAACCAGCGCGTCGAGCGGGATTTCGCGCGCGGTGGTGCGCACCCCCTCGGCGGTGATCCGCTCGATCGGGGTGGCGCGCAGATCGACCAGATCGACATTGGGGCGATTGAAGGTCGCGTAGTAACCGGTGTCGACGCACAGGCGCTTGGTCGCGATCGGGTAGGTCTTGGGAACCAGCTTTTCGGCGGTGGCGGGATCGTCGACCAGACTGTGGATCTTGCGAGCCATCAAATCGGCCGCAACGCGATTCGCATCGGGCTCGGTCAGGACATCGGCGAACAGGCTCATCATCGGGAGCCCGCCGATCTGCCAGCGGCGTGCGAACTCGGCCTCCTGCTCGGCCGGCGAAAACTCGGCCGCGGTGCGCTCGGTGGGGTCGAACAGCGCGGCGACCATCTGACCGCGCGCGGTGGCGCGGTAGGCGTCGCGGTTGGCATCCCAGTCGGAATACTGTTCGGGTGTGATCGGCGCGTTCCACGCCGGGGCGCAATAGTTCGGGGTGCGCTGGAACACCGTCAGCTGCGCCGCCTGTTCGGCGATCACCGGGATCGACTGGATCGCGGACGATCCGGTGCCGACCACGCCGACCCGCTGGCCGGTAAAATCGACGCCCTCGCGCGGCCATTCGAAGGTGCGGTAGATGGGGCCGGCAAAATCCTCGATCCCGGCGATGTCGATCGCCTTGGGGGTCGAGAGGCAACCGGTGGCCATCACCACCCACCGCGCCGAAAATTCGTCGCCGAGATCGGTGGTGACGCTCCAGCGCTGCGCCTGCTCGTCCCATACCGCCGCCGTCACCCGCGTTTCGAGCTGGATGTCGCGGCGCAAGTCGAAACGATCGGCGACGTGGTTGGCGTAGCGCAGCAGTTCTTCCTGCGGGGCGTAGCGTTCTGACCAGCGCCATTCGTTCTCGAGTTCGGGATCGAACGAGAACGAATACTCCATGCTCTGGATATCGACCCGCGCGCCGGGATAACGGTTCCAGAACCAGGTGCCGCCGACACCGTCGCCGGCCTCGATCACCCGTGCGTTCAGCCCGAGCCCGCGCAATTTGTGAAGCATATAGAGCCCGGCGAACCCCGCGCCGACCACGATCGCGTCAATATCTTGCCGACTCTGCTCCGCCATGTCCGCTCTCCTGCCCTGCGGAACATGGCGGAATGCGGCAGGAGTGCAAGCGTTCAGGCGGCGCGCAAGCCCTGGACGCCGATCGCGCCGCGGTCTTCGGCGGACAGCCCGTCGAAGATCGTATCGACGATCCGCGCGAGCTTGGCTTCGCTCAGCTTGTCCATGATCATCACCATCAAGGCGATGTTGACGTAGGCCGAAACCATCTGGTTGATGAGGCTCAGCGCCTCGTCGATCGAAAGGCCGGGGAAGTGTCCGTCCGCCATGGCTTCGGCGATGATCTCGCACAGATAATGGTCGCCCAGATCGACGTAGCTGCGGACCACCTCGAAATGCTGGTTGCCCAGGTCGCAGTGCATCTGGAACAGCACCGGATCGGCGCGATAGCTGTCGCGCAGCAAGACGAAGCGGCGCGCGAAGAATTCGTACATCTTGCGTCGCGGGGGGAGGTCGGAGGCGACGACGTCCTCCATGATCCGCACTTTTGCGCGGAACCAGCGTTCCGCCACGCCCTCGAGCAGATCGTCGTAAGTCTCAAACGTGCGCTGGAGCGCGACGACCGCGACGCCAAGACGGCTGGCGACTTCGCCCATGGTCAGCGCATGGGGGCCGCGTTCCTGGATGAGGGCCAGCGCGACATCGACCGCGCGATCGCGCACCGGATCGGGTTCGGCCTGCTTGGCGGACATGGCGAAAGGTCCCTTCCGACGCTTCGAGCGCAAATCTAGGCTCGCAGGGGCAGCGTTTCAATCGAAGCGCGTTGAAATTTCCTGACGCTGTCATCTGCTTGCGCTAACCGGGGCGAATGATTCCACTTCCTCGCCTGCTCGCCGCTGCCCTGATCCCCACCCTCGCCGCCTGCGCCACGGTGCCGCGCGAGAGTACCATCCCGGTCGAGGTCGGGATCATCGCGCTCAACGATTTCCACGGCGCGCTCGAGCCGCCCAGGCAGGCGGTGATCGTGCCCGATGGCGGGGGTGCTGAGATCCAGGTGCCGGCCGGTGGCGCGGCATGGCTGGCCAGCGCGGTCGACGGCATTCGCGCCAAAGTCCCCCACAACCTGACCGTCGCCGCCGGAGACCTGATCAGCGGCTCTCCATTGATTTCGTCGCTCCATCTCGACGAGCCTGCCATCGGCGTACTCAACCGGATCGGACTCGATTTCAGTGCGGTCGGCAATCATGAGTTCGACCGCGGCCGCGAAGAAATCCTGCGCATGCAAAACGGCGGGTGCGCCCGGCACACCAAGCGCCAGCCCTGTGCGGTGGAGCCGTTCACCGGGGCGAAGTTCCGGTACCTCGCGGCAAGCACGCTGACCGAAAGCGGTGAACCGCTGCTGCCGTCAACGGCGCTGAGGAGCTTCGGAGACGGCCGACGCAAGGTCACCGTGGGGCTGATTGGGCTGACCCTGAAAGGCACCGCGCAAATCGTTACCCCCGAAGGCATCGCGGGCCTGACTTTCGCCGACGAGGCCGAGACGATCAACGCGGCGGTGCCCAGGCTCAAGGCGCAGGGCGCCGATGCGGTGGTCGTGCTCATCCACCAGGGCGGACTGCAGGAGCCCGATGGCGGCCCCAATGGCTGCTCGGGCTTTACCGGGGATATCCGCCCAATCCTCGATCGGCTCGACGACCGCGTCGATCTGGTCGTATCGGGCCACACCCATCGCGCTTATGTCTGCGACTACGCGACGCTCAATCCCGCCAAGCCATTCCTCCTGACCAGTGCCGGCGACAGGGGTCGGTTGGTCACCGACATCCGGCTGATGATCGATCCCGCCACGAACCGCGTCGTAGCCAAGAGCGCGACCAACCTGATCGTCCAGTCCGAGCCGTTCCGCGGCGCGAGCGGCGTGATTGCGACGAGCGACCGCTTCCCCGGCTTCGCCCCGCGCCAGGACGTTTCGGCCTATGTGGCAAAGTATGCGGCTGCGACGCGCGAATTTTCGGCCCGGCCGGTCGGCGCGATCTCCGCTCCTGCGGTTGACCGCGTCGTCGTCGGCCAGTTGATCGCCGACGCGCAGCTCGCCGCCACCCAGACGGCCGGCGCGCAAATGGCGTTCATGAACCGCGGCGGGGTGCGCGCCGCGCTGCTCCCCCGCGACGATGGACAACTGACCTTCGGCGACATTTACGCGGTCCAGCCGTTCGGCAACGAACTGGTCACGGGATCGCTGACGGGTGCTCAGATTCGGGAATTCATCGAACAGTCGCTCGATGGCGAGGGGAGCGTCAATCCGGTTATCCCGTCGGCAGGGCTCAGCTTCACCTTCGATGCGAGGCGGCCCGCGGGCAGCAGGATCGTCGACTTGCGCTTCCAGGACCGGCCGCTCGATCCGGCGGCCACATATCGGGTGACGGTGAGCAATTTCCTCGCTGGCGGCGGTGACGGCTACACCGTGCTCAAACAGTTGCGCGACCAGACGCCGGGCGGGGTCGACGTCGACGCGCTCGAGGCCTGGATCGGGTCGAGCCCGCCGCGGGCTGTGCCGACCGAATTGCGCGCGGTCGACCTCGCGCCGCCCTCACCCATCGCGCCCGCCGGTTAGCGGCGCTTGGGCGGCCACGGGACGAACCCCGAGGTCCGCTCGACATAGGCGGCGTATTCGGGCCGTCGCCTGGCCATGCCCCTTTCGAGCAGCGGCTTGCCCGACCATTTGGTCAGTGTGAATGTCAGGAACAGCGGGCCGATCGCGCTGATCGCGGCGACCCACCATCCGGCTTCGGCTGCCACCAGCCAGATGCCCCACCAGGCACAGGTATCACCGAAGTAGTTGGTTGCCCGTGAACAACGCGATTTGAAGATTTTGCCTGTCGCAGCGTGATCGCTGGACCGGCCAGGATAATCGTCGCTGAAGTCGCGAAGCGCCGCTCAGAACGCGCAGAGGGCCCGCTTAGCGGGCCAGTGCGGGCTCCGGCAGTAGCCATAGGCTGCAAATGGCGCGCAAAAGCGC
>JAUYQH010000020.1 GCA_030697365.1 Novosphingobium sp. | reverse complement strand
TGCAGCTGAAAGACATGCTTTGACGTATCCATTCCAATTCGGGTAATCTGTTCCACGGACGGCCTCCTCAATTGAGATCTGCAACGACCTCATTCTGGCACACTTTGATGCCGTTCGGGGGTCGTCCACCCCAACAAATCAGGCCAGAAATGTCGAGGGTTGATGGAGGTGCAGAGGTTACCAAAAATACAGGATTTGTCGCGGCAGAAGAAGCTCGAGGTGCTGCTCGGCTATATCCGTTCGGCCGAGCTGTTCGAGGATCATGCCGGGGAAGGGTTCTTGTGAATGGCGTTGCGTTGATCCCTTGTGTCCCGGAATATAATCCCTCCCGCGCTACCATTCTCGCTTCCGGACAGCTTCTGGACGGGCACTTGCGCGGACACTCGCTTGAATGCGCCTCCGGCTCGATCACCGGCATCATAAGCGGCTAATTGACGAGCGGGAGGCGCGCTCGCACTCCGCCGAAGGCTTGCCACTCGATGGCCTGAGCCGTGTGCCTGAGCAAAGCGAGCAGCGGGGCATCCTCCATCCGGTTTCGCGACGATGTCATCTGTGACACTGAAATCGCCGCCAGCACCAGGCCGTCGGGCCTGCGCAACGGCACGGCCAGGCAGCGTAAACCGCCAGCGATTTCCTCGTCGTCCAGGGCGAACCCTTGCTCCCTCACCGCATCGAGCTCCTCGCGAAGGCGGCGCGGATCGACGATGGTGCGCTCCGTCAAGGGCACGAACGGTCCGCCGGCCAGATAGGCCTCCCGCTCCGGTTGCGGAAGGTTCGTCAGCAGCACCTTGCCGATGCCCGAGCAATAGGCTTCGAGCTGCATTCCGATTCGGGTGAACAGCGCACGCGCGCCTCGCCCGGTCTTGATGCGGTAGGTCACCATGTCGTTCTCGAAGGTGCCAAGCTGCACCGCGCCGGGCACGCGCGCCGCCAGTTCATGCAACAACGGTGCCGCGACACTGGCCAGAATCTGCTTCTCGTCCAACCGGTGCAGCAACCCGAGCAGCCTGGCCCCGGCGACGTGTCGGCCGTTGCATGTCGCCACGAGATAGTTTTCCGCGACCAGCGTCGTCACCTGCCGGTGTGCCGTTGCCGGAGGCGTCCCGGTCTGGCGCGCCAGCTCGGTCACGCTGCTGCACCCGCCATCCGCGATCACCGCTTCGAGCATCGCCAGCGTGCGCTTGAGCGAACCGATCTGGGGTGTGCCGCCGCTCATCTAAGATTTCTCATAATGTGAGACACTAGCAGGCGATCCAGCTAGCGCCAAGCGTGGCGAAGCTCTATCCGCTAGCGAGACGGAGAGGACCGCGCCAATGACAACCCCGACCCATGACGATCTCGCGCGCCGCTTGCGCGATGCCTATGCAGTGGGTGCCGTGCCACCGCTGCGCGACGGGCTGGACCCGGTCGACATCGACGGTGCCTATGCGGTGCAGACGATCAACACACGGTTCTGGGAAGCGCAGGGGCGGCGGATCGTCGGGCGCAAGGCCGGGCTGACCGCCAAGGCGGTGCAGCTCCAGTTGGGGGTCGACCAGCCCGATTTCGGGGTGCTGTTCGAGGACATGGCGCTGGCCGACGGCGGCACGCTCGATTCGGCGCGCTGCCTCCAGCCCAAGGCCGAGGCCGAGATCGCCTTCGTGATGGCGCGCGACTTGCCCTCTCCGGATACGACGCCCGAGCAGGTCGCAGAAGCCGTCGCCACGGTCCACGCGGCGATCGAGATCGTCGATTCCCGCATCGCCGAGTGGAAGATCAGCTTTGCCGATACCGTGGCGGACAACGGCTCATCGGCGTTCTTCGTGCTGGCCGATGCCGGACTGCCGCTCACCGGTGTGGACCTTGAAGGCGCGGCGATGACCATGGAAATCAACGGGGGCGTCGTCTCGACCGGAACCGGTGCCGCCGCGCTGGGCAACCCGCTCAACGCGGCGGCGTGGCTGGCACAAACCCTCGCCAATCGCGGCGAGCCGCTCAGGGCGGGCGACATCGTGCTGGCCGGCGCGCTCGGCCCGATGGTTACGATGAACCCCGGCGACCATGTCCGCGCGGTGGTCGGCGGGATCGGCGAGGCCAGCTTTACCTATGGGAGCCGCTGACATGAGCAAGACAAAGGTCGCGATTATCGGATCGGGCAACATCGGTACCGACCTGATGATCAAGGTGATGCGCCTGTCCAAGGTCCTCGAAATGGGCGCGTTCGTCGGGATCGATCCCGAAAGCGATGGTCTCAAGCGGGCCGCGCGGCTGGGTGTGCCGGTCACGGCGGAAGGCATCGACGGCCTGCTGGCCATGCCCGAGTTCGCCGACATCGAGATCGTGTTCGACGCCACCTCGGCGGGCGCGCACAAGCGCCACAGCGAACTGGTGCTCGCTGCGGGCAAGCGGATGATCGACCTGACCCCCGCGGCGATCGGGCCGTACACGATCCCCCCCGTCAACGGTGACGCCAATCTCGATGCGGCCAACGTCAACATGGTGACTTGCGGCGGGCAGGCGACGATCCCAATTGTTGCGGCGGTCAACCGCGTCGCCAAGGTCCATTACGGCGAAATCGTCGCCTCGATCTCTTCGAAGAGTGCAGGGCCCGGCACTCGCGCCAATATCGACGAGTTCACCGAGACCACCAGCCAGGCGATCGTCGCGGTCGGCGGGGCGACGCGCGGCAAGGCGATCATCATCCTCAACCCGGCCGAACCGCCGCTGATCATGCGCGATACCGTATACTGCCTGTGCGAGGACGCCGACCGCGAAGCGATCGCCCAAAGCGTCGCCGACATGGTCGCTGAGGTCCAGACATACGTCCCCGGCTACCGGCTCAAGCAGGCTGTACAGTTCGAGCATATCGGTTCGAATCGGCCGCTACACATTCCCGAGATAGGTGGCGATTATACCGGGCTCAAGGTGACCGTCTTCCTCGAAGTCGAGGGCGCGGCGCACTACCTGCCAGCTTATGCCGGCAACCTGGACATCATGACCTCGGCGGCGCTTCGGACCGCCGAAAAGATCGCGGCGCGGATGCACGAAGGAGCACCGGCATGACCCTGGATCCGACCACCACCAAGCTCTACATTCAGGACGTCACCCTGCGCGACGGGATGCATGCGATCCGCCACCAGTACGGGCTCGATCACGTCCGCGCGATTGCCAAGGCGCTCGATGCGGCCGGGGTCGATGCGATCGAGGTTGCCCACGGCGACGGGCTGCAAGGCTCCAGCTTCAACTACGGCTTCGGCGCGCACACCGATTGGGACTGGATCGGCGCGGTTGCCGAAGTGCTCGAGCGCTCGGTGCTCACCACCCTGCTGCTTCCCGGCATCGGCACGGTCCACGATCTCAAGCGCGCCTACGATCTGGGCGTGCGCTCGGTCCGCATCGCCACCCACTGCACCGAGGCCGATGTCTCCAGGCAGCACATCGAGGCCGCGCGCAAGCTTGGCATGGACGTCTCGGGCTTCCTGATGATGAGCCACATGTCCGAGCCCGAACCGCTCGCCCAGCAGGCGCTGCTGATGGTAAGCTACGGCGCGCACTGCGTCTACGTCACCGACAGCGGCGGCGCGATGAACATGGACGAATATGCCGCGCGCTTGAAGGCATACGACCGCGTGCTGAAGCCCGAGACGCAACGCGGTGTGCACGCACACCACAACCTGTCGCTCGGGGTCGCCAACTCGATCATTGCGGTCCAGAACGGGGCGGTCCGGGTGGATGCCAGCCTTGCTGGAATGGGCGTGGGCGCGGGCAACGCTCCGCTCGAAGTGTTCATCGCCGCCGCCGACCGGATGGGCTGGAACCATGGCTGCGACCTCTACGCCCTGATGGACGCGGCAGAGGATCTGGTCCGCCCGTTGCAGGACCGCCCGGTGCGGGTGGATCGGGAGACGCTGACGCTGGGCTACGCCGGGGTGTACTCCAGCTTCCTGCGTCATGCCGAGAAGGCGGCCGCCGATCATGGGGTTGATACGCGGGCTATTCTCGTCGAGGCCGGTCGCCGCAAGATGGTCGGCGGACAGGAGGACATGATCGTCGATATCGCGCTGGATCTGGCGGAAGCGGCAAAGCGGTGACCGCACCTTCTCCCGAACAGGAGTTGCTGGTTCAGCAGGCGGCCCGCGCACTGGGCAGGGCGGGGCTGGTTCACGCCTACGGGCATTGCAGTATCCGGCTGGACGAAAGCCACTTCCACGTCTGCGCCGCGCGACCGTTGGAACTGATTGGCGACGCACCAGGAACGGTCTGCGCGATCTCGGGCGCGTTGCCCGAGGGCGTGCTCGGCGAGGTGCGGATCCACCAGCAGATCTACGCGCTGCGGCCCGACGTGGCGGCCGTCTGCCGGATCATGCCCCCCGCGCTGATGGCGCTTTCGACCCGGCATATCGTGCCGATGCCCCGCCATGGCATCGGTGCGTATTTTGACCGCGTGCCGCTTTGGCCCGATCCGCGCCTGTTGCGTGATGATGCGGCTGCTGCGGGGCTGGCCGGGATGCTGGGCGAAGCTCCCGCGATCGTGATGCGTGGCAATGGTGCGGTGGTGGTTGGCGATACCATGCAGAAGGCGGTGACCCTCGCATGGTTTCTCGAGGATGCTGCGCGGATCGAGCGCGATATCCGGGCAATGGGTTGCGATCCCGCCCAGGGCGTGCTCGATCTGGACGAGATCGCAGATCGCCAGGTCTGGAGCGGCCAGGTCGCCGAGCGGATGTGGGCCTGGCTCACGCGTGACACCGCCTGAGAGGCCAACTCGATGATCGCACTCAGTCTCGCGCCCAATTTTCGCGACGTGGGCGCGCTCCCGGTCATGGGCGGAAGAACCTTGCGACCCGGCATGTTGTACCGGTCCGAGGCGGTGCTCGACCCGACGCCCGACGACGCGGTGAAAATTCGCGGGTGCGGAATTCGAATGGTGTTCGACCTGCGCAGCGGTGTCGAGGCACTGCGCGCGCCGAACGAGTTCTGGGAGCAAGAAGGGATCGAGCATTGCAATCTCGACCTTCTTTCGGGCTTCCCGCGCGATCACAATCCGTGGGCGGTGTTACGAGACGATCCATCGCGGGCAGGGGGCGCGGCGCTGATGCATGCGCTTTACGCGGGCATGCCTCGCGCGGCGCTCAGCCACTTGCCGCGATTGTTCGATGCGGCAGCACTCGGAAAAGTGCCGCTGCTGGTGCACTGCACCGCGGGTAAGGACCGAACAGGGTTCATGATCGCCATGTTGCTTGCGGCGCTCGGGGTCGAAGCCGCAGCGATCGAGGCTGACTACATGGCGAGCGCCGGGCGCAAGACCGCCGTGGCGCGAGAAGCGACCCGTCACATGGCGCGCAGCTACGTCGGTGGAGAAATCGGGGACGACGCGATCGAAGAAATCATGGGGGTCAAGCCGAGCTACCTCGCCGCCAGCTTCGCGGCGATCGAAGCGGATTTCGGTGGCATCGACGCCTATCTCGCCAGAGTCGGCCTTGATCCGGCCAGGCGCTCGGCCTTCCAGGCAAAGTTGATTGCCTGAGCTAAAGGCTGCGCCCGACCAGCTCGCGCATAATCTCCGATGTCCCGCCATAAATCCTGCGGACCCGCGCGTCGCGCCAGATGCGCGCGATCGGATACTCGTTCATGTAACCCGCCCCGCCGTGCAGCTGGAGCGCCGCTTCGCATGCCGTCCACTGCATCTCGGTATGCCAGTATTTCGAAGCCGCGGCTTCATTGGCGGTCAGCTCGCCTGCCACATGCCGCGCGATGGCCCAGTCGAGATGCGCCCAACCGACCTGCAGCTTGGCCTTGATGTGAATGGGCGCAGGTGAAGGGCGATCCCGCGAAGCTCGCCACCACGGCAGCCACTGAAACGATCCGGCTGCAGACCCCGATCGCGCATATGCGCCGCACCGCCACCCGAGACGTCGAGTTCGACGGTCAAACCATCCATGAGGGCGACAAGGTCGTCTTGTGGTACAATTCGGGCAATCGCGACGAGAGCGTGTTTCCCGACGCCGATCACTGGGATCCGGACCGCGCGAACTCACGGCGGCATCTCTCGTTCGGCTATGGCATTCACCGCTGCCTCGGCGCGCGGCTGGCGGAACTCCAGGTAGCGACGCTGATCGAGGAAATGGCCCTCCGAAACGTGGACGTGAAGATCACCGGCGAACTCGAGCGGTTGCCTTCCTGCTTTACCAATGGCTACCACAGGATGATGGTCACGATGAGCAAAGCCGATGGCTGAAGGTCCTACCGACCCCTGGGGCCGATACAAATGCCTCAATTGCGGCTACATCTACGATGAGGCCGAAGGCTGGCCCGAGGATGGCATCGCCCCCGGAACCCGGTGGAGCGATGTTCCCGACGATTGGATCTGCCCCGAGTGCGGCTCTGAGAAGCGCGACTTCAACATGGTCGACTGGGAATAGGTCGCTCAGACCAGTGTATAACCGCCATCGACCTTGAGCACGGCGCCGGTGAGTGACGGATTGGCCATGCACGCCAGCACCAGACCGGCTACTTCTTCGCTGGAACAAATGCGCCGCGCTGGAAGCTTCTCGGCAACGCTGGCGAAGTACGCCGTCCGGCGTTCTTCTGGCATCGCATGCCACATCGGCGTATCGACCAGCCCAGGTGAGACCGCGTTGACCCGGATCGGGCCGAGCTCGACTGCCAGTGCCCGCGCAAGCGCTTCAAGCGCGGCATTGGCGCAGCTCGCCGCCACCTGCCCGGCAGACGGGCGTTCGGCGAATATGCCGGATATGAATGTGATCGATGCATTCGCTGTCAGCGGAGCGTGAGCCGCCACGCGCCATGCGCCCCAGAACTTGGTCTCGAAAGCTAGCGCTCCTGCGTCTGATCTTTGCCCACGAAACTTCCCCGGCTTGGCCCCGCCCGCACTCACGACAATGTGATCGAAAGGAAGCTGTCCCGAGAGGCACGATCGAACCTGCGCCTCCTCGGAAATATCCAAGCGGAGGTGAGCCACGGCTGGAGCGGAGGACAACGCCTCGTCGCGTCTCGAGGCGGTTATCACGTCGGCCCCGGCGGTAGCCGCCATGCGCGTCACGGCAGCGCCAATGCCGGATGTGCCGCCGACCACCAATACCCGCTTGCCTTGGAGTGTCATCGCTTTCCCCTTTCCTGTGTGGACCACGGGCCCGGCAGCAACCGCTTGCGATGCGTTTGGACGGCATCTGTAAGCCAGTTCTTGAACGCTTTCACCCTCGCGAGCTGATGGGTCTCTTTGTGCGTGACTAGCCAGAACGATCGATGGATCGACCTGTCGGGGAGCACGCGAACCAGCGATTGATCGGCATCGCCGATGAAGCAGGGCAAAACACCGATCCCCATGCCGGATGCGAGAAGCCGGTACTGCGCGTTGATGCTTGTCGACCGGACATGCGCGTTCAGCCCGGGGTGGAACTCGGCGAGATAGCGGAGTTCGGGCGCGTAAAGAAGGTCAGGGATGTAGCCGACCAGCGTGTGTCCTTGGGCCAAGTCGCCGGGCTGCGAGGGCAGGCCACGATCTGTGGAATACCCCTGCGAAGCATATAGTCGAAGCGCGTAATCGGTCAGCTTGCCGGCAATCACTGGTCCCGCTCGCGGTCTAGACAAAGTGACGGCGAGGTCGGCCTCACGTTTCGACGGGCTCAGGAAGCCGCTGCTCGCTACAAGGTCCAGTGACAGTCTGGGGTGAGCCGCGATGAATTCACCGACAAGATTCGCTACGAACCAGGTGCCGAACCCCTCTGACAGGCTCACTCTGAGATTACCGGTAGGACCATCGCCCGAGCCATCAAGGTCACCAATTCGACCCGCAGCGTTCGCCATGGTTTCGATTTCGGCAAGCAGCGCTTCGCCTGCCTCTGTAATGACTTGTCCCTGCCGAGTATGTTCGAAAAGCGTCTGGCCGAGCCTGATCTCCACTCGGCGTACACGTCGGCCGATAGTCGTTGCATCAACACCCATTGCGGCCCCGGCGCGGGCGAGTTGCCCGGCCCTTGCCACTGCAAGCACAACTTGCAGATCATTCCAATCGAGCACCTGCATGATTGCAGCCGACCATTGCATATACACCGCTTGCCTGCAATTATTTCTCAGCCCAGAGCCTCTCAGATACCAGTCAGCAGATTGCGAGACTGTTTCCGGGAGCAGATTATATGGCCACCGCCTTTCAGCTCGACCAGTCGCCCGAAGCCGCCGAGATCGCCGCGCTCGTCGCCCGCTCGCGCGCCGCGCAGGAACAGATCGCCGATTACTCGCAGGCGCAGGTCGACGACCTGATCCGGGCGATGGTGTGGT
>JAUYQH010000011.1 GCA_030697365.1 Novosphingobium sp. | reverse complement strand
TCCCGGGGGTCGGCAATGCAGCTGGCCAGACGCCCGGCAATGCCCATCCGGCGCTCCGCCTGGGCCAGCAACAGCACCCCGCCGTCCGACGTCAGCCGCCCACCATCGAAAGCTGCGGTTACCTTCTTGCGGCAGATGGCTAGGAATCCAAAAGGAACAACGCTATCGTCGATCATGGCGGGCGTGGCACTTTCTGTCCGGTGTCAGAGGGTCGTGTAAGCAACTATTCTCTACACTGAATCAGTAGTTTAAGCTACGTTCGCCAACCAGAAACAACTCCGCTCATGAATAATCCGGGCTAAGATCGAGCTCGGAGCAAGCGCATCGAATGCGTCGAGCGGAACACGGGTGCCAAGGCATCGGCTCGGCAGGAAGCGCAGCAAGCTCTTTAGCTTGGCCCGCCAGCTGGTGCAGGGGCAAGCGTCGATAGCGGGTGGCGCGGCGGCCTGAGCATGCCAGTGCCACTGACAATACGGATTGAGGTAATCCCGATTCTCGTCTCGACTCGGGCCTTGCATTTCCGGTCGCCAGCTCCTCTCCTGCACAGGCAGCGAAGGCCTGAATTTCATCGAGCCAAAGGCGGACCAAGGCTGCAAGCAGATGGAAGTGACCGCGAGGAAGCAGGCTATGAGCAGGGAAAGAATTCTTCGGCGCGAGGTTGATCGAGCTCTCAGGCGAAACGGGCCGACCCACGGTGGCAGGCCTTATTCATGCGACTGAACCTTCCGATGGACCTTCTTCGCAGCTTCGTGACCATTGTGGAAACCGGCTCGATGGTGCGCGCGAGCGAGCATGTGTTTCTGACCCAATCCGCATTGAGCCTCCAGATGAAGAGGCTGGCTGATATCCTCCAGCAGCCAATTTTCCGGCGTCAGCAAGGGGGGGTGGTCCTGACTCCCACGGGTGAGACCTTGCTGACCTGCGCTCGTGAGATCCTGGCACTCAATGACCAGGTTATCGGCAAGCTCCGGGCGAGGATGACCGGTCCGGCGCGCATCGGAATGGTCCAAGATTTCGCCGATGCAGGCGCCGGCTTCAGTTATTCCGACTGCGCCGGGCAGACCGCGACAAACGTCAAGTTCACGCGAGTTGCGATGCTGGGTCCGGAACTAACGGCCATGAGCATGGTAGTTTCGGATAAAGGTAGCGCCCGGTCGAGCTTGATCGGAGTCCCGTGGTTTGTCGTCGGGTTTGTTCTTGTAATGCTCATCAATTCCTCAGGTGTGGTCGCCCCCGCAGCTGCGGCAAAAGTCGGCGAAGTGGCAGTCCTGCTGGTGACGACTTCGATCATTGCAGCGGCAATTCGCTCACCACTGCCACAGATTGTCCGGCAGGGCATGCGTCCGATTGCCGTCATTGCCGGCGCCACCATCGTCTCATCCGCCCTTTCACTCCTAACGGTGTTCCTACTCTTATGACTGCACCCACGAATCTTGGCCGGCTACGTGAATTTGTGATCGCTTTCGGGGCGTTGCTCGACAAAACGGGGGAAGAGTCGCGCATTCTTGAAGAAGGCGGACACCTTTTGGCAAAGTTAGTCCGGCACGACGACTGGCTTCCTGGCGCCTGGGCGGAGCCGGATGCCGAACACTACCGTCAGTACCTCCTTCATTGCGACAGCACGGAGCAGTTCTCGGTTGTCAGCTTCGTTTGGGGGCCCGGGCAATCCACACCCGTCCACGATCATGGCACATGGGGCCTCGTCGGGATGCTTCGAGGATCCGAAACTTCTGAGCCTTGGTCACGACGTCCGGACGGGACAATGTGCCCGTCAGGGCCAGGGCATCGGCTGACGCCTGGGGACGTGGAGAAGATATCTGTCGCAGCAGGCGATGTTCATCGCGTTGCCAACGCACTGACAAATGCGGCTTCGATCAGCATCCATGTCTATGGCGCCAACATCGGCCAAGTCAAACGTTCCGTCTACACCTTGGATGGAACCGCGAGGCCCTTCGTTTCGGGGTATTCGAATTCAACTACTCCAAACTTCTGGGGCAAAACCTGAATGTCTGGTGCAACCATACCCCCCGCGGAAGTTCGGCGGCTCCTGACGATGCGCGAAGAAGTCGCGCTCCTCGATCTCAGGGAGGAGGAGCCCTTCGCTAGTGGCCATCCGCTCTTTGCAGCCCAACTTTCGGCTGGGCGAATTGAGTTGGAAATTTTCGATCGCGTTCCCCGAAAGGACTGCTGCGTCGTTCTTTATGATGATGGGGATGGCCTTGTTCGGCGGTCCACAACGATCCTCCATCGCCTGGGCTACAGCAATGTGCTCGCTCTCGAGGGTGGTTTGGAAGAGTGGCGCAATTCCGGGTACGAGCTCTTTCAGGACGTCAACTCTTACTGCAAGGCTTTCGGCGAGCTCGTTGAGCATCGACGTCATACGCCGTCACTCCCCGCTTCAGAAGTGAACGCCCTCCTCCAAAGCGGATCGAATGTCCGGGTGATGGACGTGAGGCGCTTCGATGAATACGCCACGATGAACATTCCCACGAGCACAAGCGTACCCGGTGCGGAGTTGGTGCTTCGAGCGCCGCTGCTAGCGGATGATCCAAAAACGACGATCATCGTAAATTGCGCCGGTCGGACACGAAGCATCATCGGCACTCAGTCCCTGATCAATGCTGGAGTGCCGAACCCTGTATACGCATTGCGCAATGGCACGATTGGATGGGTGCTCGCTGGGCAGCACCTAGAGACAGGCCAACGACGGCGTGCTAGCCTTCCAACGGAGGAAGCGATCAGCACTGCGCGAGATCGGTCCGCTGCCGTCGCGTACCGGGCGGGCGTCCGGCGCATATCGGTTGAGGACATGGAAGCGCTGGCGGCGCGGCGGGGACGGACTTTGTACCGCTTCGACGTACGCGATCCAGAGGAGTATGGTCGCGGCCACATCCCCAACTTCATCAACGCGCCGGGCGGGCAGTTGGTGCAGGAGACCGATCACTTTGCGCCGGTGCGAGGCGCGACTATCCTGTTGTCTGACGACCTGGGAGTTCGCGCAAATATGACTGCCTCCTGGCTCGCCCAGATGGGCTGGGAGGTCTATCTGCTAGATGATGGCTTTAACCAGCCTCTCGAAGAGGGCGCGCGCCCTCCGGTAGTGCCGCCGCTTCCTGCAGCCCCATCGGTTGGCGCGGCCGCACTCGCGGAAATGCTGACGCATGGGACCGTGGCCGTGATCGACCTGGCTCTGTCGCGCCACTACCGCGAAGGCCACATTGCCGGCGCTGCATTCGCTTTGCGGGTGGAGCTGGAGCGCATATTGGACGCGCTCCCGCCGATTGGCGACATCGTGCTTACCTCGCCTGACGGCGTGCTCGCGGCCTTTGCGGCGGCAGAATTCCCACGGCGAGCACTTTATGCGCTGGAGGGCGGCACGGAACGTTGGCGCGCGGAAGGGCGGCCAACTACTTCAGGCCTTGAAACGATGCTCAGCGAGCCTCGTGATCGCTATCGGCGTCCCTACGAGGGCACTGAGAACACGCGCGAGGCAATGCAGGCATACCTGGATTGGGAGTTCGGGCTCGTTGAACAGCTTAGACGTGACGGCACTCATGGATTTGTGGTTGTCTAGGTCACATACCCATAAGCGGGATTCCCATCGGGGGTAATTTCTGATGGGGTGGACGCCCCCCGACGGCATCGATGTGCCAAGGTGAGTCGTTGAACATCACCTGAGGGAGGCGTCCATGACCGAAGTTAGCATAATTGGCCTCGATATCGCGAAGCACGTTTTCCATGCCCATGGAGCGGATGCGAGCGGTCGGCAGGTTTTCAGCCGAAGGATTAGTCGCGGGAAGCTACTCGATTTTTTCGCCACCCAACCGCGTTGCCTTGTGGCGTTGGAAGCCTGCGGCGGCGCTCACCATTGGGCGCGACAGTTGAAGCAGCTGGGCCATGATGTGCGGCTCATCCCACCGGCCTATGTGAAGCCCTTCGTGAAGCGGCAAAAGAACGACGCGGCCGATGCCGAGGCGATTTGTGAAGCGGCACTGAGACCGAACATGCGGTTTGTCGCGGTGAAGAGCGAGGAGCAGCAGGCATCGGCTTTGGTGTTCCGCGCCCGCGATCTGCTGGTCCGACAGCGCACGCAGTTGATCAATGCGATCCGCGGGCATCTCACGGAGTATGGCTGGGTTGCGCCCAAGGGCAGGTCCTACATGGTGCTGCTTGGCGACCTGCTGGAAGATGAGATGGGTTTGTCGCTTCCCGAGGCCGCGCGGGCGATGTTCCAGGTGATGCTCGGCATGCTCGAGGGGCTCGACAAACAGATTTCCGAACTCGACAAGGAGATCGCCACGCGCGCACGCGAGGACGAAGTTGCTCGCCGGCTGATGACCATCCCGGGCATCGGTCCGATCGCCGCCACTGCCATTGCCGCGTTGGCACCGCCGGCTGAAACCTTCAGGCGAGGCAGGGATTTTGCCGCATGGCTAGGACTGACACCGCGGCAGATGTCCACCGGCGGCAAGCAAAAGCTCGGCGCCATCTCGAAGATGGGCGAACGCACCTTGAGGCGCCTGTTGATTATCGGCAGCAGTGCGGTTGTCATGCAGGCCTGCAGACGTGGTGCCGCCAAAGGATCGTGGTTGGAAGGGATGCTCGCCCGTAAGCCGCGCATGCTGGTGACGGTGGCCCAGGCGAACAAAACAGCGCGCATCGTCTGGGCATTGCTGGTGAAGAACGAGGATTACAAAGCTCCGGTGGCAGCGGCGGCATAGGCCGGCCGGTCCACCAGAGGTCGTCGGAAGACGTAGGCGGTCGAAGGAGGGTATGGCACAACAGTCGGCGAGACGGGGTCGGGAAAACCAGGCTGAATCAGAGTGCTGAAAGCACGATTTTCTGATGTGGATCCGATCCGCGAACTCCCATTCGGGCCAGCAGTACAATCACTGCATCAAAAAGGCCGGACAGATGGCAGCATCCGACTACGTGCGCCCCATTTTACCGCTTGCGTCTGCAGGGGCGTCCACAGATGATTCAGTCTTCCGGGAAGGGAGACTGGCGATGGCGCGGTTTGATTTGACGGATTTCGAGTGGTCGGTGATCGAGCCTTTGCTTCCGACGAAGGTGCGTAGAGTGCCGCGGGTCGATGACCGGCGGGTGCTGAACGGGATCTTCTGGCGGCTGCGCACGGGAGCGCCGTGGGCGGATATCCCGTCGCGCTACGGGCCGCACTCGACTTGCGTGAACCGCTTCAACCGCTGGCGCAAGGCGGGCCATTGGGCGCGGATATTGCAGGCCGTATCAGCGGCTTATGCGGGCGACATCCAGATGATCGATAGTTGTGGGGTTCGGGGACATCATTTCAATCTGACGGACGCAAAATCGATAGCGATGTTACTTTGGCTGTGGACTTGTGGGCATCTTTTTCGCGATGCTCACAAGTCCACAGCCTCAAGTTTCAGGGGAGCGCGATGGACGCTGCGAAGGCGCGTTTGGCGTGGATCGAACTCTATATCCAAACCGGCAACGCGTGCCTTGTCTGTCGCCGCTGCGGGATTTCCCGGCCGACACTTCGCAAATGGTGGCAACGCTATCAGGCCGATGGTGTCGACGGCCTCGCGGAACGCAGCCGCCGCCCACACCGGTTTGCCGGCCAGAAGGTTTTCGAGGAGCAGGAAGGTCTGATCCTGGGTCTTAGACGCGACCGTGAACTCGGCATCAAACAGCTCCGTAACGAGTTGATCCGGCAGCACGAGCTGTCACTGTCGCTTGATACCATTCACAAAGTCCTCGTCCGCCATGACGAACAGGTGCTCAAACGGCCGCGGCGGCCGGTGAAGGGCAAACGACGTTACAGCCGCCCTGTTCCTGGAGATCGCGTTCAGATGGACGTCTGCAAGATCTGCCCAGGCGTCTATCAATACACCGCGATCGACGATTGTTCGCGCTACAAGGTGCTCGGCGTCTATTCTCGCCGAACGGCCGCCAGCACTTTGCAATTCCTACAGCGCGTCATTGAGGAGATGCCGTTCCCGATTCAGCGTATCCAGACTGACCGCGGCTTGGAATTCTTCGCTGAAAACGTCCAGCGAATGCTGAAGGCCTGGGCAATCAAGTTCCGCCCGATCCCGCCGCGCTCGCCTCATTTGAATGGCAAGGTCGAACGAACCCAGCGAACCGATCTTGAGGAATTCTGGTCATCGATCGACCCCAAATCAGCGGACGTCGGAATCCGACTGGAAGAATGGCAATTTCATTGGAACTGGCACCGAACACATACCGGCATCGGCGGCCTCACGCCAATCGACAGGATCTGCGACCTTTCGGAGAAGACACCTTTCTCGGAGGAGGTCGAAGCCCAATTCCAGGATGCCAAGGAACGCATCCGCCACCACGACTACAAGGTCGATCAAGCCTTCGCGGCGTTGAAGTGATGTCCCCAGACCCTACAGATATGCCGATCAACCCCACCCTCATAGACACCTCGGTCCATATTGACGCCACGACGCGCAACCGACCGAACCGATCTCACCGATCAGATGGATACCGAAGACGGCGTCATCTGGGTCTACGGGAGCGACGACGATCCTGTGCTCGCCCTGTCCAGCGACGGCGTCGATTGCCTGCAGGACATCATCGCCGAGCGCCGCCGACAGCAAAAGTAAACCGCTACGCGGTCTTCAGCGGATGCTTACTATGCGCGACTGGCTGATCGCATACAACTTCGCCATGCAGCTCAAGGCGCTCAAGTTCAGAAATCCCATACAAGACGAGGCCCCAACGCTGTTTCGGCCCCCGGGGGATCTCCTTGGGCGCCCGAGTACTCAATGCCCCTTGCGACCACCGCGCCGGCGCACTTGCAGGCGCTCCACGTGATACAGTCGCCGGAGCTTTTTGTGGTTCACCGTTCATCCTTCCCGGTACAGCAGCCAGTGCAGTCGGCGGTGGCCGATCCGACGGGCCGCGGCACGATCAGCCTCGCCAGGGCGCCGTCAAGCTACTCGAGCGCTAGTCTAGGTCGGTGCAGTGAAGGCGGGACCCAACTCTTTTCGAGACGCTAGTGGACGCAGTCGAAGTTCGCGGCCTGATCCACATTCCCTGTACCTTTGTACTTGGGCCAAGCGGGATAGACACAAAGCGGGCGGGTACGGGTCCCGGCAGTGGCGATCAGATTGCCTGGCGCAACGCCGTTTTCCACCCAATTTTCCAGTGCATCCAGGACCGGAGTCCCGCCTACTGCGGAGTCTGGGTTGTCAAGGTACGCGCGGGGGCCTCCATGTGTCACATCGAACGGCCCACCACCATGCCCGTACCCTGGGACGGTGTAATAGCGAACCGATTTGTCCAGTTCTGATTGGCCAAAACGTGTCACCAGATTATCATAGTACTCCGTTGTGGCAGTAGGCATCGGCAATGGGTCCGCCAGCCCGTGAACGATGATCAATTTTCCGCCCCGACGGATGAAGGCTCTGATATCCGGATTTGTGGCGTCAAACAGGGCAGAAGCTTTCTGAATGCTTGCAAGGTACTTACCCGGCGCTTTCGTATCAAACGACAACGTGTTTGCATCCAGGTTCCGCAGGATCACGGCCCTGATGAAAGCGTCGCCAAGCGCGTGGGTATTGCCCATGGACACGAAATCGTGACTATATTGAGCGGTCGTTCCGACAGTGTTCAGCAATGACACTAGCGCAGCACCCGGCAGATAAGCTGGCGCCGACCGCACCCCATGGGCGAGATCATAGTTCCACGAGGTCCGCGAGAACATTATTCGAATCGTCGCGAGCTGAGCGTCGGAGAGGCATTTGTCCCCTGCTTCCCGTCCGTCAGGGCACCGCAATGTCGCTGGATCGAACGTGCATGCCTTGACGTTGCTGATAAGCCCGTCACGCACGCCATCAAGCCCATCGCAGGCTGTGATCTGCGCATTGTACAGCAGCATTGCCTTCGCTGGACTGATCCAGCCGACGCCACCATTCGCGCGCATCGCCCGGCCAATTTGCTGCCGCTTCAAGCCAGCGGGTACGTAGCCCAAACTCGGCATCGCGGCGTACACGCCGTCATAGTCCGCGGGGTAGCGTTGCACGACCAACATCGCCTCGCCACCGCCTCGCGAGGCGCCCTCGAAGTAGGTCTTCCTGAGTGGCTCAGCGTAGCGCATCTTGATCAAGGCGACGACAGTGTCGTGCGCCTTCTTCAGATGTTCATGTGCGAAATTATGAAGCATTTCATCGTTCAGAGTCCACGTCAGGGGATCAACCCCGGCCTTGAGCGAGACCATAGTTGCCCCTGCCGGGCCACTCGATGCGCCGAAGTGTCCGGAGTCGTCCCCCATGACGACATAGCCTCGTGCCAGCGGCACTGGACTGCCTGGCCCTGTCGCAATTCGGAAACCGGTATTGTAGTCCGAGGTGACGTCGGGAAGATACCCATCCCAGCCGCCACCGCCGAGCTGCATGAGCTTCTTATTCCATTGCGTTGGAAACGCGGCGAGGAATGTAATCGGCTGCGCGGTCGGATCCACAGACGTGATCTCACCCTTGACCAGGCAGTACTCAGGTAGAAACGTGGTCGCCGGTACCAGGGTTGCACTCTTCACGGACGCACCACGTGTCGGCAGGCCGATGCTGCTGGACGGCACCCGAGCGGTAGCGAGTGGGTCACATCCGCGCTGAGCGGTTACCGGGGCTGGGCTGGCAAGCGCAGCGTGACTTACGCCGCTGCCAGCAAGGATGACCGCTGCGGTGAGCCTCGCAGCCGCAATCCGCGCCTTGAGCAGCGCTCGAGCAAGGGGCTGCCCCGGATGTCCCCCGATCAGCCAGTTGTCGTGGCGTGTAGGCTGCTGGAGAGTTTGTCTGGCCATGTACCCTATCCAAGTCTAGTCGATCAGTCGCAATTGGCGGGTCAGGAATTGCCGGGGTTTGACTCGCCACGCCCCGTTTTGCTGAGCAATTCAAAACCTGAAGCGCACGCCTGCGGTGAACGTCCGCCCGACCACATCGTATACGGTGGTTATCGATTGGAACGGGCCACCGGCGGATGGGCCGTTGGCGACAAACGGCGGTTGCTTGTCGAAAAGGTTGTTCGTCGTGAGGAAGATCTCCCGCCCGCGATCGGGAGCGCCAAGCTTGTACGCCAGGGTGAGATCCGTGTAGAAGTAGGCCGGTATATCAGGCTCCGCCCAGATGTTGATCCCTCCTCGCTTCAACCGCCCGATCATTCGCTCCTGAGCAGTGATGTTCCAGTGGTCCGTGGCGTAATTGACCTGCAGACTTCCGCGAAACTTGGGAATGACCGCCCCGATTGACGAAATGTCGCCTTCCGTGCGGCCCGCCAGATCAATCGGCGACGTTACAGGGGTGTCCTGGATCCGATATTTGTGGACATAGGTTGCAAAAATCCGGGTGGACAACTCTCCGGCCCCAAGGCCGTGGCGATAGCCAAGCTCGACGTCCAGGCCACTCGTCCGCACCCCTGCGATATTGGTTGGGCTACTGATCGTTGTGGTCGCAGCATTCGCAGGCGTACGGTCGCTGAAGGGCAAGGGCCTAATGATCAAGGCGCAGAGAGGGCTCGTGCCGTTGGAAGCCTCGCAATTCCGGGCGGCGATGTCGGCAGGGATTGCCTGGATCGCGTCCTTCAAGTTGACGTCGTAATAGTCGACCGAAAGCAAGAATCCGGGCATGGCCTTAGGCTGAAGCACGACTCCCAAGCTCAGTGAGTTGGAAAACTCGGGCGTGAGATCAGGATTGCCTTTCGTAATTCGCTTGGCAGCCACCAACCGGTTGACGTGCGGATCGATGAAGGACGAGTTCACCACCTGCCCATTGTTGAACAGGTCGTACAGGGTAGGTGCCCGGATGTCTCTCGACCGCGTCGCCCGGAAACGGACGCCATCCAACGGATCCCAGAAGCTCCCCACCTTCCACGTGGTGACAGCGCCGCTGATTGAATAGTCGGTCCGTCGAGCGGCGGCATTCAGTTCGAGCTTGCGGGCAAAGGGCTGGTCACGGAAGACAGGAAGGACAACCTCGCCGAAAACTTCCTTCACATTTTCTTTACCCTTGGCAGTCGCCACATTGCTTATGGTGAATGGCAGGGCGTCTGCCCGAAGATTCCTTAGGCCAGTCGTGCTGACCGGAAAGCGCGGGTCGGCATTGCTGGTTAAGTCGAGAGAGAAGTCGCGGTATTCCGCGCCGACCGCCGCCAAAAGGGCGCCCGCTGGGAGCTGAAGAAGCTCGCCGGAGATTGTCGCCGCCACCTGATTGAAGGTGTTGATCGCTTGAAACCGCGTGAAATCGGTCACGTAGGCGAGGCCCGCCGCGGAAGGGGCGCCCACACCGAACACGTTGAGTGGAACGCAACCGGCGAACCGGGCCTGCACCGCGGGATCCGGATTCAGGGTAACCCGGCAAACGATGTTGCCCGCCGGATCGCGCACCGCGTCAGTGGCGGCCGCCAGCCTGTCGGTCCTATAATCGACCTTGGCGCCGCGATCTCGCGCCCAGGAATGTTGGTACGTCAAATCCCATCGGAACTGGCCGAATTTCCCTTCAAAGCCGGTTGCGACGTTGTAGTAGCGGAGCTTCTCCTCCGTCCCCTTGGCGTTGGCGGGGTTATCTATAAACGACCGTTCCAACGAAAATGATTGTACTCTGTCGGCGGCAAGTCGGGCAGCCATGGCCGCCGGCAAGAAGGCATTGTCGGCGAAAAAACTCACGCCATTGACATTCGAGCTAAGCCGCCCGCCGGTGTTCTGACCATAGGCAAATTTGTTCATAGCACCGTTGAACTGCACGAATGCGGTCAGCGAGGGGCTCGCCTCATAGTTTAAGCGGAGGAACCCAGTGTTCGAGGTCGCCGGCAAGGCGACGTCAAACGGAACGGCATGCGCGTAGCCGCTGCCGACGAAAAATCCTGTGGTGCCCGTCGGGGTCCCCTTATTCACCGGCCCGAACACGCCCGGCTGGGTGAATGTCTGGTCGGCGAAGGGTCCGGTGGTGATGAGGCCGCCGAACGTGCCTGTGCTCGAGTTTCCGAGATCTCGGCCATCGACCAAGGGGTTGGTCAGCGAGCCGGGAGTTCCGCCACCGGGTACGCTGCCGACCGGCCGACTTTGGGTAGCATATCGCGGTCGATTGAGGGTCGGCAAACCCCAAGTCTGGTAGCGCTCAATCGAACCCACCAGGTTAAACCGCTCGCCGATGGCAGTGCCATAGGCCAAGCCCACGCGATAGTTCTCGTTGTCGCCGCGCGAGGATATCCCGCCCTGAGCGACACCCTTCAACCCTTCGAATTTGCGGTCGAGAATGAAGTTGACCACGCCCGACACGGCGTCCGAGCCATAGGCCGCCGAGGCGCCGGCAGTGACGACTTCGACGCGGCTCACGAGAAGTTGGGGGATAATCGAAGTGTCGACGAGGCCATAATAGGTGGTCGGCGAGAACCGTCGTCCGTCTTGCAGGACCAGGGTTCGAACGGCTCCGATCCCATGCAAATTCACGAAATCGCCATGAATGCCCTGCTGGGGAACTTGATGGGATCCCGACGTCTTGGTTATCGATCCGGAGAACTGAGGCAATTGCCTGAGAGCCTCCACGATCGTCGACGGCGCAACCTTGTTGAGGTCCGCACCAGACACTAGTGTCAATGGTGATGGAGAATTGCCTCCGTTGCGAGCGACGCGGGATCCAGTGACGACGATATCCGGAGTCTGCGCGGTCGCACTGGCTTCGGTCTGAGAATTCTGAGAACCCGGCTCTTCCTGAGCCGCCGATTGTTCCTGCGCATGGGCTAGACATGGGTGCAACATAATCGATGCAAGCGACCCGATAAACAACGATGCCTTGCTTTTCACTATTATCCCCTCCCGATGCTGTTCTATGGCCGGCGAGTGCCAATCGAGCTTCGCCGAGAAGCCAAGTGATGTGGCGCGGCTTTTTGCCTTCATCTGCTGTCGTTTGGACAACAAAGCTTGGTGCCCATGTACACCAGCTCGTGACTCGCGGGAACAGTCGTATGCGAAGGTATTGCACCTGTGATCAGGTCGGTCTGAGTCGACCTTGGTTGCCACGCGCACTTCCGCAGTCGGAACGGGGCTTCAGCCATGAGCGGCCGCGCGGCCCGCCCGAGGGCGAATGCTGCACTTCGTCGAGCACAATTAAATGATCGCCAGCCTCGGTCCAGATTCACTCAGAGCAAGCGCTGCGCGGATGCCGTAGAAGACGCGCATCATGGGCCCGCACCGGCACTCCGCATCAATCCGGTAAACAGCGCGCGAGCGCCAAGGAGCGACGTGCGCGCGCAGTTCTTCCTGCTATGGGAGTACTCCAGCAGCAGCTTCTGATTGTCGTCATGTTCGTGCCAGCTGCTGGTAGTTGGGAAGCTTGTCGCGCAGCTGGACGCTCCATTCCTCTCGACACTTGGCGAGCCCGCTGTTCTTGTGAGCGCGCCCGTGGGGAGCTCGACGTGTTGAACTTCGCGAACACCAGGCTCACCGCTCCGGCAACATGCTCGTCCGGGTCGACCTCGATGGATCAATAACTAAGCATCCCGACGCGCGCGGACAGCTCGATCTGGGTGATACCGGTCGCGCTCGTTGCGGGCTAAGCGGCCCTGCAGGTCGAGCGCCTCTTCATACGAGAAGCTCCCTTAAAAACTAACTCGCCTTTGTTAAATTCGCTTCATCCCGCTCTAGTCGTGGCGATGTTGAGGCAGTCGCCGCGACCGGCTTAGGCACGTCGTAGCCTGCCGATAGGTGGCAGCGCTCGGGCCTGCGCAGGCCAAGATGATCGCGCAAGGTCGTTCCGGAATACTCGGTCCGGAAGAGACCTCGCCGCTGGAGTTCCGGCACCACCATGCGCGCGAAATCCTCGTGACCAGATGGGAGTACCGGGAATAGGATAAACCCGTCGCAACCGCCGCCGGTGAACCACTCCTCCATCATGTCGGCGACCTGAGTGGGTGTTCCGTGGATTCCGGCGGTGCCGCGGGTCTTGGCGGTAAACTTCAGGAACAGCTGCCTCACGGTCATCGGCTCTTTCTCGAGCCAGCCGCGGATAAGCGTATCGGTCGACTTACTTGAGATGACCGAAGATGGAAGTCTGTCTACCGTCACGAAATCATCCAGACCGAGATCGCTGACATCGGCCTCAATGTCTACCGACACCAAGTGCTTGATCATTTCCGGATCCTGCAACTCGTGCATCGCCTGGGCAGCGTCTTCGGCCTCGGCCGCGCTCTCGCGCACGACCGTACTGAAGCCGATGCAGTACCGGACGTCGCTCTCGTCCCGACCGTAGAAGGCGAGACGTTCGCGCAACTTGCCGTAGTGGCTGCGGGCGGCCTCGAGCGTGCCGGGTACGCCGAACGCCACTTCCGCATATCTCGCGCACAGGTCGATCCCGTCCTCGGAGGCGCCTGCCTGGAACAGCACAGGATAACCTTGCGGGGGACGCGCCAGGTTCAACGGACCGCGCACGCGAAGGTGCGGACCTTCGTGGTTGAGGGTGTGCAGTTTGTTCGGATCGAAATAATAGCCGGTGTTCAGATCCCGAACGAACGCGTCGTCCTCGTATGAGTCCCAAAGGCCGAGCACGACCTGGACGAACTCACGCGCTTGAACGTAGCGCTGTGCGTGCGGAATCTCTTGCATATGCCCGTAATTGAAAGGGGCGCCCGGTGCGCGGCTGGTGACGATGTTCCACCCCGCTCGTCCCCGACTGAAATGATCGATCGTGCCGAATTGCCGGGCCAGATTGTAGGGCTCGTTGAATGTAGTCGAGCCTGTCGCAACGATCCCGACTTTGCTTGTCAACGCCGCGAGCGCTGAAACTATGGCGATGGGCTCGGGCCAGTTGGCGTAGGTCTGCTCGCGGGCAATCGTCTCCTTAGGCCCAGGTCGGAACGACGGCCAATCGGCGTAGAATATGAAGTCGTACTTGGCAGCTTCGGCCGTTTGAGCTTGCTTCACCCATGCGTCGATATCGGTGAGCGGATCGGGCCCGTCCGGGAACAACTTCCAAGCCGCATGATTCATGCCCAGCGGCGCTAGCATCGCTCCGAGTGCCATTTGGCGTACGGCCATTATAAATCTCTCCTCTCGTTTTTAATTTTCGGCCTTAGTGGAAGCGCATCTGCGAACCGTTGCCACAATCTGCACTGTTCAGTGCCTCATCGCCGGCCCCCCAGCTTATCGCCCTTTTCCTGGAGATGTCAGACTGGATATAGGCCGTTGCACAGGCAGGCAAGTTGCCGGTCAACTGATTACCCATGCGATGGTGCTGACATGGCCTTTCCGAAGGGGCGGCGCCATTTGTCGGCGTGGCTCCGCAGTAGGCCTCGGCGGTCGGCAAGAACGCGAACTCTGCGGCGTTATTCTGCTCGGCGACAAGCGGTTGATGGGGCCTCGCGATCAACTAGCGAATAAGGTGCCGCGCAGCAGCCGCCTGACGCGTACGGCGAAGAAGCTCTTAACGGTGCTGGGCCACGAGCATGAGGTTGGCGTGAAGTGCTTGTCCCACTACGGAGACCGACTTCGGCACCTTTTGAACAGTCTTGCCATGTTGGACTTAATGGCACGTACAAAGCTGCTATACGTCACCGTGTGTCACCAAAACTGCTCTAATCCGCGGCTGGCGAGGAGGAGTCGCCGAGGATCAAGCAGTTGTTCCAACCTACTTATCTGGCTGGGTAAGCGCGTGGTAGGTGAGTGTCCTGACCGCTCGATTGAATCCGGCCCTGTCGCCTTGCAAGCGCTGTGTCATGAGGACAAACGTTAAGTCGTTCTCTGGGTCCATCCACCACCAGGAACGCGACGAGCTACCCCAGTCGATCGTTCCCTTGCCTTCCAGGTTCCCGTCCGCGCCGGGGTTGGTGCCGACCATGACGTTCACCCCAAGGCCCAGGGCTTCGTTGTACTTGACATAAGCGATCCCGTACGATCCCACCAGCAGATGGCGCGGAAGGAGGTTGGTCCCCATCAATTCCGCCGTCCTTGGGGCCAGGATCCGCGCGCCGTCCAACTCGCCCTTATTTGCCAGCATCTGAGCAAACCGGGCGTAGTCCATAGTGGTCGTGAAAAGGCCAGCGCCACCCGATTCCCGCCCCCAAGGGGGTAAGGTCTGGCCGTAGAAGTCGTCTGCCTCTTTGATCGGGCCCGCCTCCTCAACCGCAGCGTAAAGCGGGGCGATCCGACCGGCGCTTTCAGATGGCACGGTGAAGCCGGTGTCAGGCATCCTGAGCGGCCGGAAGATACGTTGATCGAGGAACTGGCCTAGCGTCTGCCCCGTGAGCCGTTCAATGATCGCACCCTGGATGTCGACGGAGAGGGAGAACTGCACGTAGGTTCCAGGTTGATATGCAAGCGGAATCGTCGCCAGTGCGCGGATCATGTCTTGGTTGTTCCCGGTGCGCGCACCCGCCAGTTCCTCATACATCCTGGTGACTGGATCACCCGGTTTGCCTACTCCGAAGCCCGCACTATGGCTGATCAGCTCGCGCATAGTCGGAGGGTGGTTGGGAGCTTCGAGGACCGGTCTGCCCTGAGCGTCCACCCCGGTCATCACCTTGAGGTCGTTGAACTCGGGCAGAAAACGACTGACCGGATCGTCCAGCCGCCACTTGCTCTCCTCAAGGAGGATCATCATTGCGACGCCCATTATCGGCTTAGACATCGAGAACGTGCGAAAAATCGCGTCCTGGGCCATCGGCTCGCCCCCCAGACGCATGTGGCCGTAGGTCTTGAAGCTCACGATCTGACCGTGGCGGGCCAGGAGGGCTGACAGGCCTGCCACCCGTTCCTCGTCCACCACGCCCTGCAGATATGCGTCGAGCTTGGCGAGCCGGGCCGAGTCGAACCCCGCTGCTTCAGGCGATGTGGTCTGGGAAAGGTTGCGCGTGTCGGCCATGGGTTCCTCCAGTCTGCGCGTCGGGGCAGGATGCACGCGTGGGCATCAGAGTCAGCGTTGCGCCGAACGAGCG
>JAUYQH010000009.1 GCA_030697365.1 Novosphingobium sp. | reverse complement strand
AGCAGGAGCTCGGTGAAAAACTCAAGAAGATCCCGACGTTGCAAGTCGCCTGATCAAGACCGCAAGCGCTTCGTTACCCTCCGCTGGAGGGGGGCTGGAGGGGGAGGGTCGACGCGAATGAAATGAGCGGCGGGGTGGGGTGACAGTCTCTCGTTTCGACCAGTGGCATTTCTGCAGTGACCGCCGCGATCGAGCTGAGCGGCCTCCAGGACGGATTGATCGCGCGTGAACGGGGCACTCAAGCGCCCCGTTGCGGCTCGCGACAACGTATCTCGACTGACCGCTTTGCTCTTTCAAGCACGCGGACGGACGCCTGATTGTCTGTCACGCAGCGTGCCAGCAGCAACGCGCCAACCATCTCCATCAGAAGTGAGGCGGCGAGATCGGTCTGTCACTTTCCCTTCTCGAACGCAAGCAGCGCGGCTATCGTGCAAACGTAGCGCTCCAGGCCCACACTATACGGTGGTCGATCTACAGGCGATCGAGGGTCTCTCCGCTATCGATGTCGGTGATGGTGTCGTGCGCATCGGTGCAATGGCGCGCCAGGCCGATATCGTCCAGCACAAGGACATCGTCTCGCAGTTCCCGCTGCTTATCGAGATCGCCGGCGCAGCCGCTGATCCGATGGTCCGGCGCCGCGGCACCCTGGTCGGTGCCTTGTGCGCGGTCGAGCCAGGCGGCGACTGGCTGGCCGGTTGTCTCGCGATGGACGGCATCGTCGAGATTGCGGGCGCGAGCAGGCGTGATGTGCCGTTGACGGATTTCATTCACGGCGCGCGGGCGACGACGCTCGGTCGCGATGAGATCGCGGTGGCCGTGCGGCTTCGCGCCGCGCCACGCAGTGCGCGCTCGGCCTATCGCAAGGTGAAGCACATCGCGATCGGCTGGAGCATCGCGAGCGTCGCGGCGGTGCTTGATATCGATGACGGCGGACGCTGCTTTCGCGACGTGCTCGATATCGGAACCGAGAGCCGCTACGATCAATACGACCTTGCGATCGACAAGCCGAAGCCATTGGTGCCGCGCGCCCTGCGCTTCACCGTCCCTGAGCGCACCGATGCGCAGGGCACCGTGCGGTTACCGCTCGATGAGGCCGCGGTGCGCGCACTCGCGCCCGACTTGCGCGCGCAGGACGTGGAGAGCGTCGCCTTTGCCTTCCTCCACTCCTATGCCAATCCCGAGCATGAACGGCGCGCTGCCGCGATCCTGAAAGAGGAATTACCGGCCATATGGGTGACGCTGTCGTCGGCGGTGTGTCCTGAAATCCGCGAGTATGAGCGCACCTCGACCGCCGTCGCCAATGCCTATGTGCAGCCGCTGATCGATGGCTATCTCGCGCGCATGGCCGAGGCGCTGCAGGTCGAGCAATTCCGCGGCGCCATCTATCTCGTCACGTCGGGCGGCGGCGTCACCTCGATCGAGACGGCGCGGCGCTTTCCGGTGCGCCTGGTCGAATCGGGCCCGGCGGGCGGCGCGATTTTCGCGGCGCAGATTGCGGCTCGTCTCGGCGAGACCAAGGTCTTGTCCTTCGACATGGGTGGCACCACCGCGAAGATCTGCCTGATCGAGAAATATCAGCCCGAGACGTCGCGCGTGTTCGAGGTCGATCGCGCCGCGCGCTTCCTGAAGGGTTCGGGCCTGCCGGTCCGAATTCCCGTGATCGAAATGGTCGAGATCGGCGCCGGCGGCGGCTCGATCGCGCGAGTCGACGCCCTGAAGCGCGTCACTGTCGGACCCGAGAGCGCATCGTCCGAGCCCGGACCTGCTTGCTACGGCCGCGGCGGTCAACGCCCCGCCGTGACCGATGCGGACGTCGCGCTCGGCAAGATCGATCCCGACGCATTTGCAGGGGGAACGATCAAGCTCAGCCTCGAATTGTCGAAACAGGCCTTGTTGCGCGACATCGGTGAGCCGCTGGGACTGTCGGCGGAAACCGCGGCCTGCGCCGTGCATGAGGTCGTGTGCGAGAACATGGCGAGTGCCGCCCGCGTGCATGCGGTCGAGCGCGGCGCCGTGGTCGGACAGCACACGTTGATCGCCTTCGGCGGCGCCGCGCCGCTGCATGCGGCCCGCGTCGCCGAGAAGATCGGCGTCTCGCGGGTGATCGTGCCGTCCAATGCCGGCGTCGGTTCGGCGGTCGGATTTCTTGCGGCGCCCATCGCCTATGAGCTGGTGCGCAGCCGTCATGCCAGGCTCGATGCTTTCGATACCGCCGCGGTGTCCGACCTGCTGCAGGAGATGGCGACGGAGGCGCGCGCCCTGGTGGAGCCCGGCGCCGCCAGCGCGCCGGTGCGCGAACGGTGCGCCGCCTTCATGCGCTATGTCGGACAAGGCCACGAAATCACGGTCGAGCTGCCGAACCGGCGGCTGACCGAGGCGGATCTCGCAGGCCTGCGCCAATCTTTCGAGAGGGATTATACGGCCTTGTTCGAGCGACCGATTCCAGGCGCCGCGATCGAGGTGTTGAGCTGGTCGGTGCTTGCGACCACCGAGCCGCGAAATCCGCTGCGTGTCGCCGAGGTGACGCGCAAGCCGGCCGGAAAAGCCGCCGGTAGCCGCAAGTTTTTCGACGGCCGCGCGGGGCAGGTCGTGGAGATTCCTCTGTACCACCGCGACCAGATGGCCCCGGGGGCGACCATCGCGGGACCAGCCGTGATCGCGGAAGATGAAACCTCGACATTCGTCTCGATGAGCTTCGACGCCCATATCGACGGTGCCGGCAGCATCGTCATGGAACGGAAGGCGGCATGACCATGAGCGATGCAAGCGGCGCGAGCCTGATAGATAAGCAGATCATGTGGCACCGGCTGATCGCCGTGGTCGAGGAACAGGCGCAGGTGCTGCTGCGCACAGCCTTCAGCCCGATCGTGCGCGAATGCGGCGACCTCTCGGCCGGCGTGTTCGACCTGAAGGGGCGGATGTTGGCGCAGGCGGTGACCGGTACGCCGGGCCATGTCAATTCCATGGCCGAGTCGGTCAAGCACTTCATCGCGCATTTCCCGATCGAGACGATGAAGGAAGGCGACGCCTACATCACCAACGATCCCTGGATGGGGACCGGCCATCTCAACGATTTTGTCGTCACCACGCCGTGCTTCAAGGACGGCAAGCCGGTCGCGCTGTTTTCCTGCACCAGCCATCTGATGGATATCGGCGGCATCGGCTTCGGGCCGGATGCCACCGACGTCTTCATGGAGGGGCTCTACATCCCCATGCTGAAGCTGATCGATCAGGGCGTAGTCAATGAAACGCTGATGGCGATGATCCGAAGCAACACGCGTCTGCCGATCGACACCGAGGGCGACACCTATTCGCTGGCGGGCTGCAACGATGTCGGTTGTCAGCGCCTTGTCGAGATGATGCGCGAGTTCGAGATCGAGTCGCTCGATGCGCTTGGCGATTTCATCTGCGACCGTTCGCGCGAAGCGTTGCTCGCCGAGATTGCCCGGCTGCCGAAGGGGGTCTGGCGCAACAGCATGATCGTCGACGGCTATGACGCGCCTGTTACGCTCACGGCGACGCTGACGATCTCGGACGAGGGTATCCACGTCGATTATGCCGGCACGTCGGCGGCTTCGAAGTTCGGCATCAATGTGCCGCTCTCCTACACCATCGCCTACACCGTGTTCGGCCTCGGCTGCGTGGTCGCCTCGCAGATCCCGAACAACGCCGGTTCGCTGCTGCCGCTGACGGTATCGGCCCCCGCAGGCGCGATCCTCAATGCGCCGAAGCCGGCGCCGGTGGCGTCGCGCCATGTCATCGGCCAGATGCTGCCCGACGTCGTGTTCGGCTGCCTGAATCAGATCATTCCCGAGCGGGTGCCAGCCGAAGGCACGTCCTGCCTGTGGAACCTCAACGTGCGCGGACAGACGCGCAGCGGCGCCGGCGGCAATTACGGATTCTCCATGGCGGTGACGAGCAACGGCGGCACCGGCGCGCGTTTTGCCAAGGATGGGTTGTCGGCTACGGCCTATCCCAGTGGTGTACGCGGCACGCCGGTCGAGATCGCGGAGACGCGGACGCCGTTGATCTTCTGGCGCAAGGAGCTGCGTCCGGATTCGGGCGGCGCCGGCCGCACGCGTGGTGGTCTCGGCCAGATCATCGAAGTCGGCAGTGGCGTCGATGCCCCGTTCGACATTCTGGCGGCCTTCGACCGCATAGATCATCCGCCCCGCGGCCGGGATGGCGGCCGTGACGGCGAAGCCGGCTATGTCGGACTGAAGTCGGGACAGAAGCTGCGCGGCAAGGGTTTTCAGACCGTGCCGCCGGACGATCGACTGGTGGTGATGACGCCCGGCGGCGCCGGGATCGGCGACCCAAGGCAGCGCGCGCCGTTGAGCGTGCGCGCCGACGTCGAAGGTGGCCTGGTGTCGGGCGAGAATGCGGTTGCGGTTTACGGTTTCGCGGGCTGACGCGTCCGGCGGCGGCGTTGCGTTTCAATTTCAACAAAACGGAGAGGTCGAATGATTACGAGGCGGACTTTCACGACGGGAGCGGCGACGATGCTCGCCGCCGGCCATTTCTCGACGCGCGCCATGGCGGCAACGGCGAGCTGGGACATGTCGACGGTGTGGCCCGACGGCAATTTCCACACCCGCAACGCCGTGGCTTTCGCCGATGCGGTCAAAAAGCAGACCGGTGGCGCCGTCAACATCACGGTGAAGGCCGGCGGCCAGCTCGGCTTCAAGGGGCCTGAACATCTGCGCGCGGTGCGCGATGGTCTGGTTCCGCTCGCCGACGTGCTCAATATCCAGCAGGTTGGCGACGAGCCCTTCATGGGCGTCGAAAGCATTCCGTTTCTCGCCGTCTCCATGGACGAGCTGAAGATACTGCACAAATATGTGCGGCCCGAATACGACAAGATCGCCGCCCGCAACAACCAGAAGATCCTCTATATCGTGCCCTGGCCGACGCAATATCTTCACCTCAAGGTGAAGGTCGCGGGCGTCGACGGGCTGAAGAACATCAAGATCCGCGTGCCCGACAAGCACGCCGTCGACATGCTGAACTCGGTCGGCATGGCGCCGGTCATGATTCCCTGGGGCGAGACGATACCGGCGCTCGCGTCGGGCGCGGTCGCCGGGGTTTCGACCTCGGCAGTGTCCGGCGTCGACGGCAAGTTCTGGGAGTTCATGAAGTACATCTATCCGACCAACCATGTCTGGTCGTCGCAAATGCTGACCGTCAATCTGGAGTCCTGGAAGGCTTTGAGTGCGGATCAGCAGAAGCTGGTCGCCGACATCGCCGCGCAGATGGAGCCGGCTTTCTGGGCGA
>JAUYQH010000006.1 GCA_030697365.1 Novosphingobium sp. | reverse complement strand
TCGCAAAGGGCAAGCAGCTCGCGGTCATTCTTGCCTTGCGCATAAAGGACGCGCTCCGGCCCGAGCCCGGCCTGCTCGAGTCCCGGGGCATAAAGGTCGAACCGTGTCAGCGCCCATAAGGCAGACAAGCCCGGTGCCGCGAAGCGTGCGGCGATCCCCGCCGCGAACAGCGTTGTCGCTGCATCGTCACTCCAGCTTGCCGAGGCAGCGGCGACCTCGTGCAGGCCCGCGCCATCGAGTCCGCCGGCGCTCAGCAGATGATCGACCGGTCCGACGCCGAACGGCAGCACCGGTCCGCGCGCCACAGCGACGCGCGCCACGGTTTCGCGAAGCGCTTGAAGCTCCTCGGCGCTCGGCCGGGGCGGTGAAAAAGGCGGTGCGGTCATGATGGTCATCGACTCAGATGTTCCCTATATGTTTCACCCGGAACGAACGTGCGTCAAGCGGTCCGCGTTCCCTTGCTGTGGATCATTCACTGGCGCGTCACCTTCGCGCCTGTAAAAGCGCGCTAATAATATGCCGCTCACCACCGACCTGCCCTGGACCCAGCTTGCGATCTACGCCGTCGGCGCGGCGCTGATCCTGATGTTGCTGTTCAAGATTCCCTATGTCGGACGGGTCATTCGCGCGCTCTTCTCCTTCGCGCTGCTCGCCTTCGGCATCTTCCTTATTCTCCAGCAGGCACCCTTCGATCCCAATCTGTCGCGAATCACCGCGAGCCTCGGTCTCGACCGGCAAGAGGTCGTGGGCGAGGAGGTCCGCATCCCGATGGCCCGCGACGGGCATTTCTGGGCGACGGTCCGCCTCAACGGCACCGAGCGGCGCATGCTTGTCGACAGCGGTGCGACGGTCACCGCCCTTTCGACCGCGACGGCACGGGCCGCAGGCGTCGATGCCGATGCGACGCTCGTGCCCTTGCTCATGAAGACCGCGAACGGCACGGTTCGCGCCGACGCAGGAACGCTCGACCGGCTGGAGATTGGCGGCATTGAGGCGCGAAAGCTCAAAGTCGTGATCTCGCCCGGGCTTGGCGACACCGACGTCCTGGGCATGAATTTCCTCTCGGAACTTCAGTCGTGGCGCGTCGAGGACCGCACATTGATCCTGACGCCGAAAATCGCCAAATCCGGCGCCTGATGCCGGCCGGCAATTGCGCCGACATCGATCGCTAATCTTGCTCGGCCTCATTGTCAGAGTCACCGCGCGGTTCGGCGGGATGAGCGATGGTAAGACCCAGAAGCTCAGCCGTGCGCTCGTCGCGCTGTCCGCCGAACCAGCGGTCGAGCGCTGCCCCGACGAGCGCGCCCGCGCCAGCCGTTTCAAACAGCGTCAACGACGATCGGAGCTTTACGGCATCGACATCGCCGAACACCGCCACCGCGTCACTGCCGATCAAATCCTGGAGCGCCGACACGCATTCGACATAGCGCGCGCCAAGAAGCGGATGCGCCAGATAGGCGCGTGCCTCGGCTTCATCGGCAATCGCATAGCGCTGCGCCATTGCGCTTCGCCCAAGCCCCGCGAGCTGCGGGAAGATAAACCACATCCAATGCGATCGCTTCTTGCCGCGCCGAATTTCTTCGAGCGCGCGGGTGTAAATCTGCTCCTGCGCCACGACGAACCGCTCCAGCCCCTGTGCTTCGCTCATAGCGCCAGCGCGCCCTGCGCCGGCGGCTTGCCGTAGACCTGCGTGACCTCAAGGCTGCCCTCGGGCAGCCATTTGAGGACATCGGTGGCGGGAACGCGCGGGTCGAGCCAAGCGGCCCATTGATCGCGCGGCAGCGGGATGATCTGGCGATGATGATAAGGTGCAATGTCGGGCCCCGCGTCCATCGTAAGCAGGCTGAAGGCCTCGCCGACATGGGCATCGCGCCAGATGCCCGCCATGCAGAACCAGCGATGATCTTTCATCGTGAACAGCCATTTATCGAGCCGCTTTTGCGTCTTGTCGGTCGGATCGGTGAATTCGTAGAAACCGTCGCAGAGGACAAGGCAGCGCTGGGTGCCAAGATCGCGGCCCTCCGAGCGGACATTATAGACTGGCTTCCCGCCCTGTCCCGGCCAGCTCCAGCGCCGGTTGACGAGCTCACCCATCGCCGAGCCGTCGCTCGCCTTCACGATCGGGCCCATGTCGGTGATGCGGACATCTTCGCGCGCTGGCACGTTCGGCGCGCCCTCGGGCATATCGATCTTGATCTTGAGGTCGTCGAAATCCTCGGCGATCGAGGCGATGTCGACTTCCAGCCTGTAGTCATTGCACATTCGCATCTGCCCCCTGGCTCTTGCGACTCATCTTCGTTCCTATTATGTTCCACATGTGACCATCGCGCCAACCCCTTTTGATCCCGATGCCCCGAGCGGCGGCGTGACGGCGCTCGTGCGCCGCGACCCCGACAATATGGGCGAAGTCGAAATGGTCAAAGCGGTATGGGGTTCCGATCCGCGGTTCTCGGACGGCATCAATTATCGCTTCGTCCGCTCCGAAGGCCGCGACTTCCCCAAGCGCCGCTGCCTGATCCCGGCGTCAGAGTTCCGCATGGGCACCGGCGATCACCGCTACCGGGTCACACTCGACAGCGGTAATTTCTTTTACCTCGCGGCCGTCTGGGACCCGCCGCTCGCCGACTGGCCGCTGTCCTATCGCATCCTCACTATCCCCGCCGGCGCCGACGTCATTCCCTATCAGTCACGCCACGGCGTGATCATCGAACGGCGCAACG
>JAUYQH010000003.1 GCA_030697365.1 Novosphingobium sp. | reverse complement strand
CGCCAGCCCCTCCGTGCGGGCGCGCGCGAATTCGCAAGGTTTTCCACCAAATCGACCAAAACCTTGCGATTCCCAATACTTCAAATGCCGAGTTTCCAGTTCCTGATCAGCACGTTATGAGTTTTTCACGGGCGACTAGCTCGCGTAGGTCCGGCGGATGCCGGCGCCGTCGGCGTAGTCCTCCTAGCTCCAGCCTTTCTCCTCGCGGAGACGACGTACGTTTCGGCCGAGGCGCTGACGGATGTCCACGGCGCGCCAACAACACCGCTGTCGCCAATCAATCTACGGACGATCAGTGCTATTGGCGTTGACTTTCACTGGTAACGGAAATGCCGACTAAGGGCCCGTCGTTTAAGTTAGGGTTTGGCCGATGCCGCGTTGAGACTGGTGACGTTCGGCGATGTCGAGCGAGGCTCGGTCCGGCGTTCCTGTCATCGGCAACGCCGTGATGAGCAGCGACAGGTTCGGGTTCGATCTTCACTTGGCTGTCCTCGGCTTTTTATGTCGCGTTCCAGGTCGCCGCCGGGGCAGCGGATCGTGTGACATCATGGGGGTCGGCGCGGAGCGCAACGAGGTCATCGCGCCATTCGGCGGTGAAGCTGCGGTGCCGCAACCCTGCGCGAGCGCGTGGGCGTATTGGTTACCAACGCTCCCGATCAACGTGATCCGCAGTTCGCGGCTCTATCCAGCGCCAGCCGTCAATCGTGCGCTCGCGCTTCCAGAACCATGCCTCGCTCTTCAGGTGGTCCATCGCAAAGTCGGCGGCGAGGAATGCGTCGCGGCGGTGGCGCGCGGCGGCCGAGACCAGCACGATTGGCTGGCACGGACCGAGCGACCCGATACGGTGGAGGAGGAGCAATCCGTCGAGCGGCCAGCGCGTGCACGCCTCTCCGGCCAGTGCCTCCATCCCCGGCAGGGTCAGCGGGGGATAGTGGCTGAGCTCGAGTTCGAGCACCGCGCCTACACCCGATTCGGCACGGACCTGGCCGATGAAGTTGGCGATCCCGCCCGATTGCGGGTGCGCGGTGGCGAACCGGGCAAGTTCTGCTGCTGCATCCAGCGGCCCGTCGAGCAAGCGGACATCCTGCGCCATGCGGTTGTTAGCCGCCGCTGACGGGGGGCAGGAAAGCGATCTCGTCGCCCTCGCTGAGCGCGGTCGCAGCGAACGCTCCGTTCACCGCCACCCGCACCTTGTCCGAGCGCAGAGCTTCGGCCAGCCCTGGCTCGAACGTCGCGATCAGCGAAGCGACGTCGGCGCGGTATTCGACAATCCGCTGACCTTCTCCGGCAATGTCCTGCAACCGGCCGAGGAACAGTACGGTCAGCGCCAAATCAGCCCCCGGTGACCGACATGTGCCGGGCCAGCGCCGGTGCCTGCCCGGCGGCGTCGATCCTGAACGCGTGGCGCTCGGGCTTAAGCACCATCGCCCGGTCGAGCGCCGCGTCGATCGCGCCGGCCTCGCCCGAGCGCAGCGCGGCGCGCAGATCGACTTGGCCTTCCCCGCCCAGGCACATGAACAGCTGGCCGGTGGCGGACACCCGCACGCGGTTGCAGCCGTCGCAGAAGTTGCTGGTCAAGGGCGTGATCAGGCCCAGCCGTCCGCCGGTCTCGGCGATGTCGAAGTAACGTGCCGGGCCACCGCTGCGGTGCGCGCTGGGGGTCAGCGTCCATAGGCACTCGAGCTGTTCGCGGACTTTGCTCAAGGGCAGGTAGTGGTCGAACCGATCGCCTTCGACCTCGCCCAGAGGCATCACCTCAATCAACGTGATGCCATGACCCTCGCCGTGCGCCCAGTGGATTAGCGTCGGCAATTCGGCTTCGTTCAGTCCCTTGAGCGCCACGGTGTTGAGCTTGACCTCGAGCCCCACCGCCCGCGCCGCGGCGATCCCGGCGAGCACTTGCGGCAGCCCGTCGCGCCGCGCCAGCTTCGCGAACAGCTCGCGGTCGCGGGTGTCGAGGCTGACGTTGATCCGCTTGACGCCCGCATCCTTCAGCGCTGGCGCGAACTCGGCGAGGCGCATGCCATTGGTGGTGAGAGTCAGCTCGTCCAGACCTGAACCCAGTTCGCGTCCCAACGCGCGGACCAATTCGATCATGTCGCGGCGGACCAATGGCTCGCCCCCGGTCAGCCGGATCTTGCGAACCCCACGCGCAATGAAGGCCTGCGCGAGCACGCGCAGTTCTTCTAGCGTGAGCACTTCGGCTTTGGGCAGGAAGACCATCCGCTCGGGCATGCAATAGGCGCAGCGCAAGTCGCAGCGGTCGGTGACCGAGAGGCGCAGATAGGTGATCGGGCGCTTGAAGGTGTCGACGAGTGGGGTCATGGCAGCCACGTATATAGCAGTTTGCTTCTAAATTCAGCGGATTTCGACTTGTCCCGACGCGTTATCGCGGGAATGCGAACTGAATCTCGGGTCGACCAAGCCCGTGCTCCACTGGCAAAGTGGCGACGAACGAAGTATTTCCAAGGTTGGAACACTCCACGCGGCGCGCCGTTCCGATCCTGACAGGAGCAGTTGCAGAGGAGAGGCCTATGCGGATCGAAGTTGTGGCGATATGGTGTAGTTCCATTCTCCGTGGAAGTCGTCACAGGCCATGTTGATCGCGGCCATTTCGGCGTCGGAAACCTTGATGGCTTTGGGATATTCATTTTCGTCGATACGGCATTGCACATCGAGGCCCTTGTCCGTCCGCGTCGCTCCGATCAGCTGGATGATGACTTCGTGACTGATCAGCGGCTTGCCGCGCCAGTTTTGCGTGATGAAGGCGAAGAGCCGATGCTCGATGCGGTTCCATTTGCTGGTGCCGGGCGGGTGATGGGCCACGGTAATCGACAACCCAGTCTCGTTGGCGAAGGTCTGCAACTCGCGCTTCCACAACCGAACGCGCACCCCGTTGCTGCCACCGCAGTCGGCGGTGATCAGGAGGCCCGTTGAGCCGAGATAGCGGGTCTTGCCCAAGGCGTGCCACCAGCGCCGGATGCTTTCGACAGCGAAGGCTGCGGTATCGTGGTCGATACCAATATTGACCCAGCCCGAGTTGGCGGTGATGTCATAGACGCCATAGGGCGCGACCTTGCCAAGTTCGGGTATTTTGAAGTCGTGAACGCGCACCGGTTCGGGATCGCCTTTGGGGCGCAGCTCGCGTCCGCCATTCCTGAAGTCTCCGACCAGCTCCTTTTTCTTTGTGTCGACCGAGATGGCGGGCCGCCCGGCCGCCTGGAACTGTTTGATCTTCTCGTTGATGTACTCGAACTGCGCATTGCGGTCAGGATGAGACGCGCCCTCGCGCGTTTTCCGGTTGGCCTGGAGGCTGAAGCCAAGCTGGCGCAACAACCGTCCGACCAGTTTCTGACTGGCGCTGAAGCCACGTTCAGCCAGCGCGCGGACGAGGTGGCGCTGGCTCCGGCTGACCCACAGCAAGGCCGCTTCGGGATCGCCACGGATGGCCGATTGCACCAGATCTTCCAGCGCTGCCAGCAGCCCGGGCTGGGTCTGGGTCTTTGGTTTCCCGCCGCCGCCCGGTCGACGAATGCGACCGCTCAGTGGGGCACCTTCGCTCTGCAACTCGGCAAGGCCGCGCCCGATCGTGCTGCGCGCAACCCCCGTCGCCTGCGATACCGCTGTGACACCACCCCGGCCCGCGGCCATTGCCTCATTCGCTGCGAAAAGCCGCCGCGCGCGCTCATCGAGAAACGGCGAAAGCCGCTCAAAGCGCCCCTTGATGGCGGTCGCGCCAATCATTGAGGTTCGCCAGGTCCCATCGGGCCACTGAATCAGACCGTCCAGGTCCCGTCCAGCGCTTTCCACGCCCAAAATCGACAACCCGCTGCCAAACAGCACCGCAACATCAAATCAACCCAACATTGATTCGATTATCTCGCGTCAGCTCCTAACGTGAAGCGAAAGATCGTCGAGAACACCGAGCTCGACACTGTTCTCGTCGGGCGCAACTTGCGCAACACCGCTCGGGTCGCGCGCAACGCGGTCTCCGAGAAGGTTGCCGAGATACAGCGCGACCCAACGACGACCTTCGACGATGTCCGGGACCTGATGTCCGGCGCCCGGGCTCGCGAGGCGGTGGATAGGAACGGCGAGGTCGATGGCGGCATCTGGTCAAGCAGGCAGCGCCAGGCACTCATCCACGATATTCCGAGCTGCCGGGACCTCGTTGCGAACATCATGCGGCAGGCGGCGCAAGTGCGCGCAAAGCTTGCTTTATGATAGGTGCTGTAGGTGGCCGGTACGGACTACAAACGGCGATCCCGAAACCCTCAATTTGGCTGACCCTCACCGAGCCCACCCGTGCCGCCAACCAGCTGGTCAACAGCTTCCGGCCACGGCTTGAGCGGATCGGAGCACACGGGGCATGAGCGACCTCGCGCTTGTTCCTGCGTCCACGCCAGTGATCCACCGCCTGATGAGGAAGCCGAACGCATGAGCTACAGGATCGGCTCGTACAATGGCTGGAGCGGCGAGGAGCGTCTGGCTGTGCTTCCCGTCATTCGTGCCGCACTCGAGGCCGGACAGATCGATCCGCCGACCCGCTGCTCGATATGTCTGGTGGCCGGCAGCCCGGACTGGCGTGCCGCGGATGCGATCGTGTTTCATGACGAGGACTACGACCGGCCGCTCGGGGCATATACGGTTTGCAAACCTTGCCACCGGCTGATCCACCTGCGCTTTTGGAGGGCCGCCCAATGGACCTCGCACGTTGCGCGTCATGCCCGAGGCGGCGCGTGGTTCGAGAGGCTCAGCATGGATCCTGACAGCAGGTTTCGGCCATTCGAAGAGACCTATCCTGACGGACTGCCGGGTGGGTAATCAATCCGCTTCTGGCCTATCGGCGTCGTCGGTGCGGTCGTCCGCGTATCCACGCGGCCGTCGCGTCTCTCGGATTATCCGCTGAGGCCGACCGTGCGCATCATACTCGGTGCGCACCCACCGATCTTTTTCGAACACAAACGCCAGAAACAGCGACAGGGCGTCCACCTGATCGTCGTTTGGCGCCTCGGGGAAAGACAGAAGCTCGCGTTTGAAGTCGGCCAGCCAAGGCGCAGATGCGGGCAAAAGATAGTCGCCGGTTGCCAGTTGGGCAGTGCGACCTGCCAGACGATCGATCTTCGACCCCATCGGAGTTGGGCACCGAATGACGCCAGGAAGATTTTTGCTTTTGACCCAATTGAATAGCGAAAGTCCGATGGAGGCTCCCTCAATGACCAATGCATCGGCCCTCCACTGGCGGTGCCAACTCATCACCAAGCCCTGGAGTTCGGCGAAGCCCTTCTTGACCCTTATCAGATCGAGCAAATACCACTTCTGGTTGCGGTAACCCCAGGTCATTCCGACGGAATAATCGGAATGGATGCGCTCGGTGATAGCGGGATCCCACACCTGAACAATCTTGAGAAATTGGCCGCGTGGCGGCATTTCATGATATTGGCCGAACCACTGCCAATCGATCAGGCCGCCTTCCGCCGTTCCTGGGTTTTGCTGATATTGGGCGTTGTAATAGCGGGGACCTTGCATCAGCAGCTGATCGTCCAGGAACGCACGCGAGCAACGCTCAGGGTCCAGCAGTTCGCCCTTCTTGCGATACCAGGTGCGTCCGCGGGTAAGGGGATGGATCTCGTCCTCTTCGGCAATTGCCGGCAGACGCAAATGGGGCCAGTCAAGATCCAGCGCCCACCCCGAGATATCGTCGAGATGAAGCCGCTGCTGGTTGATCAGGATCTTGCCTTCGGCGAGGTTGTCGAAGCGCGTGACCAGCGAGTTCTTGAAAGTCCGGATCGCGTTCTCGCGCTGGACCGGTGAGAGCGCGTCGTCCGCCATCTGGAAATCGTCGATGAGCATGTAGTGCGTGCCAAGGCCGGTGACGCCGCTCTCCTGCGATTCCGCCCGACACTCGCCACCCTTGGTCGTGACGAAATGCTCGGCGCGATTCTTGCCGACCTGAAGCCGGGTGCCGGGGAAGATGCGCAGGTAGTGGGGATGGGTCATGATCTGCCGGATTTTCTTGGTGAGATCGAGCGACAGCTTGAGGCCGTAGGTAATTACCATGACCTTGGTAGTGGGATCGCGCCCCATCACCCAGGCCGCCAGCATGCAGGTCCCGAATTCCGATTTGCCGTGGCGCGGCGGAACGTTGGCGATGAGGCGCTTGCATTCGCCGCGGGCGAGCTGCCCGTACCGGTGTATCATCGCGCTGAGGTAGGGACGCGGGTTCAGTTTCTTGCCCGGATAGAGCATCGAGTAGCCAGCGTAGCTGAACGTCTCGTACGATCGGCGGCATTGCTCGTCGAGAAAGGCCCGCTGAACCTTCGGCGACGCAAGCTGCAACGATGGGTCGAGAAGCATCAATGAACCCACCCACCGATGTCACCGGGCGCGAATGCATCCAGCATCGTGGCGAGGACATTCTTTTCATCGTCGCTAAGCTGCTCGTCGGGACGCTCGCGGCTTGCCTGTTTTGCAAGGGCTTCACTGAGCAGGCCCACGAACATCCGCGTGGCGCTGAGGTTGCCTTTGACCGCCTGCTCGTAGGTCTTGCGAAGGAGGACGCGCAAATGGTCGCTGGTCTCGGAGCCCGTAGCGGTGTTGACCCGCAGCTCCTTGGCCATGAGTTCCATGATGATCTCGTGGATGTCCAGACTGGGCGGCTTCTTGGCGGGCCTGCCCCCAGGGTTTCCCGACTGACCTGGCTTCCATTTTGTGGCGGCCGGAGTGCGACCGCGACCGACTATATAGTCGCCTTCCTCGGTCCAGTTTGGGCCTGAGCGCGGTTCCGGGTGTGGCGCAGGACTCGTCGGCATCGGATCCAGCTCGGCGGCGCGCACGCGTGGTCGCGCCACAATTTCACGATAGCTGTCACTCGAAGATTCGGGAACGGTAGGGCGGATTGGCATGGCAAGTTTCCCAGGAAATATTGAAAAGATGATCGATCAAGCAGCGCGACGCTGACGCGGCCTGGCGGAGATTTCAGGTCGCGCGTAAGGCTCATCCGCCCCGGCTGTGCTGTCCGACGCCCGTGTCTCAGCAATGTCCTCAAACGTCGTGCCACCCGAGTGCCCAAGCCGAGCCTTCTCGCCGGTTGCCTTCTCCCAGCGCCGGATGATGCAATCGACGTAGAGCGGGTCGAGTTCGATGCAGCGGCCCACGCGTCCGGTCTTCTCGGCGGCCATCAGCGTGGTGCCGCTCCCGGCAAAACCGTCGAGCACGATCTCGCCGCGATAGGTCACGTCGCGAATGGCGTCGGCGATCATGTCGAGGTTCTTGACCGTGGGGTGCATGGCGAGAAGCTCGTCGCGACCCGCGCCAAAGCTGTTCATGCCGGGATATTCCCAGCAGTTCGTGCGATAGCGCCCGTGCTTGCCCAACTCCACGCAGTTGCGATGGAGCGCAGTGCCCTTCTTGGCGATAAACACCAGTTCGTGCCGGGACCTGTAAAGCGATCCCATGCCACCGTTCGGCTTTACCCAAACGGCCACGTTCTTTAGCTCGAAGTCGTTAGCCTCGATGCCGCGATACATCTCGCCCCCATGCCTCCAGTCCATGAACATGTAGAGGAGCGCACCGTCGCAGCAGAACTCGCCGTGGGCTCCCATGCTCTCGGCCAGAAACCCTTCGAACTCTGAATCGCTTTGCTCTCCGCTGGCTTGGAGGAATTCGCGGTGAACCGCCTTTCCGAGACCGCTGACGTTGCCGGCGATTTTCACGTTATAGGGGGCGTCAGTCATCACCATCTGGGCTTGCTCGCTGCCCATCAGGCGTTCGAAGCTGGACCTCTCAAGGGACGATCCGCAGAGCAATTTATGCTGGCCGAGCACCCACAGGTCGCCCAACTGGGCGATGGCAGGGCCAGGCTCGATCGGCTCGGGCGGACTGGTTGCTTCAAGTTCCCCCGATGCTTCTGGCGAAGAAATGAGATTGTCGATTTCGACAAACGAAAAGCCGGTGACATCGAGGGATATGTCGAGATCAAGAACGAGCAGTTCGCCAAGCTCGATCGCAAGCTCGGGGTCATTCCAGCTCCATTTGATCCCAAGCTTTTTCAAGGCCAGACGAAGCAGGCGAACCTCGTTGGGGTCGAGGTGGTCGATACGGATTGTGGGCATCTCACGCATGGCGAGGCGCCTGGCAGAGATCACCAGCGCTTCTCCATCGATCACGATGTCGTGCTCATCAATGAGAACCGGCGAGACGCATCCAAAGGTCCGCATCGAGGCCATCAACCCGACAATCTGCTCCTCAGGATGGTTTTTCAGCTGGCGATCGTACAGCCGTAACTCGCCTGGCGCGCGATAGCTGATACCGCCGAGCCTGATGTTATCGTTAATCAGGGTAGCAATATCGGAGCTTGCAGTATCGTGGTTAGGTTTGTGTCGAGAAGTCATGGCATCCTACTTTCGTTGTCAATTGGCCGACTGGCCAATGGTTGTTAAACAACCGCAAGAAAGTTGGTGCCGATTAAGGACCAACACCCCCTGCGGGGTATTCAGTTCTCCTACTCGACAAAACCTCATTAGCATCGGTTGGGTGGTTTGTCTCGCCAAAAATTTCGCGGGGCGCCTCGGCGAGCGTCTGAGGCTGCGCTTCAGAACGTTTCCTGGTCGTGTGCACCGGTTGCCTTGCTAGCCTGAACACGCGCGGTTCTTTCCGTGTTCCGTTCCCTGATCCTTCCGTGTTTTTCGGACACGGAAAAATACGCCTAAGCTACGGAAATTAGGTGGTTATCTAGGCAAAGATTCACGGCCAATCCGTGCAAAGTTGGGGGACTTCCGTGTTTTAGTGGGGGAATCACGGAATCCAACCAGAGAGCGGTTCGCGTTGGACTGCTTCCACCGCCAATAAGTCTTCGTTTTCAATAACTTAGAATGCGAATTGATGGTCCGATCTTAAGTTGAGACCGGCTAGATTCTCTCAGTACGGTTTGAGATTTTCCGGGCCTGAATTTCTCTGTTTGCCGTTTTGGGCGATTTTGAGTGATTTTCTGCCGACATTTCCGTGGGTTATTTTCGGGTCCGTATCGAGGGTTCGAATCCCTCTTGCTCCGCCACACAGTCCTAAGTACTTGAGATAGAAGGATAATATGGCCCGAAAAGGCCGCAATTCCGCGCCGTTTGGCAATCCATTCCGGTGTAGAGAGAGCCTCAACTAGCCCCTATAACACCATCAAATCGCGAGCTTTCTCTGGAGGCCACTTGCGTACTACGGAGTGGGCTTGCGCCAACGACTCCCCGCAGTGCAGCAAAGGTAAAGGCGCCGCCGCAGCACCGCCTTGCAAGTGGTTGGTATGATGGTTGATTCTAGAGTGCGGCGATCACCTCGCGCTGCTCGCTCCAGGCAATGGGAAGCGGGCTGATCAGGGCGAGGGAATCGGCGCTCAGACGAGCGGGCTGGTCGCCATTGAGGATCGCCTCGACAATCTCGGGCGCCAGACCGCCACCTTCGGGATCTCGATGTTCTCGTCGGGCTCGGCTTCCTCGCGCTGGTCCTTGAGCACGATCGCGTCGCGCTCCCGGCTGAGGAACCCGGTGTGGTCGAGGTCGAGCTTGAGATCGAGATTGAGCGAGATCTCGCCGAGCTCGAGGAACTCGAGCTTGAGCGCCTCCTCATTGTACTCGCCCAGCGTGCTCAACTTCTGATCCGCCAGGCGATACAACCTTAGTTCGTCGCGGCTGAGCGCGCCGGCATAAACCACCGGAATTGTGGGGCGCTTGAGCTCCTTGGCCGCCATCCAGATGCCGACCCCGGCAACGATCGTGCCGTCGAGCGCGACCAGCACCGGCCGGACGATCCCGAACCGCTCGATCGATTCCTTGAGCGCCTTGATCTGACGCTTGTTGTAGCGGCGCACGTTGTCCGCGATTGCCAGCGCGCGCTTTTCCGGCGCTGAAAGGTGTGAGAGCCGGATGCAAGGCACCTCGACCATATTCAGCTCTTGCGCAACGGTCAGCCGCGCATGGCCGGCGACGATGCGATTACGCTACGCAGCCCCTTGCTTCACCTGCGCACACGCGCAACAACAACGCTGAGACTCTAATCGCAACTGGATGAAGGTTGGGGGTCACGTCATAAGTAACACAAACATCGTGAAATATGATCAGCAATCGCTGCCGAACGGCGTCTAGATCAGTGGGTGACTTGGAATATCGATCGTTCGGCGCGCGAAGCATCGCGTTGTTTCATTGTCGTTAAAGCCAAACCTGACGATGCCGTTTGGGGTGGCGCCAATGCAGTTGCTCGATTGAAACTTCCGACATCGTATAGGCTAGGGCACAGTCTGTGGGCCTGCTGGACACGCGGATTATGATTCCGCTACAACGCATTGAATTTGAACAATCTTTTTTCTAACTGTGGCGAAGCTCACCCACGCAGTTGAGCCAGGATTTGAGAGATTTTCCAACTGCTCGAAGCGCCGGATGCGATCAGTTGAGGACCCTCCGCCATTGGACTCGGGTCGACACTTGAGACGCAGAAGTCCCACCGCTGGTTCGCTCCGCGGCGAGACCCGCTCATCAAGTTTGTCCAAAGCGGAAGTCGGGCACCACTGCGGCCCTGACCACGCCTGGTCGGTCTGAACCACCTGGCGGTTTGAGCTCGGCACCCACAAGTGGTGCGTCTCTTCGCCCGGCAGAAGGGCCAGATGGGGCTGCTCATCAGGACCATCGGCATCAAACGGGCCAACGCCAAGATCACGCTGGCCAACTTTGCCTACAACATGCACCGCCTCATCTTCTGCGAACGACGGGCAGCGAGGATAGCTGCGTCCGAATATCGGGAAAACCGCCGGAAACGCTGAAATGGAGGCCCAAAAGCCTCGCAATTATTCCGAGATTGAGCCCCAAGGCCCAAATCAGCCCGCATCACGGAGATGTTGGAGGTGCCAAGTTCTGACCCTGGTTTTGGCCATGCTTGCCCCTGTCACCGACTTCGAAACCACCTCGAAGACAGCAGGGGGATATATTGGATACTGCAATAACGAAACATTCGTGGACTATGGTGGTCATTAGAGCCATACCCAATCAGGTTTTTGACTGGCCTGATAACAACTGGCTCCAATCGCGCTTGATCTTCTTGGCCAAGCTCCATTTGTGGACCTCGGTCGGGCCATCGTAGATGCGGAACGCGCGGACTTCGCGGAAGACCTGCTCGACGATCGTGTCGCGGGTAACCCCGGTGCCGCCCATGATCTGGACGCAGCGGTCGGCGATGCGCATCAGAGCTTCCGATACCGCGACCTTGGTCATTGAGCTTTCGGGGACGCCGAGGTCACCGGTGTCGAGCACGTCGGCGCACCAGTCGATCATCAGTTCAGCTTGTTTCAGGTCGATCAGGTTCTCGGCGAGCATGAAGCCGACTCCTTCGTGATCGACCAGCGGTTTGCCGAAGGCGATGCGACGGCAGGCATAGTCGGTGGCGATCTCGTTGGCTCGGATGCAGGCGCCGAGCCAACGCATACAGTGTGACAGCCGCGCAGGACTGAGCCGGACCTGGGCGAGTTTGAAGCCCTCGCCCGGCTCGCCGAGCATCTGGTCCGCTGATACGCGCAGTTCCTCGATCCTGACGAGTGCGTGGCCTCCCGGCATCGAGCTGTCGATTGTTTCGAGGACGCGCTCGATGCGGATCGCCGGATCGGGCAGATCGACCAGAAACAGGCACGCCCCGCCGGCGGCGGGACCCCCTGCTGCCTTCGCCATGACGATCCCGACCTGCGCGCCCTCAGCCCCGGTAATGAAAGCCTTGCGGCCATCGATCACCCAATGGTTGCCATCGGGACGGCAGATGGTCTGCATCATCGACGGGTCCGAGCCGGCGCCGCCGTCTTCAGCCGGCTCGGTCATGAAAAACGCCGAGCGCGCGGTGCCCGCAACCAGAGGATCGAGGAAGCGGCGCTTCTGCTCGGTCGTTCCCATCTTGCCGAGCAGGTACATGTTGCCCTCGTCGGGCGCCATCGTGTTGCACGCGAGGGGGCCGAGCGGCGACAGACCCGAACGGATGAGCACCCAGGCGGTTTCGCGCTGATTGAGGTGGTCGCCGCGGTGCAGAATATGAGGGGTGAGTACGCCAGCGGCGCGAGCGAGACCGCGCAACTCGAACACAAGTTCGTCCGACGGTCCGTGTCCGCCACAACGAGGATCACGCTCGTAGGGCGCGACCGTTTCGCGAACGAAGCGCTCGACCGCGTCGCCGATCGCCGCGGCGCGCTCGCTCGGGGCGCGATTCACGACGGTGGTCACGCCTTGCTGCCGACGCGGGCCTTGGCTTCGCACGCCGCGACGATCGGTGCGGGATCGAAATAGTAGGGGCGAATCTCGCAGGCCTTCCCGTCGCGGAAGCGAAACAGCTCGCACAAGTGCGCGGGCGCCAATGCGGGGTCTGCAAAGGTAAACGAGAGGATCGTAACCGCGTGGTCCTTGCCCACCGTCGTCTCGACGATGTCCAGCCCGGCGACGTCCATCATTCCCATGACCCTGGAGAACAACTCGCGCAAGGCACCCTTGCCTCGATAAACCCCGGCGAACGGCAGTGGGTCGGCCTCGGTAACGAAAAAATCGTCGGTCAGCATGGTCTCGGCGCGATCCCAATCGCCCGCGCCAGTGGCGGCGTAAAGGCCGGCGACAAACGCCTGCATTTCATCGGCGGTCATTGCCATCGTGGCTCTCCCGGTTTCTGTGTTGGGCGCAATTTTCGCAAGTCTGGCGTGGCTGCGAACCTAGTGCATAGACTAGCCGAGCACGACGCAACGTATTGCTATTGGAGCCCCATGCAAACCGTCCGCCAGATCGTGCTCAAGCGCCGCCCGACCGGCGTCCCCGTCCCCGAAGATTTTTCGTTGGCCCAAGCGCCGATGCCGGAGATCGGGCCGGGTGAGATGTTGGTAAAAATGCGCGTCGGTTCGGTCGATCCGGCGATTCGCGGATTCCTTGATGATCGCCCGAGCTACCTGCCGCCAGTCGCGATCGGCGCGCCGATTGCCGGCATGTCGCTGGGCGAGGTGGTCGCCTCGAACAACCCGGACTGGCTGGTTGGCACGCTGCTGCGCGCATTTGCCACATGGTCCGACCACTACGTCATCAGCGGCGACGCGCTCGGGCTCGAACAGGTCAACCAGGCGCCGGGCGTTCCTCTGCCGCACTATATGGGCGCTCTCGGCCCGGTCGGGTTGACCGCCTGGGTCGGCCTTTTCGAGGTCGGCCAGGCAAAGCCCGGCGAAACTGTGCTGGTCAGTGCGGCGGCAGGCGCGACCGGAAGCACCGTCGCGCAGATCGCCAAGGCGCGCGGATGCAAGGTAATCGGCCTTGTCGGCGGACCTGCAAAAGTCGCCGCTTTGGCGCGCTTCGGACTCGACGCAACGATCGACTACCGTGCCGAGCCCGACCTCGCGGCAGCCATCGCTGCCGCCGCGCCCGGAGGAATCGACGTTTACTTCGACAATGTCGGTGCTGAGACTCTCGACGCGGTACTGCCGTTGATGAATCTCCACGGGCGAATCCCGGTGTGCGGGATGATTGCCCAATACAACGACGCCGATAACCCATACGGATTACGCAATGTGTGGCAGCTGGTGGTCAACCGGATCCGGATGCAGGGCTTCATTACCTACGATCACATGGAGGTTCTGTCCCGCGCCCAGGCCGAACTGGACGGATGGTACGCGAATGGATCGCTGCGTCCGCTCGAGAACTTGCGCGCGGGTTTCGAGCGGCTGCCCGAGGCTTTCATCGAATTAATGCAGGGCACGACGATCGGGAAGACCATGGTCGAAGTGGCATGAACGCGCCGCCAGGATATTCCGGTGAGACCTTAGCGGCGCCGGTTTGTCGCGCTTCGGACAATCCGGCACACAACCCTGGCGGCAGCTCGTGAACCAGCCTATCCGCCAAGTTGCCTACTTCTGCGATGATGTCCGCGTCGCAGCGCTCGAGCACCACCGGCAGTTCGACTCCGGACCCTATTTCGTCGCCGAGCACATTCCCTTGCGCAGTTCGGTCCACCGTGGAATCGCCCGCGAGCTCGATCATACTTCGGCTTACGGTCAGTGGGGCGGGGTAATGATAGAGTTCGTCCAGCAAAACAGTCCGGGACCGTCGGCGTTCCGCGATCTCTACCCCGAACATTCGGGCCGGTTCGGGCTGCATCACGTGGCGGTGTTTGTCGACGATCCCGACGCCGAGGCGACGCGACTGGCCGAGGTCGGGTTCCCTACCGCTCTGCGCGCGGTGATGAACGACGGCTTCGTTTTCGCCTTTGCGGATACTTGGGCGCAGTATGGCCACATGATCGAACTCTACGCGCCGGTGCCGCAACTGACGGGTTTCTGTGCGATGGTCGCTGAGGCCGCGAAAGATTATCGCGGCAACACACATGCGATCACCACCATCGCTTTCGAATAGGGATTCCAATGAGCGAAAGCTGGCATCCGCTGATCGCCAACGGCGACTTTCCCGCCGAGGGCAAGCTCGCCACAAGGATAAACGGCTGGTACGTACTCGCGGCGAAGATCGAGGCCGGGCTCGTCGCGGTCAACGACCGTTGCACCCACCAGGCCTCGCTGCTGTCGGGAGGGCGCATCCGCCGCGGGGCGGTGATGTGCCCGCTGCACGGCGCGCGGTTTGATCTGGCCACGGGCAAGTGCTTGGGCGCGGCCTATCGCGATCTGCGCACGTTTTCGTTACGGGTGAGCGCTGGAATGATCGAGGTATGCGTGCCCGATGCGCCGCCGACGATGGACGAGCTCCCGGTCGTAGCGTGAGTCCCCTCACCTATTACACAGCTTCCCGGATTCCCGTGCCCGGCTAGGCTCGTTCGGAACTCGCTGGGAGAGAGATTTTGCCATTCACCGGAGATGCCAAAGACCGCCTCGCCATCCGTGAGCTGCTCGACGCCTATGCGGACGCGGTAACTCAGCGCGACGCGGCGGCCTGGGGGGCGACGTGGGCCGAAGACGCCGAATGGTCGCTGCCCGATTATCCCGAGATCGGCACCACCCGGGGCCGCGCGGCGATCGTCGCAATGTGGGTCGAGGCGATGAAGGCCTATCCCGGCATCATGTTCGAGGCCTGGCCTGGATCAATCGTGATCTCCGGAAACCGAGCGACGATGCGCAGTTACACCGCAGAGGTCTATGATCAGGACGGCGCCACGCTGCGCGACCGCGGGGTCTACGAGGACACTTGCGTCAAAATCGAAGGCCAGTGGCTGTTCGCCAGCCGCTCGTTCCGCAACATTCACCGCCAGAAGGCGCCAACTTAGGCCTAGCGTATAGGATAGGTCCACCGCGGACCTCACATTTGTGCGAGTTATCCGCGCGGCTCGCTCATCCATAGCGCTCCATAACGGCGATACAGCGATGACATCCGCGAGGAGCATCGCACCGGGAAAAACATTACAAGGGGGAGGTTCCTGTGAAGGCGATTTCAAAGTTCGGGCGCATATCGCGTTCCACGAAAACCGGCAGGGCGATTAGGCTGGCGGCACTCGCCGCGACCTGCCTTGCGTCGCTTCCCGCCTATGCCCAGGATGCTCCGCCCGCAGATGCCCCATCCGCAGAAGATGGGGCCGAAGAGTACACGGGCCTCGAACAAATCACCGTCACCGCACGCAAGCGGGTGGAGGACGTTCAGGACGTTCCCGTCGCGGTCACCGGACTAAGCGGCGCGGCGCTGGAAGCTCGCTATATTCCCGATGTCCGCGCGGTTGCCAAGTACATGCCTAACGTCCAGCTCGGCCAGGTCCAGTTTTCGGGCGCGACGCTGTCCGCCTCGATCCGCGGGCTGACCTTCGCCGACATCGAGCGCTCGTTCGAGCCCGCGGTGGCGACCTCGATCGACGGCATTTTTCTCGCCTCGAACACTGGAGCGCTGATCGATTTCTTCGACGTCGAATCGATCGAAGTTCTGCGCGGTCCGCAGGGTACGCTGTTCGGCCGCAACACCATTGGCGGGATCATCAATGTCCGCCGTACCCGTCCCACCGGCGAATTCGGCGCCAAGCTCTCGGCGACGGTCGGCTCGTACGGTCGCCGCGACTTCAAGGGCATCTTCAACGCACCGATCGTCAAGGACGTGCTGGCGCTCAAGGTCGGCCTGGCCTCGATCAACGGCGACAGCTTCACCAAGAGCTACTTCACTGGCAAGCGCGATCCCGGGCTCGACCGCCTCGGCATCACCGCCGCGCTGCTGTTCACCCCGACCGCCGATTTCGAGGCGCTGTTCAGCTACGAGCATCTTCGCGACCGCTCCAACTACCCGCAGCTGGTCAACCAGTCGCTGCCAGGATCGCTGGCCTGCGACGCGTTCGCGCTGTGCTATAACCGACCGCTGACGAGCGATCCGACCGGACCGACGCTTGAGCAGATCTACGAGGGCAGCAACTTCCGGAACCACGTAACCGACGTCCCTTTCCTGGTTCCGCTCAACGCCGACAACTTCACGCTGAACGCCAAATACTCGGGCGAAAACCTCGACATCGTCTCGGTCACCGGGCTGTGGATGAACGACGATAAGCTCGACATCGACAACATCGGCCATCGGTTCGCGCCGAATCAGGCGCTGTTCCACCCGGTCCGGGAACTGAACGGAGAGCAGTTCAGCCAGGAACTGCGCGTGGACACGTCGTTCGGCGGGCTGTTCGATGCCGTTGCGGGGCTGTACTATTTCCGCTCCACCTACGAACTCGAACGGCAGGACGTATTCCTCTTCGGCAGCTCGCAGGGGGACCCCGGGCTTCTGGTCGATACCTTCAGTGCCGGCCAGACGGTCACGTCCTACGCAGCTTTCGCGGAAACCTACTGGAAGCTGGCTGAATCCACCCGCCTGACGGTGGGCGGCCGCTACACCCGCGAGAGAAAGAAGTTCAACGTCCAGAAGCCCTCTGTCCCCGCCAACGAGGGCGGTCCTTACTTCTGCCCCGATCCGACATCGGCGTACGAGCCTTGCCGCAAAGCGGTCCTGACCTTCAGCAAGTTCACCCCACGCGTGTCGCTCGACCACAAGTTCGGGGAAGACGTCATGACTTATGTGTCGTGGTCGCGCGGCTTCCGCTCGGGCGGCTGGAACGGGCGTCCGGGCTCGACTCCCGACACCATCGGACCCTACGAGCCGGAAACGGTCGATAGCTATGAAATCGGCTTGCGCAGCAAGTTCCTCGACCGGAGGGCGCTGTTCAACCTCACTTTGTTCCAGACAAATTATGACAACAAGCAGGAAGACCAGATCACCGCAAACCCGGTCAATCCGGCGTCGACGATCACGTTCGTTGAGAACGCCTCCAAGGCGCGGTTCCGCGGGGTCGAGGCCGAGGCCCAGTACCGGCCGATTCCGGACTTGCACTTCTTCGCATCGGCGGGCTACCTTAAGGCTAAGTACCTCTCGTTCTTCGACGCCGCGGGCAACGATGTCCGCGCCACCAAGAACCTGCGCTACGCGCCCGAATGGAACTTCAGCCTGGGGGGCGAGCTGACCATTCCGGTCGCCGGGGACGACAATCGCTTCGTGCTGGGCGCCAACGTCAAGTATCTTGACAACTACGCCACCGAATCGGGCAAGGACACGGTCGGACCGGTCTTCCTCGGCCGACGCCGCGAGATCATTCCCCAGCACACCTCGGTCGACACCTCGGTCAGCTACCTGGGCACGCTCGGCGGCGGCGAGACCGAGTACAAGATCTCGGCGTTCGTCAACGACGTGTTCCACAAGGGTGGACGCATCGTCCGCTCGAGCCAGGCGGGGCCGTTCTGGTTCAGCGACCGCGTCCCCAACCGCACCTGGGGCCTGGAAGTCCAGGTCGAGTTCTGACCTATTCTTTCCCTTTAAGGGTAGCCGGCGCCCGTCCCCTTGCCGGGGCGGGCGTTGGCTTTCCCGGCCCACCAAGCGAAGGGTAAGCACCGCGTGACGACCAACCGCTACTGGCTGCTCGACCGTCATCCCGAGGGCACCGATTTCGCAAAAGCGCTGAGCTTGCACGAGGCCCCACTGGCACCGCTGTGCGAAGACGAGGTGCGAATACGGGTTGGTTGGCTGTCGATGGACGCGGGCACGCGCATGTGGATGACCCCGCGTACTGATGGATATCAGCCACCCTTGCCGCTCGGATCGGCGATGGTCGGGGTGGTGCTCGGGCGGGTGAGCGAGAGCCGCGATCCACGTTTTCCCGAGGGCGCGCTGGTCCGCGGGTTCGGGCAATGGGCCGCGTTCGCTACCGTTTCGGCCGATGCCGCAGGCTTGGTCGTGGTCGATGAAGGCGTCGCCGATCCGCGTCAGCATTTCGGCGTGCTCGGAATGAATGCCTGGACCGCGTATGTCGGAATCAGGGAAGTTGCAGCAGTGCAGCCGGGCGACTGGGTCGCGGTCTCCGCAGCAGCGGGGGCGACGGGCAGCCTGGCTTGCCAGGTGGCGCGCAACCTCGGCGCAAAGGTGGTGGGGATCGCCGGGGGACCCGACAAGTGCAATTATCTGCGCGATGAATTGAGAGTCGACCTGGCGATAGACTACAAGGGCGAGGACGTGGCCGCGGCGCTCGCCGACATTCCGGGTGGGCTCAATGCCTATTTCGACAACGTCGGCGGGCCAATCCTTGATGCTGTGCTGCCCAACATGGCGCACTACGGGAGAGTCGCGATCTGCGGGATGGTCGCCACCTACGACAGCGACGAAGCGCTGCCTGGCCCGGCGCGGTTCGACCAGATTTTGATGCGCCGGCTGCGGGTCGAGGGCTTCTTCATCCCCGATTTTCTAGAGCGCGGGGCCGAGTTCCTGCCCATTTTGCGCCAGTGGTACGACGAGGGCAAACTGACGATCCGGTTCGACGAGACCAGGGGCCTCGACAACGTGCTGCTCGCCTACGAGCGGATGATGACCGGGCGCAACATCGGCAAGGTCATCGTCGATGTCCGCGTCTGAGAGCTACGTCGCGTTCATGCCCCCATCGACCACCATTTCGGTACCGGTGACGTAGCGAGATTCATCCGAGGCGAGGAACAGGTTCATGTTAGCGATGTCGAGCGGGTCGCCCATGTATCCCATCGGGATCAGCGCCAGCGTTGCGTCATAGTTGGCCGCGTTGTCCTCCTCGGCGACGCCCTGCATGTTGGTCAGGATCATCCCCGGATGGACGCTGTTGCAGCGGATCTTGTCCTTGGCGCACTCTACCGCGATCACCTTCGAGAACAGCCGCACCCCGCCCTTGGCAGCGGCATAAGCGCCGCATGCCGGCACCCCGAACAATCCGGCGACCGACGAGATATTGATGATCGAGCCGCCGTTCCCCGCCTTGCGCATCGCCAGAACCGCACGCTTGGTGCCATAGAACACGCTGTTGAGATTCACGTCGTTCTGCAGCTTCCAGTCGTCGCTGGTGAAATCCTCGATCATCCGCAACACCGCGATCCCGGCATTGTTGACCAGCACGTCGAAGCGGCCCTGCTCGGCGTCAATCAGCGCCATCACCGCGTCCCAATCGGCCTCGCTGGTTACGTCCTGGGCCAGTGAAGTGGCTTTGCCACCAGCCGCGCGAATCAATGCGGCGACCTTTTCAGCCCCCCCGCCGTCGCGGTCGGTCAGATAGACCATCGCGCCTTCCTCGGCGAAGCGGATCGCGGTCGCGCTCCCCAGCCCGGGGACCGAAGCGCCGCCGGTGACCAGCGCAACCTTCCCGGCTAGCCTGCCCGCCATGCTCAAAACTTGATCCCGGCGGTGACGCCGTAGGTCTGCGGTTCGCGTGCCGAAGCAAATGACCACAGCCCGGCCACGGTGAACGCGGCGGTGGTACCGCGGTCGTCGAGCAGGTTACGCCCGAACGCGGTTAGATAAGCCTCACTCCCGCCCAGCTTGAACCTAGCGGTAAGGCTGGCGTCGAGGAGGTTCTGGCGATCGGTCCGCACGCGCGGATCATTGCCGTTGACGCTCACTGGCCCGGTGGCGAAGTTGCCGGTCAGCGGCCCGAGCGAAATCTGTTGGTCGTAACGCCCGATGTAGCGATAGCCGATCGAGCCGACGATCTCGCCAAAACCGGTCGGCGCAGTGTACTCGGCACCGAGCGAACCCGAAACCTTCGGGCTGTAGATCGGATCGTTGGCCGAATAGTTGAACGGAACCAGCGCGCCCGTGGGCGAGATGTTGCCGACAATGAAGCCGTTGAACTCGCTGTCGAGCAGGCCCATGGTCGCGGTCAGCCGCAAGCCTTCGGTAGGCCGCAGCGTGGCGTCGATCTCGAGCCCCTTGATCTTGGCCGAACCGACATTCGAGGTGATCGTCTGGTTGCCTGTGGGGCCGCCGGGAATCGTCGTGTTCTGCTGGAGATCCTTGTAGTCCGAATAGAACGCCGCGACGTTGAACTGCAGCATGCGGTCGAGCAGGTCGAGCTTGGCACCCACTTCATAGCTGTCGACGGTTTCCGGCTGATACGCCACGCCCGCGGTGAGCGCGGTAGCGGCGCGGGGCGAGAAGCCGCCCGAACGATACCCGCGTGACCAGCTGGCATAGACCATCGTGTTCGCGTTGGGACGGTAATCGACGCCGATCTTGGGCGTGAACTTACTGAAGCTGCCGCTGCCCTGACCGACCAGTCCGGTGGTGGCGAAGGCGTTGCGCAGCTTCTTGCGGTCGTGGGTGTAGCGGCCTCCGAAGGACAGGCGGAAATTCTCTGCGAACCCCCAGTTGAAGTCGCCGAACACCGCATAGGACTTGGTGTCGCCGTTGACCGACTGGGCGTTGGTATCGGCCACCCGCGGGTCGAGTGCGGTATTGAAAGCGAACAGCCGGGTGAACTGCACGAGATTGTAACTGGACTTGAAATAGTAGCCACCGACGACGTAGTCGAAAGCGTCGCCGAAGTCTCCGGCAGCGCGCAGTTCCTGGCTGAACTGCTTGTAGTTCTGGCTACGCAGGGTGTAATAGAGATCGACGCTCGACGCATCGAAATCCTGCGTCTGGAACTCGCGCGATTTGCGATATCCGGTCACCGAGGTCAACTTCACTGCGCCCAGCGAGGCGTTCATCTCGAGCGTGGCCGAGGGCGCATCGTACTTGCTGATCGCAGGGCTGTTGAACACCGTGTAGAGATCGCCGGTAGTGTTGCGGTTGCACTCATTGGCGGGCTCGAAGAGGCAGAACAATTCGCCGGTCTGGGCGATGTTAGAATTGACCGGCTCGAAAGTCTGCTCCTGCTTCTCGATCGTCAGCAGCGCGTCGAAATCGCTCTCGAGAGGACGCACCAAGAAGGAGACGCCATAGTTGTCGCTCTCCGAACCGCCGGCGCGCTTGCCGGTGATCCCGTTGCGGTGGAAACCGTCGCTCTCATTGTGGAAATAGAAGCCCTTGACGCCCAGCACGTCGCCGATGCCGAAGTTGAGCACCGTGCGCAGCGCCTTGCTGTCAAACTTGCCGTAAGTGGCCTCGATCTTGCCGCCCGTCTCCATCGTCGGGCGTGTGCGCTTGATGTTGATCACGCCGCCGATGGTGTTGCGGCCGAACAGCGTACCCTGCGGCCCGCGCAGGACCTCGATCTGTTCGATGTCGAAGAAGTCGAGCAATTGGCCGGTATTGGTACCGATGAACACGCCGTCGACAACCACGCCCACGGTTGGTTCCTGCGACTTCTCGATGTCGGCATAGGTCAACCCTCGGATCGACAGGTTGGCCGCCTGCGCACCCGAGTTCTGCTGGGTGATCAGCAGGTTGGGTGCGGCGCCTTGCAAGTCGCCGATATTGGTCGAAGCCTTGTTCTCAAGCATTGCAGCGTTAATCGCGGTGATCGCGACGGGCGTGTCCTGGAGTGATTCGTCGCGGCGGCGGGCCGAGACGATGATCTCGTTGGCGTCGATTGCGGGTGCTTCGTCGGTTTCTCCCCCGGGCGATGCCGCTTCCTGCGCCAGCGCGGGCAAGGCGAAACCGGCCATTGCAGTTGCAGATACTGCGCCCAGTAGAGCATGGCGAACAAAACGCATTGTTTCCCTCCCTCAACGACCGCGTTTGTAGCGGCTTTCATCGACGGCGGCTCTTTAAGCTGCCAATCGGACGAACCGTACTGCAACAAGTTACAGGTGCGAGGGTGGACGCGGCGCGCGAGGAGATCGTCATTCGGAGATCGAGAACGATGCCAGTCAACCGCCGCTTCAAGCTGGTCCGCCGCCCCGTAGGCGATCCCCTGCCCGACGATTTCGACCTTGTCGAGGAACCGCTGGGCGATACGCCCGCGGGCAGCTTTATTGTCCGCAACCACTTCGCCTCGCTCGACCCGGCGCAGCGCGGATGGATGGACGACGCCCCCAGCTACATGCCGCCGATTCCGCTCGGCGATCCGGTACGGGCAACCACCGTGGGCGTGGTCCACGCCTCTGGCAATCCCAGTTTCGCCCCAGGGCAGTGGGTGATGGGTCTCAATGCGTTGGAAGACTACTCGCTGGTCGCCCCGGGCGGGTTTACCAGCCCGATCGACGTCAGCCAGGTCGATAATCCATCGCGGTTTCTTTCGGCGCTGGGCGCGGTTGGGCTGACCGCCTACTTCGGATTGCTCGATACCGCGAAGCCCGTCGCGGGCGAGACACTGCTGGTTTCCGGCGCGGCGGGCGCGGTGGGATCAATGGTCGGTCAACTCGGCAAGATCGTGGGCTGCCGGACGATCGGCATTGCCGGCGGCGCAGACAAATGCCGCCGTCTGACTGAGAAGTACGGCTTCGACGTGGCGATCGACTACAAGGGAAAGTCGGTTGATGCGCTGGCCGCCGAGATTGCCGCCGCGGCTCCGGGCGGAGCGGACATCGTGTTCGAAAACGTCGGCGGCACGGTGCTCGACGCCGAGCTGATGAACCTGGCAATTAATGCGCGGATCGTGCTGTGCGGGCTGATCAGCGAATACAATTCGGTTTCCAAAGTCGGCGCGCGCAATCTGTGGCAGGTGCTCGTAAAGCGCGCCACCGTCCATGGCTTCCTGATCGCCGATTACGTCGATCGCTTTGCCGAGGGCGGCGCGGCGATGGCGCAATGGCTGGGGGAAGGCCGACTGCGAATCGACGAGGATATCCAGCACGGGCTCGAGGACGCCTATCCTGCGTTCATGCGGCTGTTCAGCGGCGCCAACACCGGCAAGCTCATCCTGAAGATCGCCTAGTCGCGGCCAGCCTAGATCGGCAGGACTTCGTCGTTGTCGTGGATCTCCATGATCTCGAACACGTTGCCGAAAAAATCCCGGCAATAGGTCGCTGAATAGCCGGACTTCGAGCCATCTTTCGCAACCTTGATCGCCTCCCAAGCGGGTTCGGCGTGAACGCGGATGCCCGCCGCCACCAAGCGGTCATAGCAGGCGCGCAAATCATCGACTTGCAGCGCGATATGGGTGTAGCCGAACTGGTTCACTCCCCGGTCGGGATCCTGCGGGGACGACCGCGGTGCGAGGTATTCGAAGACCTCGATATGCGTGTTGCCGAGGCGGCACATGAACTGGTTCGCCGCGCTTCCTCGCAGCCCGACGACGCTATCGATGAAGGCGTTGTCGCGCCAACTCAACGGGGCGACTTCCTCGACCGCGCCGAGCAGGTCGATGTAAAATTCGCGCGCCTTGGCGAGATCGGGCACCGAGATGCCGATGTGGTGGACGCCCTGAACACCGATCCCCATGGCCACTCTCCCTAGAACTGCACCCGTTTGGTGAGGCCGCTGTCGACGACGATGTTAGCCCCGGTCATCGTCTTGCAGGCGGGCGAAGCGACGAAAGTGATCGTCCTCGCCAAGTCTTCACCCGAGGTCAGCGCGCCCAGCGGCAATTGAGCGACGATCCCGTCGTAGAATTCGCGCATGTTTTCCTTGATATGCACCCACGGCCCATCTTCGGTCCACACCGGCCCGGGAGTGATGCAGTTCACGCGGATACCCTCGGCCGCGAAAGTCTGCGAAAGCGCGGCGGAATAGGCCATCACCGCGGCCTTGAGCGCGTTGTAGGGCTGCACCCCCATGAACTCCTCGACCGCCCCGGTCGAGCTCATGCAGATCACCGAGCCATTGCCCGACTCTCTTAGAAAGGGTCGAGCGGCCGCGATCCCGCGCCGCAACGGCAGGATATCGGTATCGAGAACCAGTTGCCAGGCGGCATCGGAGTCCTCTCCCGGATTGACCGAAGTAAAACTGATGAAGATATCGCATCCACCGAGCGCAACCGCTGCGCGTTCGACGAAGGCAGGAACCGCCGCCGCATCGGTGACATCGAGCGCTTCGGCGTGGACTGTCACCCCGCTGGCGGCGAGTTCGCCCGCGATCTTATCGACCTTGTCCTGGCTTCGCCCGCAAACCGCGACGTGGCATCCTTCGGCTGCGAGGGCGTGCGCGACCTTGCGGCCAATGCCACCGTTTGCCCCCACGAGCACCGCTCTAAATCCTTTGAGCCCCAGATCCACGCGTCGTCTCCTGCTGCATTTCGCATACCGTACTGCGCGGGGCTTCAATCGCCAGCCACTCCCCTTTTGAACAGGACTGGCGCGGCGGGCTGCGTGTTAGCAGGGCGCCTACAATCAGCGGGAGCGCAAAGGATGGGCCGACTGGCCGGCAAGACAGCGGTACTGCTGGGCGCGAGCAGCCCGGACAACATGGGCCAGCACATCGCCCGGCGCTTCGTAGCCGAAGGCGCGCGGGTTCTCGTTTCAGGGCGCAAGGACGGAGTATTGTCCGCCTTCGCGAAGGAGACCGGATGCGACTGGGCGGTTTGCGACCTGACGAGCGAGGCCAGCGTCAACGCTCTTGCGCAGACTGCGGCGGATAAGCTCGGGGCGATCGACATCGCGGTCAACGCCACAGGTTGGGGCTTGCTCAAGCCGTTCCTCTCGACGACCCGCGCGGACCTCGAGGCGATGACCGCGCTGCAGTTCATCGGCCCTCACCAGTTCTTCCAGGCGATGATCCGCAAGATGGCGCGCAGCTTGGGTGGTCGGGGCGGCTCGATCATTCAGATCAGCTCGGCAACCGCCGTCATCATGCTCAACGATCATGCCGCCTACATGGGCACAAAGGCGGGTACGGACCACGTCATCCGCTGCGTCGCGAACGAGTTCGGCAGCGAGGGGATCCGCGCCAACTCGATCTCGCCCGGGCTGACCGATACGCCGATGACCGCCGAGGCCAAGCAGGTGCCCGGGTTGTTCGACGCATTTCTAGCCGGCTACCCGCTCGGCCGGATCGGCACTTCGGACGATATCGCAGCCGCAGCGGTGTGGCTGGCGAGCGACGAATGCTTCATGACCGGCGAGAACTTGCAGGTGAACGGCGGACTGACCCTGCGCCGGAACCCGAGCAGCGGTGAAATCCAGGCCGCGGTCGCCAAGGCAACGGGAGCATAACCGCCATGTTCGAGCAGATACCCCTTCGCGCGGTGACGATGGTCGCGCTGGTCACAGTTACCCAAGTCATCGGCGCGAGCATGCTGGTCAAGACCATGGGCTTCCGCGATCCGATGTGGACCATGGCGTGTCTGGCGGTTTACGTGGTTTCGTTTTACCTTCTCGCCGAGACGATCCGCCAGGGCATGGCGCTTTCGCTGATCATGCCTATCCTGGCTGCGCTGGTTCCCTTGGCGACTATCGCTGTTGCGGTGATCCTGTTTCAGGAGCAGGCTTCGTGGCTCCGGATCGGGCTTCTTTCGGGCGCCTGCGTATTGATCGGGGTGGCTTCGACGGTCTGATTCAAGGCGGGTCCGGGCGTAGCCCCCGGACGATCTCCTTGACCGCCTCTCTCAGGAGATCCTTGCGCACCTTCCCGGAGGCGGTGCGCGGCAAATCATCGACGAATACGAAGCGTTCGGGGATCTTCTGCTTGGCCAATCCGCTGGCTGCGACATGCGCCGCCAGTCCGGCGGGCAGCGGTGCGTCACCCGCCGAGACGATGAACGCGCAGACTCCCTCCCCAAGCCGCTCGTGAGGCATTGCCACGACGCTTGCTTCGCGCACTTGAGGATGCAGATGAAGGACGTCCTCGATTTCCTTGGCGCTGATGTTTTCACCGCCGCGAATTATCAAGTCCTTCTTGCGCCCGGTTATCGTCACAGCCTTCGCGGCGTCGAGCATGCCAAGATCGCCCGTCCGGAAAAAGCCATCCACACTTATCGCCTCTGCGGTCTGACCTTCGTCTGCATATCCCAGGAACATGGCCGGCCCCCGGGCCAATATCTCGCCCTCGCAACCGGCAGGGAGTGGCCTGTTGTTGGCATCGACGATGAGCACCTCGTAATCGACCACCTCGCCGTCGGTGATCGCCGCGCGACACGAGTCGTCTGGCCACCCAAGTGTAACCAGCGGCACTTCGGAGCTTCCGAACACGCGGAACGCGTGACAGCGCTCGAATGCGGCATTTGCTGCCGGGATTACCTCTGGGGGAACGGCCGCACCTCCACACGCAAAAAACCGTAGGCTTGGCACTTTGCTGCCCGCCGCGCGCGCCGCAGTTGCCAGTTCGATCAGAAAGGGTGTGGCCGCGACGGTGCCCACCACTCGATGTTTCTCGATCAAAGTCAGCGCGGCCGAAGCATCCCAACTTTCGATCAGGATTGATGTGGTCCCCACTAGCAAGGGCATGTCGAGGCCATTGGCATAGCCCGAGACATGGGTGACCGGAGAAGGCATGAGCACGGCATCGCTGTCGCGGATTTTCCAATGCTGGGCCGAACGCCGGATCACCCGCCCAAGCGTTGCGTGGCTGTGCAGGACGCCTTTTGGCCGCCCCGTGGTGCCCGAGGTGTAGAGCACCATCTTAACGGCCTGTTCATCTTGCCGAGCGCGACGGGGAGATCGCCCCCGCCCGTCTTCGAGCAGAGCGGCCAGATCGTTTTCGCCCTCACCGCGCACGGTAAATACGTGATCGAGAAAGGGCAGGTCAGGTCCGATCCGCCGAGCCATCTCCGCGAAATCAAACCCGCGGAACTTGGCCGCTGCAAACAGAACACGTGCCCGGCAATCACCCAGCATCTGCCTGACTTCGGCATCGCGGTAGATCGGGACAATCGGATTGACCACCAACCCCGCGATCGCACAGGCGAGATTGATCGTCGCAGCTTCGGCCCAGTTGGGAACCTGAAAAGCGACGACGTCGCCTGGTTCGAGGCCGCGTCGCTGGAGTGCGGTGGCAAGTGCTTCGGCCCCGGTAACGAGCGCAGCTCTACTGATCGACCTGTCGCCATCGACCAGCGCGATAGCATCAGGAACGGCCTGGGCCAGGCGGTCCGCGCTCGTGGCGATGGTTTCCCTTTCCCACAAATCGTTCTCGGCAAACCGGCGAAGATGTGGTGGTGTTCTTTCGAGCCAAGCCCAAGGCGGCGGAGTGCGGTTCATGATCCGATGCTGGGGGATTCCGTCAGTGCCGCCAATCCGCAAAAAGGTGAGGCACCTGTGACCTCTCGCAGCTTGCCGAAGGTACCCGAGCAGCCCCATCATGTCCCGTATAGGCGAGAAAATGGCGGAGAATGCAGGTGGTAAGTGTGAGCAGGGACCAGCGGATCGGCGATGTCGCCGAAATCATGCTCGATTACGTCACCAACAAGCAGACTTACCTGGCCGACCGGACGATGACCGTCCCGACGCGCAGCTACACCGATCCCGACCAATGGGAAGCCGAGATCGAACTGGTGTTCAAGCGGGTGCCGCTGATGCTTGCCTTCACGGCCGAGATGCCCAACCCGGGCGACTACAAGGCGATGGACGCGTGCGGGCTGCCGGTGCTGATCAACCGCGACAAGGCGGGCGCCGTGCGCGCCTTCCTCAACGTCTGCGCGCACCGCGGCGCGCCGGTGGCGAGCGAGGGCCACGGCAACTGCCCTCGCTTCACCTGCAAGTACCACGGCTGGACTTATGGCGCGGACGGCAAGCTGATCGGCATTTCCGAGGCGAGTAAGTTCGGCGAAATCGACAAATCAACCCACGGTTTGCGCGAGCTTCCTTGCGAAGAGCGCGCGGGAATGATTTTCGTGTGCCTGGACCCCGGCGTACCGCTTGACCTCGACGATTACTACCAGGGCTTCCTCGACGATTTCGAGGCGGTGGGCATGAAGGACTGGACCTATCTCGGCAGCCGGGAGATCGAGGGCGCCAACTGGAAGATTGCCTTTGACGGCTATCTCGAAGGCTATCACTTCGCCTCGCTGCACCCCGAGACGATCTTTCCGCGCACCCCGTCGAACTGCATGCATTACGAGGGGTTCGGTCCCAATATCCGGATCGGCTTTCCGCACCATACTATCGGCGCCGCGCTCAAGGATGTGCCGCGCGAGCAATGGGGCACGCAGGAAAACAACGGCTTCGACTTCGTGCGAATCATGTTCCCCAACGTCTCGACGTTCATCGCTCCCGAGATCACCCAGATCGCCCAGCTGTTTCCAGGACCCGCACCGGGCCAGAACCGCACCGTGCTGAACTATCTGCGCCGCGATCCGATCCGCGACGAGGAAGACCGCGCTGCGGTCGAGGCATCGATCACCTTCTTCCGGGACGTGACCTACAAGGAGGATTACCTGATCGGTCTAGAGATTCAGAAGGGCCTCGAGAGCGGGGCGCACGACGATCTGGTGTTCGGACGCAATGAGCGCGGCAACCAATACTTCCACGAGTGGCTCAACTGGTACCTGCAGGACGATCCGGATCAGCCCAAGCCGGTGCTGTGAACAACTCGCGTTGAGGATGAATCATGTCGGTCACCGTAATCACCCTGCTCAAGCGCCGCGAAGGCATGAGCAAGCCCGATTTCGTCGCCTATTACGAGGCCAACCACCGGGTGATCGGCGAGCAGGTCCTGCGCGGCTACGCCACGCGTTACGTGCGCCGTTTCCTGTTTCCCAGCGACGGCGTGGATAGCGAACACGATCCCGACGTCCTCACCGAAATCACCTTCCCCGACGAAGCCACGCGCGCTGCCTGCTTCGCCGCGATGGCCGACCCGGCGATCATGGCCTTGATCGTGGCCGACGAAGACAAACTGTTCGACCGCAGCCGGATAAAGACCTTCGAAGTGGAAGAGAGGGACTCGGAATTGTGACGGGGTAATCAATCAGACCGAGCGGATTTCGTTGACGATCCGGTATTCGCGCCGGGTGAACAGCCAACGTCCCTCGCGTTTCTCGAGCTGATCGTCATAGCGCCCGTTGGCTTGAACCCGTTGGCCGTTAGACGGATCATCATAGACCTCGATCGTATAGGCCACCGCCTTTGCCCGCTCGCCATCGACTTCGATCGAGCCAGGCTGCATGAAATAGATCATGGGCTTGGTGCAGTCATCGAGACCATAGGCATTCATCGATTCGACCCAGCCCGCGACAATCGTGTCCTTCCCCGAAAAACCGCCGAGATCGGGGTATTCGGGCAGATCCCAGAACGCGTCGTCGGCCCAGATCGAGCCCCACAAATCGGCGTCGCGGGTCATGACCCCGTGGGCGTGGGTGTCCATCAGTTCGCGGATCGCGATACGGTCTTCGAGGGCGCCGGTGAACGGCATACGTGTTCTCCTTACCAGGCGTGCGGTTCGCCGTTCCATTTGTAGAAGTCGCCCGAGCGGTCGAGTGTCCATTCGGTGGCGAGCTTGCGGATGCCGCTGGCGCTTTCCTGGGGGGTGATCTCGGCGTCGGGGCCACCCATGTCGGTCTGGACGTAGCCGGGGTGAATAATGCCGACGATCACCCCACGATCCTTGAGGTCGGCCGCGACCGAACGCATCATCCGCCCCATGGCCGCCTTGGCAGCGCCATAAGCGTAGAAACCGCCGTAGGGCCAGGTCGACGCGGCGAGCTGGCTGGAAAAGTTGATCACTTTCGAGCCCGCGCCGAGCCGAGGCAGGAAGGCCTGGAGCACGCGCAGCGGGCCCTTGACCATGATCTCGAAGGCGTTGTCCCAGGTCGCCCAATCGACGCTTTCCAGTTCGGGCTCTACCGTCCCGACAATCCCAGCGACGTTGTAGAGGATGTCGATCGGCCCGCTCCCGGTCGCGGCCGCGCCGGCCTTGACCGAGGCATCGTCGGCCACGTCCATCGCATGAACGGTCAACTGCCCGTCCGATCCTTTGGCGAGCGTATTGAGTTGCCCCGCCGCGCCCGGATCGCGCGCCAACGCATAGACGCGGTCGCCAGCGGCGAGGTGCTGCTTGGCCAGTTCGAACCCGATCCCGCGCGCCGCGCCGGCTATCGCTATAGTGGCCATCGTCCTATCTCCGTCCCTCGATCCAGTCGTTGAGTACTTCGTGGAAATACCGCACGCGGGTTTCCTGCGCGCTCAAATAGGCGTCGGAATAACCGTGCGAGTGCATTCCGGCCTGCATGCCTTCGGCGAGTTCCATGTCCTGATAGACGATTTGCCCGGCCAGTTCGGGAATCCCGCGGCCGTTGTCGAAGACCCGGTGCTCGCATTGCTCGACCTCGCGACACGGCTTGGGGCCAGCCATGATCGAATCGACGGTGTCCTGCCCTTCGACCGGGAAAGCCATGCACCACAAATCGAAAAAGCATTTCTCGGGATCGTCGGGGTGCGGTTCGGAGCGGAAAAAGACCAGGTTGTCGGGGAGGAAGCTGATCGTGACGTTGGGGAACATCACGGTGTGCGGGCTGTCGGTCAGCTGCTCGTCGTCCATGTGCTCGTAGTGGACGAAGCCCTTCTCTTTCCACAACCGCCGCTTGGCCGCCTTCAGATCGAGCCAGCCCTGCATCGTTTTGGCCTCGAAGCTGGGATAGCTGTCGGGATCGATGTCCCAAGCGCGCAGGATGTCGTCGAAGAAATGTGGGACGCCCTCGGGAAGCCGATCGCTGAGTGAGGGGCGCATCGGCTGGACCGTGCGGCCGTGCCCTGCGGGCCACATCTCATGCCGCGCGGTGTCGACGTCCTGATCGATCCACGGTGGCACCTGTGGATGCGCGGTCCGGGTGTGGTAGCTTTCGGAGAAGTTGTCTGTGACGAACTTCCAGTTGGCGTCGATCTGGATCCGGTACCACGCGACCCGCACCGCGGTATCCATCGGATATCCGGCATAGACCGCGGGCATCGGCGAAAGGAACTCGTGCAGCGAGGGGCCTTCTGGTGCCATAGTGTACCACACGAACCCGCCCCAGGTGTCGCAGCGCAGTTCCTTGAGCGTGAGCTTGCCGCACGGGTTCCCCTGCGGAAAGTCGTGTGCGTCCTGGACGTGCTGGAGCACGCCGTCGGTCCCCCAGCGCCAGCCGTGGTAGGGGCAGGTAAACGCCGCGACCGACGACGCCCCGTCCACCAACCGCATCCCGCGGTGACCACATGAATTGTAGAACGCCCGGATCGAGCCGTCATCCTGCCGGACGCAGATCACCGATTCCTTGAGGAAGGTGTGGACCACGAAGTCGCCCGGTTCGATGAGTTCGGCGGTGCGCCCGGCCACGTGCCAGATCCGAGTCCACATCCCGTCCCATTCCGCCTGTGCGAACTCGCGCGAAAAATAGCGCTCGCCGCCAATCGCATCGCCGCGAAGATGGGCGGTGTCGCGTCCGTCGAGCGGCGCTTCGATTCTGGTTGCCTCGTTCATAGCATCCTCGTTCGTATTCCCCTGACGTTCTTGGCCGTACGCTGCGCCCAATTATACTGGCACTTTGGCGAGATTTCCGGCAGCTTGGCCGGTTTTCAATTGTGACTCGCGTACAGAGAGACGATTACCGACGTGATCAGTTGGCGCACTGCCTCGAGCCGCCCCCCCTCGCCAAACACCGGGCGATGGAGGAGCAGACCCATGTGCGCCGCAAGGGTAAAGTCGTTGGCCACCTTCATGGATTGCCAGTGCTCCTCCCACTGCGGAAACGAAGCCTTCATCTCGTCGAACCAAACTGCATCGTAGCGCTGTGCAGCGGGGGTAAAATGCGGCTCCAGTTCGGTATCGGTGCGCGCAGCGATAGCCAATTCGAGATAGGCTGCGTATTCGCGGCTCTGGACATTGCGCCAATGTGCGTCAGCCGCAATCTCGACCAGTCGCGCCTCTCCGCCAGCATGCATCGCGGCGGAATAGTCGACCAGGAACCCGCGCATTCGCTGATAGAAGGTGTATTCTGTGAGCGCCTCGACAAGATCGCCGCGCGTGGCGAAATGGTGGTGCATCGTCCCGCGCGACATTCCCGCCCGCACCGCCACCGCATTCGTGGTCAATCCGGAATAGCCGTCCGCGACAAGACAATCGATCGCCGCCTCGAGGACGCGTTCGCGGGTCTGTGCGCTCTTGCGTTGCTGCCAGCGAGGTGCGGGTTCGGGATCCTGCGACGGTAGCAGCGCCGCGCGCAAGCGATGCTCGATCTCGTTCACCGCGCCTGCACTCCGATTAATCCTCTTCCGGGTCTGCCTAGCTAAAGTTTCAGTTACGCGCCGCGCGGGAGCAGCGCATAAAACCGGCATGATCGCCGGTTATAGCACCGGACGTGACGAGAATCGCGGCAAAAAACAACAGCCGCTACAACTGGGAGAGACACGGTGAACAAGCGTTCGATCGCCACCCGGGCCGGAATAACAACCTTAGCCTTCCTTGCGACATCGGCCGCCTTCGCCCAAGAGCAGCCACCTGCGGAGGAAGAGGGCGGCATCGCCGAGATCGTGGTCACCGCGCAGAAGCGGGCCGAAAATCTCCAGGATGTGCCGATTTCAATCGCCGCGGTGAGCGGCGCGGCGGTGGCGGATCTCCACGCTTCCACGCTTCAGGGATTGCAGGGCACCGTCCCCAATATCCAGATCGGCAACTTTTCCAACACCCCCAATACTGCGGTGTTCACGATCCGCGGGATCGGGGTAATCGAGCCCGATCCGTACGCCGGCAACACCGTGGGCATCGTGGTCGATGGCGTCCCGCAGTATTTCTCGATGGGCGCGCTGGTCGATCTCTACGACATCAACCGCATCGAGATCCTGCGTGGCCCGCAGGGCACGCTGTTCGGGGCGAACACCACCGGCGGGGTGGTCAACGTGGTCAACAACGAGCCCACCGACGAGGCCGGAGGGCGTTTCGATGCCAGTTTCGGCAACTACGATCACCTGACGGTCGGCGCGGTCGCCAACGTGCCGCTGGGCGATAACTGGGCGTTTCGCCTCGCCGCGCAGAACGACCGCCGCGACGGCTGGGTGACCAACGTCGACAACGGCCAGGACATGGGCAAGCGCGACGTCAACCTGATCCGCGGCACGCTGCGCGGGCAATGGGACAACTTCAAGATGCTGCTCTCGGGCGAATACGTCGGCTCGCGCAACGGTGCGCCGATCGTGGTCGCCGGCGACTTGCCTGGCGAGGCCGAGTTCGTCCCGGCGGGCTTCCGCAACATGTACGTTTCGCCATGTCTGCCAGCGGGATCGCGCTGCAAGGCGCCGGACAAGTATTTCTCAGCGAACGACGGCGGACCGCTGGGCGAGGTCCAGGACCGCAGTGACATGAACAACTACCGCGGCAGCCTGGCGCTCGAACTGTCCGACACCGCGCTCGGCGATCTCACCTCGATCACCGGCTACCGCAAGTTCGACCTGTTCGAGTTCACCGACCAGGATGGCACTCCGGTGTTCCTGATCGACACCCGTCGCGGCACCGAGGGCTGGCAGTTCAGCCAGGAGCTGCGCACCGACATCAAACTGGGCGACCGGATCGACGTGACGATGGGCGGCTTCTACATGAAGACGCACTACAACCACTATCAGGACTTGCGGATCGATTTCGCCGGTGGTGCGACCTACGATCTCGTCAACCAGACGGTGACCAAGGGCCTGACCGGGCTGTTCCAGAAGAACCTCCAGGACCAGGACAACCACTCGCTGTCGGGCTTCGTCCAGGGGTATTTCCAAGTCACCGACGCGCTGCGGCTGCAGGCGGGCATCCGCTATGCCTACGAGAAGACCAGCATGCTCGCCTCGACCGCGACCAGCCTTGCGCTGGGCGGCTTGACCACGTTCGACGGTACCTCGCCGGCCGGGGTTCCGAATCTGTCGCTGGGTACCGTCGCCCCGCCGCGCGGGCGCGAAAGCTGGAACAACGTCGGCTGGAAGTTGGGCGCCGACTACAAGGTGACCGACGACGTTTTGGTCTATGGCTACTGGGCGCGCGGCTTCAAGTCGGGCGGGTTCACCGGGCGGATCGGCATCGCCCAGGATCTGGGACCGTACGATCCGGAGCATGTCGATACATACGAGATCGGGATGAAGGGCGATTTCCTAGATCGCCGCCTGCGGGTGAACCTCGCCGCGTTCCAGACCGATTACGACGACATCCAGCTGGCGCAGATTTACTTCGTTGGTTCGGGCGCGTCGCTGGTCCAGGGCAACACCATCCTCAACGCCGCCAGCTCGCGTATCCGCGGTTTCGAGGCCGAAGTGACCGTCGCCCCGATCGACGGCCTGACCCTGACCGGCGCGCTCGCCTATCTCGATGCCGAATACCGCGATTTCGACTTCCTGCTGCCCAGCGGCGGTACGATCGACCTGAGCGGAGAGCGGATGCAGAACGCGCCCGATTGGAGCGGCTCGGCGGGCCTCAGCTACGAATTTCCGCTGGGCCGCAACCTCGAGGCGCGGTTCGCGGCGAATTATTCCTACACCTCGGAAAAGCTGCTCACTTCGATCCTCGACGTGCCGCGCGCGCGGGTTCAGCCGCAGCATCTGGTCAACGCCAACTTCGAGGTGACGATCAACGACGAGCTGACCGTCGGGGTGTGGGCGACCAACCTGTTCGACAACCGCTACATCAACTCGGTGTTCGATGCCCCGGGCACGCTGGGACTCACCAACTACGCGCCGCCGCGGCAATACGGCGTCTCGCTGTCGGCCGAGTTCTGACCGCTTCCTACCTGCCCCGACCGGACCTTCCGGCCGGGGATTTTTTGGCCGAAGGAATTTGACGCAAGTGATCGACGCCGAGACGCTGGTAGCCCGGCACCACATCCTCAACGCGCTCGCGCTGCACAGCCGGGGGATCGACCGGGCCGACACGGGGCTGCTCGGCGGCGCCTATCATCCGGGAGCGACGGTCGACTACGGCTTCTTCGCGGGCGACGCGGCCACTTTCGTCGGCATCCTGTCGGGCGCGATGAAAGCTGGCCTGCCCACGCTGCACCGCACCTCGAACACCTGGATCAAGGTTTCGGACGATAAGGCGGTCTCCGAATCCTATGTGATCGCCTACACCGAAGAGGCCGAACTCCAGCGCCTGGTGCTCGGCCGCTATCTCGACCGCCACGCCCGGCGCGATGGCGAATGGCGGATGACGCACCGCAAGTACGTAATCGAAGGCAACATGAACCGCGCGACCACCGTGGTGCGCGGCGATCCTTCGGCCACATTTGCCCACTACGTCCCCGAAGGCGCCAAAGGCGCCGCCGACCCGGGCCGCGCCCTGCTCGCCCACCACGCCGCCAGCGCAAGGACCGCCACGATGACCGCACCCGCCACTTCCACCGGACTCGACGCCGCACTTGCCCGGGCCGAAATCCACGACCTGATCATGGGCTACTGCCGCGGGGTCGATCGCGCTGACGAGGCGTTGCTGGCGTCGATCTTCAGCGCGGATTCGACCGTGATCAGCGGGGTGATCAACGGATCGGGCGCAGAGTTCGCAAGCGGAATCTGCGCTTTCGTGCGCGACCAGCTCGATCTGTGCTTCCATTCCGTTGCCAACGAGTGGATCGAAGTCAGCGGCGACGAGGCGGTCGGCGAGCACTATGCGCTGGCCCACATGGTCAAGGACGGGTTCGACGTGATGACCGGAGGACGCTATATCGATCGCTATGTCCGCCGCGACGGCAAATGGCTGATCCAGAGCCGGACCTTTGTCACCGACTGGAACACCTCACACCCGACCAGCCTCGAACGCGGCGGCTTCTATAAGGCCCTGACCAGCTGGGGGCAGTTCGGTCGCGGCGATCCGGTTTATGCGTTGTGGGACACCCTGAATGACTGAGCTGGCGACACCCCCGCCACACGTCCCGCGCGAGCGCATCGTCGATATCGACATCTATTCGCCGCCCGGGGTCGAGCACGGCTTCCACCACGCTTGGGCGGCGTTGCAGGCGGACAATCCGGATGTGGTGTGGACCCCGCGCAACGAAGGCCACTGGATCGTGCTGGGCGGCGCAGCTTTGCAAGAGGTCCAGTGCGATGCGGAGCGCTTCTCGTCGCGCGTCATCGTCTTGCCCAAATCGGTCGGCGAGCTTCACGCGTTGATCCCGACGACAATCGATCCGCCCGCGCACCGCCCCTACCGCCTGCTGCTCAACGCCAACCTCAACCCCGCGGCGGTTCGCGGACTGTCCGAAGAGATTCGCGCCACCGCAGGTGCTCTGATCGACAGCTTTCTCGCCGCGGGCCACTGCAACTTCACCGCGCAATACGCAGAGGTCTTCCCGGTCCGGATCTTCATGGCGCTGGTCGATCTGCCCGAGGCCGAGGCGCCGCGCATCCGCCATTGGGCCGAATGCATGACTCGCCCCGGGCAGGACCTGACTTTCGAAACCGCCCGGTCGCTGTTCTTCGAATACCTGGAGCCCGTGGTCGAAGCGCGTCGCGCCGCCCCTGGCGACGACATGCTGAGCCGGATGCTGACCAGCGGGCTTGACGGGCGGCCGCTGGACCACGACCAGGCGCTGTCGATCTGCACCCAGGTGCTGATTGCCGGGCTCGATACGGTGGTCAACTTCCTATCGTTTGCGATGCGCGCGCTGGCCGAGGACGAAACGGCTCGAGCCGCGCTGCGCGCCAATCCGAACAGCATTACCTCTGCGGTCAACGAGCTGTTTCGTCGCTTCGGTCTTGTGACGATCGCCCGCGAAGTGCGCAACGACATCGACTTCCGCGGGGTTTTGCTCATGGCGGGCGAAATGATCGCGATCCCGACCGCGGTCCATGGGCTCGACCCGGCGATAAATCCCAATCCGCTCAAGATCGACTTCGCCCGCACCCGCGCGCGCCATTCGGCCTTCGGCAGCGGGCCGCACATGTGCCCAGGACAAGAACTGGCGCGGCAGGAAGTCGCGACGACACTGACCGAATGGCTGCGCCGTATCCCCGATTTCCGGGTCGCGCCGGACAGCGACCTGAGCCATGTTCCGGGCATCGTCGGCAGCATCCGACGACTGTGTCTCGAGTGGGAGATCCCATGAGCGAGGAACGGCGCGAGGGCGGATGCCTGTGCGGCGCGGTGCGCTATTCCCTGCCGTGGCCGCCACGATGGCTGGTGACCTGTTCGTGCAGCAACTGCCAGAAGCAGTCGGGATCGGCGCTGTCCGTGGTCGGCATGATCGCGCGCGACGATCTGGCGCTGACCGGCGAGCTGGCGACCTACACCGATACCGCGGACACCGGAAACGCGGTCTTTCGCCGGTTCTGCCCGCGATGCGGCTCCCCGGTTCTGACCGACACCGACCAGGCGCGCGAACAGGGCATCATCTTCTTCAAGGCCGGCACGCTAGACGTGACCCGCGACCTCGAACCGGCGACGCATATGTGGACGAAGAGTGCACAAGGCTGGGTTGCGTTTCCGGGCCACCACGAACAACTCCTCGAGCAATAGGAACCCGGCGATGGGCAAAATGGACGGCAAAGTCGCGCTGATCACCGGCGGCGCTTCGGGTCTCGGCGCAGAGGACGCGCGGGTTCTGGCGCGCGAGGGGGCGCAGGTGGTGATCACTGACGTCCAGGACGAACTCGGCGCCCAAGTCGCGGCCGAGATTCCCGGCTGCCTCTACCTCCATCACGACGTCCGCGACGAAGCGCGCTGGACCGAAGTGGTGGTCGCCACGCTCGACCGCTTCGGTCGAATCGATACACTGGTCAACAACGCCGGGATGGTCCGGTTCGGGACGATCGAGGACCTGTCGTACGAGGACTTCCGGTTTCAGACCGATGTCATGCTGGGCGGCACCTTTCTCGGCTGTCGGGTGGCGATTCCGCACATGAGCCGCGACGGCTGCGGCTCGATCGTCAACATGGCCTCGGTCGCCGCGCTCAAGGGGATCAGCACAATCCCGGCTTACACCGCAGCCAAGGCCGGGATCATCGCCATGACCCGCTCGATCGCGGTGCATTGCCGCGAGCAGGCCTACCGCATCCGCGTCAACGCCATCGCTCCGGGCGGGATCGTCACTCCGATGACCGCGCAGGCGCTGGCCGAACTGCCGCAGGACGCAGCCGGGCTCGACCAGATCAATGCCCATGGGATGGGCCAGCCCAGCGACGTCGCCAAGATGGTGCTCTACCTTGCTTGCGACGACGGCCGCCACATTACCGGCACCTGCATCACCATCGACAACGGCGAGACCATGGCATGAGTAAAGCGTTCGACCTCGAAGCCGAAGTCCGCGATCTGGCAGCGCGGCGCGACATAACCGACGCGGTGCACCGCTATATGCGCGGACTCGACCGGCTCGATCCCGTGCTGCAACGCTCGGCGTTCCACAACGGCGCATGGGTCGATTGCGGGCTAATGGCCGGGCCGGTCGACGACTTCATTACCTTCGGTCAGGACATGCTCGCGACCATGGAGACAACTCATCACATGCTGGGGCAGGTCCGGATCGAGGTCCACGATGCGGAGCGCGCCAGCGGCGAATGCTATTTCCGCGCTTGGCACGGCACCCGCGACGAATCGGGCAAGCCTGGCGACCTGTTTATCGCCGGACGCTACATCGACGAATACGCCTGCAACAATGGCGAGTGGCGGATCGCCAAACGGCTGCTTATCACCGACTGGGTGAAGGACGATCCGGCCGACCACAGCTTCTACGAGGCGAACCCGACAACCAACCGGGGCGGCCGACGCGGAGCGGACTTCAGCCAGACGCGCGCCTGGCCGCGCTGAACGACGAACCTAACGGGACGAGGACAATGACTGTCGAATCGACGCTGTCGCGCTATTCGGAAGGGTTCGATCCGCCGGTGCGCGGCGATACGATCACCGCCGAACGCTATATCTCCAAGGACTGGATGGAGCTGGAGAACCGCAACCTGTGGTCGCGGGTCTGGCATCTGGGCGGGGTGCTGGCCGAGCTGGAGGAGGAAGGCGACTTCATCCGTCACAACTTCGCCAAGGAATCGGTGGTGATGGTCCGCCAGGCCGACGGGTCGATCAAGGCGTTCTACAACACCTGTCCGCACCGCGGCAACCGACTGGTCCTGGGTGATGTCGGCGGCGCGCCGCGCCTTACTTGCGGCTATCATGGCTGGCAGTTCGACCCCGACGGCACACTGGTGCATGTCCAGGACCCGGAGGATTTCCCTGGCGGCAATCCCTGCGGCAAGGTCCGCCTCGCCGAGCTGCGTTGCGAGACCTGGGGCCCGTTCGTGTTCTGGTGCATGGACCCGCAGGCCAAGCCGCTGCTCGAATGGCTGGCGCCCTACCCCGAACGGCTCGCCGGCTACGGCCTCGACAACTGGGTGCGGGTGATGAACCTGTCCGCAGACTGCGACTTCAACTGGAAGATCATTCGCGACAATTTCAACGAAAGCTACCACCTTCCTACGATCCATCCCGAGCTGTCGACTTTCATCAACGACGGCCTGCCCGACACCCTGTTCGAGATGTACGACAGCGGCCACAACGCGATGTGGATGAAGGGCCACCAGGCCACGACCCGCCAAGACTTCGCCAGCGGCGAGGTGCCCGCTCCGCTTGATGCGATTGCGAGTTCGTGGGGGGTCGATCCCGCCGCCTACAAAGGCCGCACCCACGAGATCCGCGCCGCAGTGATCGAAGCCAAGCGGCGACTCGGTCCCGAACGTGGCTTCGCCAATTATGCTCACATGACCGATCAGCAACTGGTCGATTATTTTCACTGCACGATGTTCCCCAACCTGACGCTGACGATGTCGCCCGAACAGTGCCAGATCCTGCGCACCGAACCGCACCCGACCGATCCTGAGAAATGCGTGTTCCAGCACTGGGTACTGGTCCCGCAGGTCGCCGGGATGACCGAGGTCGAGACCCCGATCGGGGTGGTCCCGCTGCGCCACGCCGAGCATGTCCATTCGGTCTACGGCGACGGCGTATCCTTGGGCTTCGTCGCCGATCAGGATCTGTCGATCGGCACCAGCCAGCAGCAGGGCCTCAATTCCCGCGGTTTCAAGGGCTGCATCCTCAGCAACCAGGAGAAACGCGTGCAGCGCTTCCACGAGCTGCTCGACGACATGGTCCACGCCCGGATATGAGCGCGCCGATCGAGGATCGCCTAGCGATCGAGGACTTGCTGGTGTCGTACTGCACCGCGGTCGACAGCCTCACCGACATCGACGCGATTTGCGCGGTGTTCACCGAGGATGCGCTGTTCGATCTGTCCGGGATCGGCATGCCGAGCAAGCAGGGCCACGCCGGAATCCGTGGGTTCTTCGCTGCGGTCTTCGCGGGGATGACCCACCACGCGCACTACCTGACTAACTTTGCGCTGACCTCGTTCGAGGGAGATCGTGCTTCGGCGCGAGCCTATATTATCGGGATGGGGCGCTCGAAGGACGGCGGCTCGGTGACCGTAAACGGGCGCTACTACTTCGACGTGGTTCGAACAGCCGCGGGGTGGAGGGCGAAGCGCTACACCATGGATTTCCTGATGCCGTTGTCCGGCACCCTCGCCGACGTTCCTGCCTGACCCCGAGAGGACTCACCCAATGGATGCTACAAGAAACGGCCTCTCCGGCCGGGTGGCGATCGTCACCGGCGCGGGGATGGGAATGGGCGCGGCCACCGCGCGGCTGTTCGCAGCGCGCGGTGCAAAGGTCGTGGTCAGCGACATCAATACCGCCGCAGCCGAGGAGACCGCAGCCGCGATCCGCGCCGAGGGCGGTGCGGCGCACGTCGTCACGTGTGACGTTGCCGAGGAAGACCAGGTCGCCGCGCTCGTCGCCGCGACCGTAGCCGAATTCGGGCGGCTCGACTGCGCGGTCAATAACGCCGCGATCACGCCCGACGTGCTGCCGATCGCCGACGCCGACATGGCGGTGTGGGACAAAGTGATCCGGGTCGATCTGCGCTCGGTCATGCTGTGCATGAAATACGAGATACGCCAGTTCCTTGCCCAGGCCTCGCCCGGAGCCATCGTCAACGTGGGCTCGGTCAGCTCGTTCCGCCCGCAGCCGCACAACGCCGCGTACGTCGCCGCCAAGCACGGCGTGATCGGCCTCACCAAGACCGGCAGCCTCGAATACGCCGGGCAGAACATCCGGGTGAACGCAGTGCTCCCCGGCGCGATTGACACTCCGATGCTGCGCCATGCGCTGGTCCAGAACAACTTTACCGAGGAAGAGTTCGCCCCTGCGCTGAGCCTGTTCAACCGCTTCGGCAAACCTGAGGAAGTCGCCGAGGCAAGCGCCTGGCTCTGCTCCGACGCCTCGAGCTACGTAACCGGGCACAGCCTGGCAGTGGAAGGTGGTTACCTCACTCGGTAGATGGTCTCCCCTCTTTTCGGGGAAGATCGCAGGTCGGGGCCTAGGACTTGTCCAAGTGGCTGCCAACCCCGGCCGAAATTATGGTGTCAGACCAACTGGAGGCAGAGCGTCGGTGTTCGATATGGGCGCTCCTGCAAAACCGACCAAACTGGGAGTTGAGCTATGACTGATGGCGTCAAATGGGATTTGGAGGCCGACGTCGTCGTTCTGGGCTCCGGCGGGGCGGCCATGACGGCGGCGATCTCCGCGCATGATTTCGGCGCCAAGGATGTGGTGATCCTGGAAAAGTCCGGGATGGTCGGCGGGACGACCGCCATGTCGGGCGGCATGCTCTGGATTCCCAACAACCATCATCAGCACGAAGCCGGCATCGAGGACTCGGACGAGGAAGTCGTGACCTACCTCGATTCGCTCGCTCCGGGCGCGCTCGATCCGGAAACGCTCTGGGCCTTCATGCAGAACGGTCCGGAGATGCTCCACTACCTGGCGGACAAGACGCCTGTCCGCCTGAGTGCTTTTGCCGACTTTCCCGACTATCAACCCTATTCGCCGGGGGCCAAGCCAGACGGCGGGCGCTCTCTCGACAACGAGGCCTTTCCCTTCGAACGGCTGGGGAAATGGGCGACCCGCGTGAACCCCAGCAAAATGGCGTACCCGCTGCGTGGCAGCCTGATGGAAGCGATCCGGGGCACGCTGGACGAAAACACCCTCGCAGAGCGTGAAAGGGGCGACTACCGGGGCCTCGGTCAGGCCTTGGCCGGGTCGTTGTTCATGGCCGTTCTGGATCGCAACATCCCGGTCGAATTCGAGAAGCGCGCCCGCAAGCTCGTCAAGGATGGCGCCCGGGTGACTGGCGTCCTAGCCGAAGACGCCAACGGCCGCGACTTCCGCGTGCGCGCCCGCCGCGGCGTGGTCATCGCCACCGGCGGTTTCGAATGGAACGAGACCCTCGTCAAAGCCTTCCTGCGCGGCCCGCTCACCGGTCCGGTCAGCGTGCCGGAAAACGAAGGCGACGGCCTGCTGATGGCGATCGAAGCGGGCGCCCAGTTGGGCAATATGCAGAACGCCTTCTGGATGCAGAGCGTGCTTGAGATGAAACCGCAGCACCGCGCCGCCAAGCCGAACTACCTGTTGGGTTCGGACGAACGCGCTCGCCCGGGCGCCATCCTCGTCAACCGCGCGGGCAAGCGTTTCGTGAACGAAGCCACCAACTACAACGCCCTGGGCAAGTCGCTCCACGCTTTCGATGCCGGCACCCACACTTATGCCAACTTGCCCTACTGGCTGATCATCGATCAGCGTTACAAGGACAAGTATCACGCGTTCAATTGCGCGCCGGGGGCGCCTACCCCATCCTACATGATGCAGTCTGATACGCTCGAAGAGCTGGCTGAAAAGGCCGGGATTGACAGCGTTGGGCTGAAGGCAACCGTGGCGCGATTCAACGACATGGTTCGAAAGGGCCACGACGATGACTTCAACCGCGGCGACAATACCTACGACAATTTTTACATGTGGGGCGATATGGACTTCGATCCCCCATACCGCACCTTGGGCGTGATCGATCAGGGTCCCTTCTATGCGGTCAAGATGGAAGCGGGCGCCTTGGGCACGGCCGGTGGCCCGAAGACCAATGCCGACGCTCAGGTCGTGGATTGGGACGGCAATCCGATCCCTGGCCTCTACGCCGCGGGCAACGCCATGGCAGCGGTGCTGGGCGAAGTCTACGGCGGCGCCGGCGGGACGCTCGGCCCTGGCATGACCTTCGGATATATCGCCGGTCGTCACCTCGGCAGCCATCTGCCCAACCGCTGACCCTAGGTCCTTTGAAATCGTCTGCCGTCCTCGGTCGATCGCGAGGCGGTCAGACCTGACTGAAGCCGCCGTCGATCACCAGTTCGTCGCAGGTCATGAAGCTTGCCGCTTCGGAGCACAGGAACACCACGCCGCCGCCCATCTCGTCGGGACGACCCAGGCGGCCTATCGGGTGACGCACCTTCATTCCCTCAATGATTGCCTCGACGCTCTCGCCGGCTCCCAGTTCGACATAACGCTCGAAGATCGACTGCAGCATCGGCGTTTCGACCCCGCCAGGGTGCAGAGAATTGACCCGAATGTTATATTGGAGCGCCGCAAACTCCGCTCCCATGCACTTCGACAGCATCTTTACTGCGGCCTTGCTGGTGCAATAGGCGGCGTTGAACGCGGAGCCGCGCAAACCGCCGACGCTGGAGAAGTTGACCACCGAGGCTCCGCCCCTGCGGGCCTTACCGCCTTCGATCAACAGCGGCAGCAGCGCCTGGGTACCGATGATCACGCTATCGACATTGACCGCGTTGACCCGGTGCCATTCGGCCAGCGGGGTCTCCTCGAGCTTGCCGACGATCGAAATCCCCGCGTTGTTGACCAGCGCATCGAGGCGACCGTACCTTTCGGCGACGAACGCACGGACCGTTTCCCAATCGGCCTCGCTGGTCACGTCGTGGCGCAGGTAATGATCCGCGCCGCCATGATCGCCGACCTCGCCAATGTCGGTCGCGATCACGGTCGCGTCAGCGGCCTTCATCGCCTTGACGAGTTCGCGGCCGATGCCGCCGGTGGCGCCGGTGACGACCGCCACTACGTCAGGAAGTGCTATCGTCATTGTGCTGTCCACCCGCCATCCACCACGACTTCGGAGCCGGTCATGTAGCTGCTGTCTTCACTTGCGAGAAAGTATGCGGCACCGGCGATCTCGGAAGGGTCGGCAAGCCGTCCGATCGGGGTTGTTGCGGCCATCGTATCGACCAGATCCGACGGCTTCTCGGCAAAACCCGCATCGACCCAGCGCTGGAACCCCGCATTGAGCAATGGGGTCAGGACGAACCCGGGGTGGATCGAATTGGCCCGGATCGGCATCTTTTTCGATGCGAACTCAACCGCAATTCCCTTGGTGAACAGCCGCACCGCGCCCTTGCTGGCGTTGTAGGCCGAAACTTCGCTATACCCGACGAGACCCATGATCGAACTGATATTGATGACGCTCGATCCGCCGCGAAAATCCATGCCGCTCTCGGCCAGCATCGGCACGAACACTTTGGTGCCGAGGAACACCCCATCGACGTTGATCGCCATGATCTTGCGCCACGCCTCGAGCGCGAGCGTCTCGACCGGCCCGGTCAGGTCGGTTCCGGCATTATTGACGAGGATGTGAAGCTTGCCATGGCGTTCCTTCACGTGATCGCGGGCGCGCTCCCAATCGGCCTCCGAAGTGACGTCGGCCTTGAGATAGCTCGCGGCCTGGCCGAGCCGCGCGAGCGTCTGGCTGGCAACATCGCTCTCCGGATCGTCAAGATCGCTGAGAACAACCTCGGCCCCCTCGGCGAGATAACGCTCGGCCACAGCCAGCCCGATCCCCCGCAAGCCCCCCGATATCAGAGCGACGCGACCTTCCAGCCGGCGGCTTCGCTGCCCGATTTCCTGTTGTGCGGTCACAGGCCCATCATCCCTGCTGTGGTGGCCCCGTCGATGACGATCTCGCTACCCGAAATGAAGCTCGCCTCGTCCGACCCCAGATAGGCGACCAGTGCTGCGATTTCTTCAACATTGCCCATACGTTTCAACGGTGACATCCCTTCGTAACCGGCGCGCATTGCGGCGGGATCGGCAGAACTATCGATCAGATTCTTGATCATTGCGGTTTCGACCACTCCGGGCAGGATCGCGTTGACCCGGATCCGGTAACCCTGATTGCCGCAATGTAACGCAGCCGACTTGGCCAGCGCGACGACCGCCGCCTTGGACACCGAATAAGCGACGAAATTGCCCATCGCACGGTGCGCATTCATCGATGAGTTGACGATGATCGACCCGATCGCGCCTTCGGGATTGGCCTTCATTGATCGGATCGCGTGCTGAACGGTCAGCATGGCCCCGGTCTGGTTGACTGAGATAACCGTGTTCCAGCCATCGATCGCGATGTCTTCCACGCTGCCGTCGCCTTGTTCGCTACCGGCATTGGCGAAGGCGATATCGAGCCTGCCGAAATCGTGCCCGATCTGCGCCATCAAGGCGGGCCAGGCCGCCGCGTCGGTGACGTCATGGGGCACGAAAGTCGCGCTGGTGGACCCTGCTACTTCGCGCGCAGCCCCGATGTTGCGCCCAGTAAATACGACCTGCGCACCCTCGGCAGCGAGACGTCGGACCGTACCCGCGCCTATCCCGCTGGTCCCGCCAGTGACGAGCGCGACCTTGCCGTCCAGCCTTCCTGACAAACCAACTCTCCCATTTCTGCTAGGTTGCCGACTTGGCCTAGTTCGCGCCGTGCGTAACCTATGCTTTCAGTAAGGTGACGTAAGGCGGCTGCGCTGCGAGAACCATGCTAAACCGAGGACAATCCGGGAGAAGGAATCCAAATGGCCGATCGCGATCTGCAACTATCGGGAGGCAAGGCGCGTAGTCCTGGGGTAAGCTGGCAGGAGCTGATGGCGCAGGACGCCCGTCCCGCCCCCGCGATCCTCACCGAGGAAAGCTATCAGTACCGCGGCAGCGAACCGGTCCCCGCGGAGCGCTATACCAGCGAAGAGTTCGCGAAGCTTGAGCGCGAGCGGATGTGGCCCTATGTCTGGCAGTTCGCCGCGCGCGAAGAGGACATCTCCGAAGCAGGCGACTTCGTGGTGTTCGAAAACGCCGGGCGATCCTACCTGATCAGCCGCCAAGACGACGGCTCGGTCAAGGCGCACCACAACGTCTGCCTCCACCGCGGGCGCAAGCTACGGCTCGAGGACGGCCACGCCGACAAGTTCGTCTGCCCCTTCCACGGTTTCGCCTGGAACAAGGACGGCAGCTACGACGGAAACCCATGCCCATGGGATTTCCAGCATCTGACTGAGGACAAGATGCAGCTTCCCGAAGCCGAAGTCGGGCGGTGGGGCGGCTATATTTTCCTGCGCGAAGAGCCGGGCGGGCCGAGTCTCGAGGAGTTCCTCGCTCCCCTGCCCGACCATTTCAAGCGCTGGAAGCACGAGGAATGCACCACCGTGATCTGGGTGGCTAAGGAGGTCCCGGCCAACTGGAAGGTCACCGCCGAAGCCTTCATGGAATCTTGGCACACCGTTATAACCCATCCGCAGATTCTGGCGTTCACCGGCGACAGCAATAGCGCCTACTGGACGTGGGGCGACCACGTGAACGTCAACCTGGTGCCGTTCGGCGTGCTCAGCCCGCACCTCGATCCCGTCGGCAAAAGCGAGCAGTGGATTGTCGACGAGTTCATCAAGTACAACGGCCGCAGTAGCGACAACTATGACCCCAGCGGCGACCCTTATGCGATCCAGGTTCCCGAGGGACTCAGCGCGCGCAAGGCGCTTGGCGAGATCATGCGCAAGAGCTATGCCGAGCAAGCCGGCTACAGCCTCGACCACGCAACCGATGCCGAGCTGATCGATGCGCTGGTGTACAACGTCTTCCCCAACTTCGCGCCGTGGGGCGGGTTCATGCCCAATATCGTCTATCGTTGGCGCCCCGGAAAGACACCCGACACCTGCCTGATGGAGGTGCGCATTCTCGCCCGGATCAAGCTAGGCGACCCGATCCCGCGCGGGGTCCCGATGCATTTCCTCGGCCCCGACGAGCCGTGGACCGCGGCGCCCGAGATCGGCGGACTGGGTGCGGTGTTCGAACAGGACATGGAGAACCTGCCGTTCGTCCAGCAGGGGCTGCACTGCTCCAAGAATGGCCTCGTGAACTTCGGCGACTACCAGGAAATCCGTATCCGCCAGTTTCACCGGACACTGGAAAAATATCTGTCGGGCGAGTTGGGGGCGAAGGCGTGAGCGAAGATAGCGAGCCTCATCCGCCGCGGATCAACTGCGTCCTGATTTGCGGCGGGGTGTGGCACGACTTGGACTTCGCGCGGCTCGAACTGCTCAAGCTGCTGGCCGAAAACCCGCGCATCCGCACCCGGGTTTTCGAGAACTATGAAACGATCTACGCGCTTCGCGACGCCGACATAGTGATCACGTACACCTGCGACGTCACCCCCAGTCTGGAGGCGACCGAAGCGTTGCGCGACTGGCTTGCGAAGGGTGGCCGATGGTACGCCCTGCATGGTACGAACTCAGTGCTCCGCCTGCTTGGCGAGGGACCCAACACCGGACTGTGGGATGCGCCACGCTGGGCGCCTCTGTTCATGGACCTGCTCGGCAGCCAGTTCCTCAGCCATCCCCCGATTGCTCCCTACACCGTGACTGTTGCAGATCCCGCGCACGCGTTGGTTGCCGGTATCGAACCATTCGAAACCACTGACGAGCTTTATCACCTTGAAACCCACGGCGACCTCCATGTCCTTCTCGAAACCGACAACGCCGAACCCGGCATCGGGTTTGTCGAAGCTGCCGGCGCGCTTGGAAAGCAGCCGGTGATGTACCTCAAGAACCATGGCAAAGGCGCTGTGCTCTACAATACCCTTGGCCACTGCCGCGGTCATTACGATCTCCAGCCCATGCTCGACTGGTGGCCAACGGTCGATCGCTGCGCGTGGGACCTACCGGTCTTTTACGACCTATTGCGGCGCGGAATCGGGTGGCAGACCGAGGGCAGGTAACCGCACTCAGCCGGCAGCGAGGCGATCCAGAGTCGCGCCCGGGCTTTCGGGCCAGCGGGACAAGACGAGCAGGCGCTTGTGGCCTGCGCCGATTGACAGTTCGTCGGTCACACCCATGCCGCCATGAAACTGGATCATCTCATGTCCCAAGGCCAACGCGGCCGATGCTACGAAGGCGCGGGCGCCATCGACAGCAGAGACAAAGCCCTCCTCACCCGCCGAGACGATCGCCAGGTTGAGCAAGCCGCGGCACTGCTCGAGCGCAGCATATTGCGCAACCATGCGGTGCTGGATCGCCTGAAAGCTGCCCAGTGGAGCGCCGAACTGTTCCCGTGTGCGCAAATAGTCGAGGGTCTGCGCAAACAGCGTCTCCATCACACCCAATGCTTCGGCAGTTCGAGCCAGCGAGGCCAGCGACTGGGCTGCGGCCAACTCTTCAAGACCACCCACGAGCCGGTGTGCTTGGTCGATCAGGGTTCTTTCAAAACGCAGCGCCACGGCGCAGCCCCCATCGGCGGTGCGCCATTCGGTGACCTCCAAGCCTGCCGTGCCCGCGGGGACGAACACCAGGACGACCCCATCGGCATCGCCCGGCGCCCCGGTCGTGCGCGCAGAAACGATGTAGCCATCCGCTCCCCCGCCGGCGATGACGTAAGCCTTCTGGCCGCTCAGCAGCCATCCGGAGTCGTGCGACTCGCACCGTGTCTCAACCCAACTTTGGTTGTCTCGCGCGCCGGCTTCGCTGTGAGCCAGTGCGACGCGGCGCTTTCCAGAAAGAATGCCGGGTAGCCACCCCGACCGAAGCGGATCACGCGCGGTCGCGGCAAACAGCCTTCCGGCAAGGACAACGTTTTCGATCAACGGCTCGACGACGATTCCGCGCCCCAGCGTTTCGAACAGCATCGTCAACGCCGTAGCATTGAGACCGTGGCCATTATCTTCCGTGTCGAAACATCCCTCGATCAGGCCGTAGTCGCCCAGCAACCGCCAGTTTTCGTCCGAAAAGCCGAATGGCTCAGAGCGGTAGCGGCGACGCCGTTCGACATCGTAGCGATCCACGACGAAGCGTTCGACCATCGCCTTGAGCAGTTCTTCGTCTTCGTCGAGATCGAAATTCACACACGTCTCCCGTTCCGGCAACGGTCATAACAGCTTCCGCGGCAGGTTCGCGCTGCGCATAATACTTCTGTAATGGGCCTTTGTTCGTCAAGTCCCTCTGAATGATTATCTCGTCGCCAGGATCATGCTTCTGTCCGTGGTCAGCACGAAGGCCGCCACACCATGCCATCAGATCCAGAGCCGGCAGATCAATCTAGGAAGCGTGGTTTGCCGAAGCATTCACAGCACTACACACGATCTTGCCAAGCCCTCGTCCCAGCGACGGGACCTCAGTAGAAGCGTGCCGGTCCCGACCCGCCCCGATCAGCATTTCTTCCTTCAAGCGGCCATCGCGGTTGCCCCCCAGCGGAAGTCGGTGGCGTCCACCCACATGCGATGGAGCACGACGCCCAGTTTGCGTGCGAGAGCGACCTTGGCGCGTTTCATGCCGCGGCGTTTCGCCACCTCAAGCGCCCAGCGCTTCAGGCTGGAAAAGCGCGTCGCCCGCGTCAGCATGATATGCGCCGCCTCATACAGCGCAGTTCGCACCATCGCGTCGCCGACCTTGCTGATACCCCCATCCCGGTCGGTCTCGCCGGACTGATATTTCTTCGGGGTCAGCCCGAAGTAGGCGCCGACAGTGCTGGATTTGCCAAAGCGTGTCGGATCGTCGACCGCCGATCGATATGTCAGGGCGACCAGCGCGCCGACGCCAGGAGTGCTCATCAACCGGTGGCAAATCTTGTCTGCGCGCGCGATCTTCAGCATCTCCCGGTGGAGCCTGGTGAACTCGCCCCACAACGTTGCCCGTGCCGCCAGCATCGCACCGATCACCGTCTCCAGAGTGGCGTGACCTGCGGTCAGCCCCTGGATACGCGCCTCGAACCTGCCGCGGCTGACCTCGCCGACCTTCAGTCCATAGCCGCGCAGGATACCCCGGATGCTGAGCTCGACGTCGAGCAACTTCCCCTGCAGAAGCTTGCGACCGACGAGTACGGCGCGGGTATCCTGCGACGCTGACGATTTTGCATGAACCGGCCGATACCAGCCCATCCGCAGCAATTGGGCGATCCCGCGGGCATCTTTCCGGTCGGTCTTCACGGTCATCGCCGAAAGAGCCGCCTTCACGTGTCGCGTCTCCAGCAAAACCACCTCGCGGCCGGCTGCGACAAGCCCCGCATGCAACCAATGCGATAGCGGTCCCGCCTCGAGCCCAATCCGACACACCGGCAATTCCAGCTCGTCGAAATACCTCACAAGCGCCTCGGGTTCGCTGGCGACCTTGACCTCGCGGACGATTTTACCCTTCGCATCCACGATGCACACGCTGCTCTCTTTCAGAGAGACATCGATACCGGCATAATAATCCATGGCTGTTCCTCTCATGATGCTTGGGGCCGATCGCTCGGACCCCGTTTCAACACCATCATTCTGAGGGACAGCCAACCAACTTGGCTACTCTTGTGACGCCGGCCCATTACGGCATCTAG
>JAUYQH010000002.1 GCA_030697365.1 Novosphingobium sp. | reverse complement strand
AAACAGCGGACCAAATCTGTTCCACCAAAGGCGAACAGTCTCATGACAAAGGTCGATCCCGCGCTCATGCAGCAGATCCTCAACGTTCCGCAAGGACAGCGGGAACCGCACGTACATGAGCACGACGAGCCGGATCACCTCGGGCGATGAGTGGAAATACCGAAACGGATTTTCTGCCTTGATCATCCATTCCGGATATCAGCCCAGCCCAGGGGCCGCCATCCCTTTGACAGGACCCTCTGACAGTCTCAGAGACAGGCGTTGACTGCGTGTGTCGTCAGATTGGCGGGACCCAGTCCCGCCCGCCGGACGATCAATATCAGAAGACAGTATATCCGCCGTCGATGACGATCGAGTCTCCGACTTGAAAACTCGAATGATTGCTTGCGAGGTAGACCGCGATCGCCGAAAAATCCTCACCGCTCGCCCATCGACCAACGGGCGCCCGGCTGATGACGTTGTCGTTGAATTTATCCCATGTCTGCAGGCGCTCGGTCAGATCGGACCGGGTCCAGCCGGGCAGGATCGAATTCACCCGGATCCCCTTTGGCCCGAGTTCCACAGCCATCGCGCGCGTGAGGGATGCGACTGCACCTTTGGAGGCGCCATAATGCTCGTTGCGGGCGGCTCCGTGGATGGAGGACGTCGATCCGACCGATACGAGCGAGCCCCCTCGCCTGCCCTGCTCGTTCTGTAGGATCATATGCCTAGCCGCCTCCCGTAGGGTGAAGAACACACCCTCGACGTTCACGCTGTATAGCTTGCGAAAGTCCGCTGCGGAGATGTCGAACATGTCTTTTCTGGGTATGCCGATCCCGGCGTTCGCTATTGCCTGGTCGATGCAGCCGAATTCCTCGATTATCGCTGCGATACCTTCCTGCACCGCCGTTTCCGACGACACGTCGACCTGACGGCATCGAACTTCACCACCGAATTTTCGAAGCTGGGCGACAGCCTCCTCGTTCTTCTCGGGCTTGTTGCCCCAGATGATCACCGAGGCGCCGTGCATGGCGAGTCCGCGGGCCATTCCGAGGCCGATCCCCCCATTGCCGCCCGTTACGAGCGCCACCTTCCCGGTCAGGTCGAATAGTCCCATCGTCATGTTTCCGGCTCCGGTTGATCAGCTTCGGCAGGCTGGATGACTCTGAGCTATCATCCATTATTGACTTCCAAGTTGCGTTGAGCAACCGCGTGGGACCTGTACTCGCGCCAGATCAAGTAAATGCCACTGAGAATTATAAAGCACCCGCCGAGTATAGCGCTTTCCCCGGGTATCTCCGAGAATACCAACCATCCAAGTGCCAAAGCACCCACGATCTGAAGATAGTCGAACGGCGCGAGGATCGATACTGGCGTCGCGTGCAGCGACTCCGTCAATGTAATTTGCATTATTCCGGCCGCGAACCCGGCGCCGGCGAGGATGGCCAGCGTCTCCATGTCGTGCTGCTTTCCGATATAAAACAGCAGGATACCGCCGACCAGTGCGGAGGACACAAAGAACCAGAAAACGATCGCCGCCACGTGCTCGGAGTGTCTTAGCTGTCGCACTACGGTGACAGCAGAGGCGGTCCCGAGGGCACCAAGCAGCGCGATCACGACACCCAGGAGAGGAGCGGCATGACCGGCGGGCCCACCGGGCAGCATGATGATCGCGACGCCTCCCAAGCCCAGGATGACCGCCAGCCAGTGATGGTTCCCCGCTTTCTCACGAAGAACGAGCGAGGAAAGCACTGTCGCAAACATCGGCGCGGTAAAGCCGATCGTGGTGGCAGTGGCCAACGGAAGCATGATGAGCGCCTGGAAGGCGCAAAGGATCGAGGCGATACCCAGCGCACATCGGCCCAGGTGCGCCCAAGGTCGATGCGTGCGGAGCGCGCTGAATCCCCCGGCTTTGAGCGCCCAGACCAGCACGACCGGAAGGGCGAAGATGGCCCGGTAGAACAGCATCTCGCCGGCCACCACCCCGTGCTTGGAGGCCAGCTTGAGCAGCGCCGCCATGAGCGAATAGCAGCCGACCGAGACAAGCCGGAAGGCAATGCCGCGCGAAACGCTCTGGTGCCGGGACTGAAAAGTCTCAGCAGACATTCGGCGGACCCGCGGTTTCTGCGCCCACGCCACCCGCCCGAATGTCACCGCATGAGACGAGAGTCGGGATCAGGCTCCCTCGACAATCATGACACGCCAATCGCCACCCTTGAGACGATGGGCGGAAGCCTCCTGATAGAGCGGGCTATCGTACCACGCCTTGGCCTCTTCGACCGACGGGAACTCCAGGATGACCACCATTTCACTCGGCTCCCCTTCGAGTACGAGTGCTTTGCCGCCGGCGCGCTTGGTCGCTCCGCGTCCCGCAAGAGTTGCCCCGACCAGCGGCGCATAAGTCGCGAGCTCGGCCGCATCGGTGGTCTGCCTCCGATCGAAGATGATGTACGCAGTCATATCGTTCCCTTTCAAGTACCTGTACTGCAGAGTGTTCTCAGCACGTGCTTCTGGATTTTGTTCGATGCCGTTTTCGGCATGCTGTCGAGTAAAAACAATTTCTCCGGAAATTTCTGTTTTGCGAGTTTGGCTTCTTCTAGGAAGTTTTGGACTTCCTGAATAGTCAAACTGTCGCCATTATTCAAAACGACGAACGCGCAGGGTGTTTCGCCCAGTCTCTCATGAGGCATCGCGACGACCGCGACTTCCGCAATGGCGGAATGGGTGTGGAGAATATCCTCCACTTCCTTGGCGCTGATGTTCTCGCCGCCCCGGATGATGAGATCTTTCTTCCGCCCGCTGACCGTGACGTAGCGCGCATGGCTGATGAAGCCGAGGTCCCCGGTCCGGAAGTATCCCTCCTCATCGAAGGCCTCTTTCGTATCTTCCCACTCGGTGTAGCCCAGCATCACTTCGGGGCCGCGGACCAGAATCTCGCCTTCCATGCCGTCGCGAAGCGTCTCGCCCGTCTCCGGGCTCACGATCTTCACGTCGAAGTTGACGATTGCCCCATCGGTCGTCGCGCCCAGTTCAACAGGGTCCCCTGCGGCGACGCCCGCCGTTACCGTCGGCGCTTCGCTGCTGCCGTAGATGCGAAAGGCGAGGCAGTTGGGAAGAACCGCCCGAGCCCGCCGGATATCGTCGGGCGCGACCGGCGCTCCACCGCAGGCGAACAACCGCAGGCTGGGCCTGGTCTCGCCGCGTTGTTCGAGGAACCCGACCAGTTCCCTGAGGAAGGGAGTCGCACCGACGCTGAAAGTGACCCCGTGCTGCAAAATGAGAGCGGCGGCGTGCTCCGCATCCCATCTGTCCATGAAAACTGCCTTGCAGCCGAAGGAGGACATCATCTCGATGCCGTAGATATACCCGGTAATGTGGGTAACCGGGGAAGGCATGAGTATGACGTCGCTCGATTGAATGCCCCAGAATTTCCCTACTGCGTCGATTTCCGATTGGATTGTATTATGGCTGTGAAGAACGCCTTTGGGCCGACCCGTCGTACCAGAGGTGTAAAGCAGCAATTTTACCGCGTTCGGATCGTGAAGCTTCTCTGCGACGTCAGTGGCAGGAGGGGTTGGAGGGGCGTCCCCGGGCCATTCGCCATAGCTCAGAACCCCGCTGCGGTTCTCTCTGCCTCGTACGACCACCACAGCTCTGAGATCCGGCAGCGATGGGCGAAGATTTTCGACCATTTTGACATAATCTGTTGCTCTGAACGTTTCAGGAATAAAGAGTATTCTGGTTCGAGAGTTACTTAGGATATATCCAATTTCTGCATGTCGGTATGTCGGAACGATTGGATTTACTACCAGTCCACAAATACACGCGGCCAGGTTGATCACGATCGTTTCCGACCAATTCGGTAGCTGGAAGCTTATGACTTCCCCGGGCACCAGACCGTAATCGCGAAACCAACTGGCAAGCAGCTGGGATTCCTGCATGACTTCAGCAAAAGTACGCGAAATCTCCCCGTCGACTATCGCTGTCGCGGTGCCACGATTTCGTGCCTGGTATGCCGCCTGATGAAAGAGTGTGACACCCCTCCACTCCCCGCTCTTGATGAAGCCGGCTGCGACATCTGTCTCCAGCCGTGTCTGCCAAGAGCTTCGGCTAATCTGCACGGAGGGTTCGCCTGTCTGTGTGGAGCGCGGAACCATGGTGCCTCACCCCTCGTGGACGGTCTTCGTGACCATGCAGGCCATCACGCCCTCGCGCCCGTCCTCGCTGCCGTAGCCCGACCACTTGACCCCGCCGAACGGCGCGTCGGCGGCCGAGACGCTGCCGGTGTCGAGAGCCAGCATCCCTGCCTCGACCTCGGCCGCGAGCCGGCGGCGGCGCGAAGCGTCCTTCGTCCAGGCATAGGCGGCAAGGCCGTAGGGCAGACGGTTGGCCTCGGCGATCATCGCGTCTTCGCCCTTCATGGGGTTGAGCAGCGCGACCGGGCCGAACGGCTCCTCGTTCATGATCTCGGCGCTGGTCGGCACCTCGCTGAGCACGGTCGGCTGGTGGAAGAAGCCCTGGTTGCCGATCCGCTCTCCCCCGGCGAGCAGCTTCGCGCCGTGCTCCTTCGCGTTGCCGATCATCTGCTCCATCCGTTCGAGCCCGCGGGCCGAGGCCATCGGCCCCATCGCGGTGTCCTTGTCGAACCCGGTGCCGACCTTGATCGCCCTCGCCCGTTCGACGAATCCGTCGCGGAAGCGCTCGAACACCGGCTCCTCGATCAGGAAGCGCGTCGGGCTGACGCAGACCTGGCCAGCGTTGCGATAGGCGTTGGCGGTCATCGTATCGAGCGCGGCGTCGATGTCGGCATCGGCGAAGATCAACACCGGGGCGTGGCCGCCCAGTTCCATCGTGGCGATCTTGAGATCGTCGGCGGCGAGCCTGGCGAGGTGCTTGCCGACCGCGGTCGAGCCGGTGAAGGTCACCTTGCGGATGATCGGCGAGGCGAGCAGGTGGCGGCTGACTTCGTCGGGCACGCCGAACACGCACTGCACCGCGTCGCCCGGCACGCCCGCGTCGATCAGCGCCTGGACCAGCGCGATGCCCGCCGAGGGGGTTTCTTCGGACGGCTTGACGATCGTCGAGCACCCCGCGGCGAGCGCGCCGCCGATCTTGCGCATGACGTTGAGCGAGGGGAAGTTCCACGCCGCGAACCCGGCGACCGGGCCGACCGGGTGGTACTGCACCTCCACCCGCTGTCCGGCGGGGCGCACCAGCGTGCGGCCGTAGATGCGCTTGATTTCCTGCGCGTAGAACTCGAGCAGCATCGCGCAGTAGATCGTCTCGCCGATCGCCTCCTTCACCGGCTTGCCCTGTTCGCGGGTGAGAGCCTCGCCGATCGCGGCGGCCCGCTCGCGGATCAGCCCCGCGGCCTTGAGCAGGATCGCGGTGCGCTGGTCGGCCGAGGTGTTGCGCCAGGTCTTGAACCCGCGTTCCGCCGCCTCGAGCGCGCGGTCGAGGTCGGTCGCTGTCGCGTGCGGCACGCTGCCGATGGTCTCGCCGGTCGCCGGGTCGATGACGTCGTGGCTCTCGCGGCCCCCGCCGGTCAGCGCCTCGCCGGCGATCAGCAGGGTGCAAGCGGGATGGTCGGCCATGATGAGTCTCATTTCTGCGTGCGGTCGTCACCGGACAAAAGGACCCGACTAGGGGCACTGCCGTATTACGTCCGCGACAGCGATTACTTTCTGATGATGAGGTGGCGGATCTCTGCCAAAGATCGATTTTCTCTGGCAAAAATTCGATCAACTCATTTCATCGGTGAATAAATCGTCGGTTCCAGCAGCTGGTTTTCGACCTTCTCGACGATGAGGCCGTCCTTCTCAGAGCTTACTCGTGCCGCAATCCATTCAGGGTGCGAGATAAACGCGTTCCACTTACTCTCGCGTTCGGCCATCGATTCCCAGCGGATCAGGTAGGTAAGGGTCTGGCTGCTCGGCCCGACCACAGTGGTCCAGAAGCCTACCGGACGAATGTCAAATTTATCCCATAGCCCGAGCGTGACCTCCTCGAAGCGGCGGTTCAGCGCGCTGAGGCGCCCAGGGGCGCAGTGGTAGATACGAAGCTCATACAACATCAGCCGTTTTCCCGTCCGGTCGTCAAAGTCCGAGTCTCGGCCGCAGCCACTGCGCAATTTTGCCGATGGCGTCATCGGCTTCCGGAGCCTTGCCCGCCATCAATTGGAAAACATGCTGCATCTCGGGAATGATCTGCAGAGTAACATCGACGCCGGCAGCCTTCGCCCGCTCGTAAAAACGGCGACTATCATCTAGCAGCGTCTCATGCCCCCCGACCTGGATCAGCATCGGAGGCAGTTCGGACGGGTCTGCATGCAACAGATTGACGCCCGGATCGCATGGATCAGCACCGCCGAGATACATTCCTGCCATCAGTCGCACTGCATCCGGGCTTACGAACGCATCAACATCCGCGTTGGTGACGAATGTCTCGCCGGTCGGCTCCATGTCATACCAGGGCGATAAGGGAACACAGGCGGCTGGAACAGCAAGGCCTTCGTGAAGAGCGTTGAGCGGTACCGACGTGGCCAGGTTCCCTCCCGCTGAATCTCCGATCATGGCGATATGCTGGGGTTCGTAGCCCTGATCGAGCAAGGCGCCGTAAACGGCGGTGCACTGTTTCACGATGCCGGGGTGGGGGTTATCGGGCGTCCGCGCGTAGTCGACAATGATGGCCTTGCAACCGACAGCCTTCGCAATGTGCGCAAACATCTTGCGATGAGATTCAGCCGATCCGCACACAAAGCCACCGCCGTGAAAGCACAGCAACACACGCCCATTATCCGGGGTGCCGGTCTCCGCTGCCTCGACGCATGGCACGCCGCCAAGTGACAGGGTAGTGTAGGAAAAGCCCGTAGGTTCGGTAGCCAGGGTCCCCCATTCCTCGAACATCGTGCGCATCTCGGGAAGCTCCATCGCCCCCGTCGCCATCTTCGCAGTCCAGTTCTTGTACAGGTCCGTTAAAGCGTTCGCCTGCGTAGTCATCATGTAATCTCTCCTGAATTTCTGTTTAGCTGTGGCAGATTAAGCCCGTTTTCGGCCGGGATGATGGGATCACACGGACAACCGCGCTCGCACAAAGTCAGCCGTTCGCCCTGCGTTGCTAGCGAAAAACTCTCGACCAACCCGCGTCGCCCAATAGCTTTCGGCCCCCTCTGCAGCGCGCCACTCGGCCATTCGCCTGGTGTAGAGCTGAAGATCATGCTCGCGGCTGATTCCAATCGCACCGTGCACGGAGTGTGCCGTTCGCGCGACAGTGAGGGCGGCGGAACTCGCACACTCCTTGGCGACACTCGCTGCCAATGAATCAGGAAGCAAGCCCCCTGTCCTCGCAGCGAGCTCCACCGCCATTCGAGCCGCTGCCACATATTCAGCCATCACGCTGACCTGCTGCTGGATCGCTTGAAACTTTCCAATAGGACGACCGAACTGCGGCCGGGTCTGAGCATAATCGATAGTCATCTGGAGAACGAACTGCATCGCACCAGCTAATTTGGCAGCGTGCAGGAACGCTATCGTTTCTCGGAGCGCCATCGTGCCCGATGGGATCGAGTCCCGAATCTGCTCCGCTCCGGCAATGACGTGTGCCGAAAGAGAGAACTGATTCCGGGACGAGGAACGAACCGAATGGCTCAACTCGACAAGATCAAAAGTCTCGCCGCGGGCCACCAGCATATAGCCAGCGGTACGCGCGAGCGGAAGCTCGGCAGTCTGGATCTTCGCCTGGTCCTCGCGCGAGAGAGCAGTCGCCAGGATTATCGGCGCAAGGGGCGGCTCCACTCCAGCATGGCGAAGAAGCGCCCGCGCGACCATGGTCTCAGCAAGCGGCAGGGGGAACGCATGCGCGCCCATCAGAAGGACCAGGGGCAAAATCTGCGCAAGGGATAGGCCGAACCCCTCGTCTTGCTCTGCCACCAGAGCATTGGGCAGGCCGGATTCTTCGATCTCGTCCCACACCAGTGTCAGCAACTTATGGTCAGGATCGTGCTCGGCGGCACGCACAAACGTAGTTGAACAGGATCGTGCCAGCAGACGCGCGAACATGTCTTCAAGAAGCGTATCCATTCGTTGGCGCCCTATCGAAGTCCGAGCCCACGGGCGATCATGCCCCTGAGGATTTCACGAGTGCCGCCGCGGAGAGAATACGTCGGCGACATGGTCGTGGCGTAAGCGAGCGTGTGCATAAGTTCGTCGGGGGGCATGATATCCGGCTGAGCCGCGATGGCGTCCGCAATCAGAGCGGGCAAGTCCTGCTCAAACGCGGTCCCGAAATCCTTGTACAGCGCCGCGGCGGCCTCCGGACGTTCCCCCCGCACCAGCTGGGCAGTGAGCGCAAGGGAAAGCGCGCGAAGCACTGCAAGGCGCCCCACGAGACTGCCGACGAGAGCCATGGTGCGATCGTCAGGCGCTCCCTGGTCCCGCAAATGGGCCAGCCATTCGTCGAGCACGAGAATGCTCGAGTAGAGCCTTTCGGGTCCGCTGCGCTCGAGACTCAGCTCGGCCATGCATTGCTGCCAACCCTGGCCTTCGACGCCTATCAGTGCATCGGCCGCCAGCTCGACATTATCGAAGTGCACTTCACAAAAGTGGCTATCGCCCGCCAGGTCGACAATCGGGGTAACCGTCACCCCGGGGAGTGACAGGTCGACGATAAGCTGGGAAAGGCCCTGCTGGCGATCTGCCCCCGACCCGGAGGTCCGGACGAGCGCAATCATGTAATGAGCCACTTGCGCGTACGTGGTCCAGATTTTCGCTCCGTTCAGCAGCCAACCGCCATCGGTCCGCTCTGCGCGGGTCTTGACGCTGGCCAGATCCGATCCGGCATCAGGCTCGCTCATGCCGATACAGAAGAAGGCTTCTCCCCGGCAAATGCGCGGCAGATAGAACTGCCGTTGGTCCTCGGTACCGTAATGCAGGATCAGGGGCCCACTCTGGCGCTCCGCGACCCAATGCGCGCCCACCGGGACACTTGCCGCGAGCAGTTCCTCCGCCACAACGAACCGTGCGAAGTAGCTGCGGCCTTGTCCGCCGTATTCAATCGGCAGCGTCACGCCGACCCATCCCCGCGCCGCCAGCTTGCGGCTGAAATCGGGATCGTGCCCCATCCACGACCGCACGCGAATGTCGTGCGGCATTTGGACGAGACTTTCGTCTAGGAATGCCCGCACGAGCGGCCTGATCGCCTCGTCCTCCTCAGGAACGCTGGAGAGTTCAAGCGAAGCTAGCACTCGCTAATGCCCATTGTCTGCAACATCGAATGCTCGCCCCGCCGTCCGTCAGAACTTGAACAAAGCTTCGATGCCGTAACGACGCAGGCTACCGGGGGCGACGAAATCACCACCAAATTCCGGTGCAACAACGTCGTCGTTTATATAGGCCTTGTTGAAGAGGTTGCTGGCAAAGGCAGTGATGCTCCAGCTGTCGGTCTGCACACCTGCGCGTACGTCCACGATGGTGTACGCATCCCTCGTAGAATTCTTGTAGTTTCCAGTAAGTCCGAAGATTGTGGGAACGTCGTTATCCTGAACCGTGTGATAGGGAGTGGGGCCGGTAATGCGCGCATCTACCCGACCAATGAAATTCATCGACGCGGTGATGGGTTGATCAGCGTTCGCCCCGAAATTGAGCGTGTAATCAGGCGTGTTGGGAGACTTGTTTCCAACGGTATAAGGCCGCGATGAATTCTTCTGAATCCTGCTATTGGTATAGTTGCCGGAGGCATAAACGCTGTAGCCAGGGATGAACTCATAGTTCAGAGATGCCTCGGCCCCATAAATTCGCACCTTGTCGATGTTTGAAACGCTTCTGAGCAGACCGAATTCGCCAACAAAGAATTCGAAAAATTGCATGTCCTTCACGTTTGTATAATAACCAACAAGCTCGTACCTGATATTGTTCCAGACACGCCCCTTGATTCCAGCTTCGTATGCGCTGTCTACTTCCTTCTTGAAGACGTCGCCCACTGTAAGACCCGCGTTGATGCCCCCAGCCGAGACCGGAGCATTGAAATAGCCGTTAACAATGGCTTCAGTGCCAGCGTTGTTGAAACCGCCGGCCTTGAAGCCGATGCCCCAGTTTGCGAACAAGGTCGTATCGGAGTTCGCCTGATACGTGAGCGACAGTTTCGGCTGTAGCTGCCTGAAGGTTTTCGAGCGCGGCGCGAGGATACCGCTCGGGTTATAGGCGGGGTCGAGGCCCGGATTAAGATAGTAGTTCGCGGGGGTGGTCGCCGTCCCAGTCGGGAAGCCCGTTCGTGCGTTACCCACCCAGCGTGTCCGGGCATTCACCGGCACGTTGTTCGACGTATTCCGCGCCTCGATATCGTACCGAAGTGCCAGGCCGAGCGTCAGCTTATCGGTGGCCTCGTACTCCGATGAGCCAAAAAGAGCGTACACGTTCGTCTTGAAATTATCATCGACGAGGCTTTCGGTGGGGAAGCGGGGATCGGTGGTGTAGCACTGGCGCGAGGCGCTCTGTCCTGTGTCGAGCGTAAGGTTGATGCACACCCGCCGGTCGATGAAAATGTAGCTGGATCCCAGCTGCCAGGACAGTGCTGACCCATTCTCGGGGCTTACCAGGCGGAGCTCGGTCACAACGTCTTTCTGCCGCCGATCGTTGTATTGAATCCCGTCGCAGGTGCTTGGAGAGTACGGCTGCGCGAAACCGAACGCATCGTAGAAGGTCATGAAGGGTTCTTGGTTGGCGACCCCGGTCACCTGGGGCGCCGTCGCAGCGCGGGTCGCCCTGCAGGTGGGCTCGTTTGCGAAGAAGCCGAATGCCCCGCTGGTTCCACCGCCGATGAAATCGCTCTTGATATTGCTGTAAGCGGCAAAGCCGATCAGCGACCCGAAATCCAGGCGCTGATTGAATCGGATCGATCCACCAAAGCTCTTCTGCCAGCTCTGCGCCTCGGTATTGTTGGTGAACAGGAACTTGTGGTCGCTGATCGGGAGGTCGAACAGGGGTGTACTGAAGGCGGCTGCCAATGCAGGAAGGTGAAACACTGCGTTGTAGTTGATAGAGCTGGCTGTTTGTGAACCATAGTTTGCTTTGACGTCGATCTCTGTATCCTCATTCGGGGTAATGAGCAGACGTCCAAACGCGTAGAATTTTTCGTAGTTGTCGATCGAGGCCGCGTTCCGGCTATTACCGGGGTAGACCTGCTGATTCACCGGCGACTGAAGGAAGCTGTTTCGGTGAAAGCCATCCGAAGTTGAGTACTCTGCATTGACCGTAAACCCGATCTGGTCGGTGATCGGGCCACTGAGCAGGCCGGATACCAGATAGGTATCATCATTGGCAGCGCTCGTCTTGACCTGGCCAGACAAATAATCTGTTGGTTTTCGGGTTGTGATGACGATCGCGCCAGCAGAAGCGTTGCGTCCATAGAGTGCCCCTTGGGGCCCCTTGATGATCTCAACCTGCGTGATGTCCCCTTGTGGCTGGGTCGTGGCAACTGCGCTGGTCCGAAGCACACCATCGATCACGAGGGCTACGTTGTTCTCCGCATCGCGGGCGCCATTCAGGCCGCGAATGTTGATGGAAGCGTCCCCCGGCTCCGTTGCCCCCACCTGCATCGTTACTCCCGGGGTCAGCTCGGCGAAGTCCAGGACCATACGAGCCCCAGTGGCTTCCAGTTGCTTCTCGGTAAGCACCGAAACCGTCGCCGGAACGTCCTGCAGGTTTTCATTACGCCTCCGGGCGGTGACAACAATGTCACCCCCGCTTTGGCTGGCAGGCTCACTGGCGTCCGCGACGTTCGCCCCGCCTTGCGGCGCGTCAGTCCCCGTGGCCGGGTCACCGACCTGGGGAGAGTGCGCCTCGACGTCGGCCGCGATCTGGCTTGCTGAATCCGAAAGGGTCGGCGCACTCACTTGGGCATGAGCGACACTGGCCAAGGTCGTCGCGGTGCACAGAAACGTTGCCTTGAGAATGCTGTTCATAACCTGCCCCTTTGCTGGCCTCCGCCCGATTCTCGGGCTTGGAGCTGTACTGGCTTTCTCAATGGCTTATGGGGAGAGAGGTACCGCGTCTAATATTAGTTTGAGCGTAGTTGATTTATGAAGGGTATCACCAAATGCTCCGAGGGGGGGTGCCGAGGGCGCGTCACTCCAGACCTTCGGCGGGCAAGGCTTTCCCCCCCAAAAAGCTACCCACAAACGTCTTCGATTGGTCCGGGCGAGACGGAAGGCCACGCGCCCGTCTCATGCTCCGACATTGCAATCGTCAGAAGCTCATCGTCCCCGAGGCGGTTGTGCGGCCTGATCAGCCGCCTGAGAACACCGGCGGACGGGCTTCGTGGATCGCATCGAGCGCTTCGCGGTGATCATCCGTGAGGTGCGCCATGACCTGATACCTCGCGGACAAAGACATGATGTCTTCGAAACCCTGCAATATACTTGCGCGCATGAGCTTTTTCGTCGCCCGCAGGACTTCAGGCGGTTGCCGGCAAACCATTTCCGCAACGGCCATTGCTTCATCCATCAGGTTCTCATCGGCCACAACACGTCCAACGAGACGCCAGTCTAGGGCCGTTGGAGCATCGATGATCTTGCCGGTAAAATACAATTCAGAGGCGCGCTCCCAGCCTACTATCCTTGGCAGGATCCACGCGCCGCCGTCCCCGGGCACCAGGCCGACCTTAAGGAAGGTCGCACCGAACTTCGCAGGAGCGGCGGCGAGACGCATATCCGCCAGACATGCAAGGTCATTACCCAGACCTATCGCCGGACCATTGATTGCCGCGATTACAGGCATTTCAAGGCTCCAGAATCCCCGGACCACCTTGTGGATGCCGGCCTCATACAGCTTGAGGAAATCGGGGGGCCTGATGCTGGCATCGTGCGCCCAACGACGGAACTGCTTCAGATCCCCACCCGCGGAAAAAGCAGTTCCAGCTCCAGTGAGGATGACACAGCGCAAGCTTCGGTCTGCATTGAGTGCGCGAGTGTGCGCATCGACCACGTCACCATCGTCGCCGAAACCGAGAGCGTTTCGTTGCTCCGGACGATTGATCGTCACCACCGCCACGTCGCCGCGGCGCTCTACGAGTAGCAAGTCAGACATTCGCACCCCCAAATTCTTCGTATCGTGCGCTGGCTCGATCGACCTGATCAGAGGTGTGTTGAAATGCCGCACCGGTAGAAAGGAGCTGCTCGATTTCGGGCGACGTCAGCCCTGCCGCTACAAGAATCTCGACGGTATGCTCGCCGAGCCGCGGCGGCATACCAATACCGGGTCGCACTCCGTCAAAGCGGACCGGGACCCCGGGAAAGCGCATGTGACCCATGCCCTCGTCGCTCAGTTCGTGAAAAAAATCGGTTTGCTCGAGGTGCTCGTCGTGGACCAGTTCATCGAGACCGATCACCGGTGCGGCCGGGATATCGAGACGACCGAGGATATCCACCCAATCAGATGTCGACCGCGTAGCGATAATCTCGGCGAGCTGTTCGTAAAGAAGGCCGATGTTTCGTGTCCGTGCCGCAATGCCTTCGAACCGAAGGTCCGCCAGCATGCTCGGGGTTCCGACTTCCTTGAACAGATCGGTCCAATGGCGATCCGTGTAGGGCATGACGCTGATGAAGCCATCGAGCGTGGGGAACGGTGCTCTGGTTCCCGCCAGCACGCGGGGATAGCCGGGACGCCCCAGTGGCGGCTCGAAGTGGCCGCCGTACAAGTGCTCCACGAGGTTGAAGGCAGCCATCGTCTCGAACATAGGGACTTCGACTACGCCCCCGCGGCCGCTCCGCTCGCGTGCGCTCAGCGCGGCGAGGATGGCTATAGCAGCGACTAGTCCGCTCGTCTTATCTGCGCTTACCGTAGGAAAATAGCCGGGCCTTCCGGTCTGACGCATCATCAGATCGCTGTTACCGCACATGCCCTGGATAATGTCATCGTATGCAGGGCGCCCGGAGTAGGGCCCACCTTCTCCGAACCCGTGCAGGCCAGCATAGACAACCCGCGGATTGCGTGCGGCCACGGCCTCGGGATCGATGCCGAGCTTTTTGACTTTCTGGGGGCGGATGTTGTGGAGAAAGATGTCGGCGCCTTCGACAAGTCTTAACAGCGTTTCGAGACCATCCGGGTTTCGTAAATCCAGAACGATGCTTCGCTTGTTACGGTTAGTTCCCAGGAACATCGCTGCCATACCAGGTTCAGTGCTTGGCCCGGTGCGCCGTGTTGAATCGCCGTCCCTCGTCTCGACCTTCACCACGTCGGCGCCAAGGTCGCCCAGCCATTGGCTGGCGTAGGGGGCCATAAGCACCGAACCGAGATCTATTACTTTAATACCGGACAAAGGAAGCATGGTAGAACCTGAACAACTGCATGAGATTTCAGGCTAGCTGTCGGTTCAAATAAGGTCCAATATCGGTAGAGAGATGTTTCATATGCAAGGGATATCATGAACCTGCAGCAGCTCCGCCAGCTTGTGGCGCTTGCCGACACGCTCAATTTCCGCCGCGCGGCGGAAAAGCTGAATATGGCCCAACCGCCCTTGTCGATCTCGCTCGCCAAATTGGAGGCTGAGTTTGGCGTCCGCCTGTTCGCCCGGGACCGTCGCAAGGTCACTCTGACAGCGGCGGGAGCGGCCGCGTTGCCTCACGCAGCCCAGGCCCTCTTTCACATTGAGCAGGTGAAGGCAGCGGTCCGGGAAAGCCTTCTCGGCTCAACCGGCCGGCTGCGGATCGGCTTTGTGGGCTCCGCGACCTATAGCCTCCTGCCCAAGCTGCTCAGCGGATTCCGTCTGGAATATCCAAACATCGATCTGTCACTGGAGGAGTCTTACACCACCGCCTTGTTGCAGAAGCTGTCGGACCGCGAAATTGACGCAGCACTCGTCCGCACCCCCGTGCTCGGAGACCTCGACGCAGAACTGCACGTGCTCGAGCACGATAGCCTTGTGGCTGTGGTGAAGTCGCCCGGTCCATATGACGATCGGTCGAGCATAGACATCAGCGAACTGCGGGACGCGCCGCTTATCACCCATCCCGAGTCAGCGGTTCCGAACATGAGAGCTGTTATGATGCTCATGTGCCACGAGGCGGGCTTTCAGCCGAACGTCGTGCAGGAAGCAATCCAGGCGCAGACCATGATCTCGCTTGTTCAAAGTGGCATCGGGGTCGCGCTCGTCGCCGGGGTAACCCGTCATTATTCGGCGACCAACATCAAATTTCTCAAGATCAAGGGTGCGGAACACAGCAACCGGATAGGGCTGGCCCTCGCCCTCCCGAGGGACCAACGCAGTCGCGTAACCGAGAGATTTCTGGAATTTGCGCTTCGTCAGGCGCCCTGCGATTCGAGGCTGGCCTGAGCAACCAGGCTTTGGCGTTCTCCGACGGAGTTCCTTGGTCGGCATCCCGACCCGATAGCAGCAGAATCCGGGCGCACGGGCTGTTAAGGGCGGGGATGACCTAGGCGCCAGTCCAGGGACGGCAACGACCGTTCCCGATGCCCGATGATGGGCGCTTCAGACAGGGAACGATGCCTTCGCCCGGGCGCTCCTAAGCGACCGCTACGTTCGACACCGGCGACGTCTCGAGCGTCATGCCAGGGTAACCCGCCTCCATTTCCTCATCGAGCGCCGCCTTGTAGGCAAGTTGGCCGCCGATGAAAGGCTGGATTTCCGGACGCTTTCCCGGAACGTTGGCACCCATGTACCATGATTTGGCCTTGGGCATGAGGCTCATGTCCGCGATTTCGTTGCATTTTTCGGCCCAACGATGAGCCGCATCAAGCTTCGCTTCGTACCGGTGAATCCCGTTTTCGTCGAATTTGGCAACGGTATTTACGACCCAGTCACCTTCGAGCTCAGCGGCGGTCGGCCCGTTCAGGAAAGCCGACGGGCTCTGCAACGCATAGGTAAAGAGGAGATTGGGGAACCCGGGCACCATTTTCCCCAGATAAGTGAGATATTTCTCATCCCAGATATCTTTGATTGTTCGCCCCGCGGCGTCCTTGATGTCGAGCGATGCCAACGCACCGGTGCAATTGTCAAAGCCGGTTGCATAGACAATGCAGTCATACTCGCGCGTTACGCCGCCGGCTAAGATACCGCTCTCGGTGATGCATTCGATGGGCGCCGCATTCGCGTCGATCAGGTCCACATTCTCTTGGTTATAGGCATCGAAATACCATTGTTCGAGGCAAGGTCGCTTGGCTCCGAATGGGTGCGGCGGCTCAGTGGGTGCAAGCAGTTCGATCAGCGATTCTTTTTTTATGCGCTCGCGGATTTTGTCGCGCCAGAAATAGTAGTGATCCCTGTTGCACTCTTCGTCGAAGAAGAGATCCGAGGGTGCTCCGAGCCAGAATCGAAAACCCTTTTGATCCCAGTTCTGCCGCAATACCTCGTCTTTTTCTGCAGGGGAACGATCAGCCCAGGGACGGTAATCCAGATCATACGCGAAACCGCCGAATGTCTTTTTACTATAATCCATCGCGGAACCGATCAGCGGCCCCATCTTGGCGTATTCCTGCTCACTGTACGTTTCCTGGCCCATCGGGAGGGCGAGGTTAGGCGTGCGCTGGTAGACCGTAAGATGATCGGCCGTCTTGGACGCCTCCTGAATTGTCTGCACACCGGACGCGCCGGTACCGACGACGGCCACGCGCTTTCCGGCGAAAGAAACCTCACCCTTTGGCCAACGTGCGCTGTGATACGATTCCCCCTTGAACGTCTCGATGCCGGGAATTTTCGGCAGGACAGGGGTAGTGGTTGAGCCCATCGCCAGTACGAGATGGCGGGCGCGACGCGTCGTTCCGTCCGTGAACCGGGCGGTCCACATGCTTTCGTTGTCGTCGAAAGATGCGCCCTCGAGCCGGGTGCCAAAGGTCATATGGGGCCGCAGTTCCCATTTATCGGCCACGAAGTTGAAGTATGGCTTCAACTCGCGCCAGCTGGGAAACTTCTCCGAAAAGGTGAAGTTCTGCCGGATCGCAGGATCCGTGAACTGATAGACCCAGACTTCCGAATCGACCCTCGCACCCGGATAATTGTTCTTGTCCCAGGTTCCGCCAGGACCCTCGCCGTCGTCAAAGAGATGGACGCGGTATCCCCGCTTCAGGAACTCGTGAAGGATGTACAGGCCCGAGAACCCGGCACCTACAACAATGACGTCCAGATCGGTATTATCGCCGCTTCCCGCCTTCATTTCGATCATCCTCGTCCAGCCCCTCTGAGAGTATTTCTATATAGAGGATCTCGACCGGCGCATTTTAGCCGTAACCTGAAGCTTGCTTGCCCCTTTTATCGCGCTTCGTCGGTCGATTTCCGCGAGGAGGCTAGCCGGTCCAATGGTGGCTGTCCAATATTGAGAGGGAAGAGGTTAATATCGAAGAGATATCAAACGAGCGAACGGTCCCGACTCGAGAGGTCCTGCACCGCGGGATGGCCGGTGGCATACTTCAAGGATTCGGCGTGGGTCCTTGATCGCTGGACGAGCGGCTGATCGATGATGACTCATCCCTTTGACAGGACCAGCGTGATCGATACCTGGGCGCATCCCAATGTCTGGGCGCCTTTCAGTCTGATCGGCGACGGTGCGGATTAGCGACGGGACAATCAAAAATTCAACTGAAACCTGGCCGCGACAAGGTCACCATTCATGTCATCCAACAGCGGTCGATCCTTTAATGTCGAATGCGCGTAGTTGACCATCAGCCGGACATTCTGGTTAAGAGCCTGATCCGAAATTAAGTTGAGTGGTGTCAGTAGGTTAGCTTGACGCCGCACCTGATCGTTGATTCTGGGGTTTTGCAACAAACTTCCGGAGTTCGACGATGTGGACCGACACCACTCGCGCGCATCATGCCCGCGCGGGACTGGCTTTGCCAAGATGGGGTGGTTGCCGCCCTCCCCAGACGGCATCGCAATGTGCCAAGTTGGTGGTGTTGATAGCCACTGAGCGGAAAGGGCGTCAACCATGTCGAAGGATACTATGATTGGGGTGGACCTGGCAAAGCATGTTTTCCAGGTCCACGGTGCGTCGATGGCGGGACGCCTGCAGTTCCGCAAGAAGCTTTCACGATCGCATTTCCGGCAATTCATGGCGGAGCAGGCTCCTGCCGTGGTCGTGATGGAGGCCTGTGGCAGCGCGCATTACTGGGCCCGTGAAATGCTAAAACTTGGTCATCAGGTGAAGTTGATTGCGCCCCAATATGTGAAGCCGTTCGTGAAGCGCCAGAAGAACGACGCGGCGGACGCGGAGGCGATCGTGGTCGCGGCTCAGCGGCCTGAAATGCGCTTTGTCGAGCCGAAGTCGGATGCCCAGCAAAGCAGGGCCATTCTGTTTCGCAGTCGGGAACGCCTTGTTCACCAGCGCACCGAGCTGGTGAACGCGCTCAGGGCCTGCCTGTACGAATACGGCCATATTCTTCCGCAAGGCATTGGCCAACTCGGGCGTATCAAGGAAATCATTGCTGCTCCCAACAGCGATCTGCCTGAGCTGATGCGCGAGGAATGCGGGGATCTGCTTGAGCAGATTGCCGAGCAGACCGTACGAATCAATGCGAAGACAGGGAAGATCAAGACGCTGGCGGCCGAAGCCGACATGGCTCGACGGTTACAGACCATGCCGGGCGTCGGTCCGCTCACTGCCCTGGCCGTTGAAGCATTTGCACCGCCAATGGAGCACTTTCACCGCGGGCGGGACTTTGCTGCTTGGCTCGGCCTTGTGCCACGCCAATTCTCCTCAGGCGGCAAAGCGCGGCTCGGTCGGATCTCAAAGGCTGGGCAGGCCGATATCCGCCGGTTGCTCATTATCGGTGCCATGTCGCGATTAAACTGGATGGGCCGCAGGGCGATTTCCGAGGGTTCCTGGCTCGCACGTATGCAGGCGAGAAAGCCCAGGATGCTGGTCGCCATTGGGTGCTGTCAGTCCAATCGCAACTCGTCTCCGATAGACGCAGCTCTCGCCTGGAGACCGTAACCTCAGCCCACGAGCGAGTGCCACTCGGCCAATGCAGCCGAGCGGCGTTCGCGGTAGGTCTCTCGATCGACGATGTGTC
>JAUYQH010000001.1 GCA_030697365.1 Novosphingobium sp. | reverse complement strand
CCCCGTCCAAAAACCCCGCAAACCTCTCGGCCGAACACGATGAAACAGGCGTAACGGACCAGCTCGTGCGCGCAAAACCGCACACCGCCGCCGTGTCCGATCACGCCATCACGCAGCGGCCCGGTGAATAAGAGAGGTTAGACGCGCAGCAGTCGCTGGCAAATCCTGGGCCGCCTCCTCGGCGACCTTACTAGAATTCGAACTCCACCCTCTCCGCTAGCCATCGTCCGCGAGCGTTGGCTGGCGTCCAATAACTGGCGGAAATCTGCGAGCTTGTAACTTGCAGTCCCCGGCGTTTGGCCGCGTTCAGGGCAATGACGCGTACGCTATGATGGCGCGCCGCACCCACTGATTGGACTTCTCGCCATCCCTCATGTGCCACGGCGTCCGCAGGAAGGAACGCCCGCGAATCTCGGGAAGTGCTTCTGGCGCGCGACCCTCTCCGTCAGAGCGGCTACCGACGAAGCAAATACCCTATCGAAGCAGTCGAGAAAATGCCATGTTGGAATTGTCGCATGTGCGCCGGCGAACACGACCGCATTGTACTTTCTGTTCCGGAGGACTTAATTACATATGCAATTCTTCGGGAGTTACCTATCCACGGTCGTTGCAAATTTGCGGTATGGGAGCGTAGCCTAACTATCAATACCGCCTTCACGAGCAGATGATCGGCTTTCGCGCCGGCCTCGATTGTTGCTAGTGCGGCCCCGGAAGGATTTCGACGAAAAGAAATCGCGGGTGATTGATCGAGTGAAACGGAAACTAGCATTTGCCGCTACTGCACGGCATTCTGCCCCTCGATGGTGACGGTCGGGGATGGCCGCCCAACTCGGGTTGAGACCCAGGTTCATTCTCGTTGCCTGTTGAATGTTGGTGCAATTGTTTGGGATGCTCCGATGCCATACGTGATTGCCGCGCCATGTATCGCCGACTTCGCATGCGTGGATATTTGTCCGGTGAACTGCATTGCACCGCGCCCCAATGACGACAGCTTCGACGACGCCGAGCAGCTCTACATCGACCCGGACGTGTGCATCAGTTGCGGGGCATGCGTGGATGTGTGCCCGGTGCTAGCCATCTACGAGAGCCGGGATCTGCCGGAAAAGTGGCGGCATTACGCCGAGATAAACCGGGACTATTTCTGGGTGCTCGAACAGGGGCCGGCGTGACGGAGCGTCCTTGCCGGATAGCGATCATCGGCAGCGGACCTGCCGGCATGTACGCTGCTCAGCACCTGCTGGAGCGGTCCGATCTTGCTGTCGAGATCGACCTGTACGAACGCCTGCCGACTCCATGGGGCCTGGTGCGGGCCGGAGTGGCTCCCGACCATCCGGAAAAGAAATTGGTGATCGATCGGCAGTTTTCCTTCGCGCTTCAGGATTCACGCCTGCGATACTTGGGCAACGTCGAGATCGGCCGGGACGTGCGGCCCGCCGAACTCGCTGAGTGGTACGATGCCGCCATATACGCAACCGGCGCGGCAAGCGATACGCGGATGGGTATTCCCGGTGAGGAGCTGCCTGGCTGCTGGGCGGCACGGGAGTTCGTCAGCTTCTATAATGGCCATCCCGACTTTGCCGATCTCAAGATCGACCTCCAATCCGAGAGGGCGATTGTTGTTGGGAATGGGAACGTCGCTCTTGACGTAGCCCGCATCCTCACGATGCCGGTGGCAGAATTGGAACGCACGGACATCTCCGACCAAGCGCTCGCGGCGCTGCGCGACAGCAGGGTGCGCGAGGTGGTGCTGCTCGGCCGCCGCGGTCATCTTCAAGGCGCCTTTGCCAATCCGGAGCTAGAGGAGCTGGAGCATATCCCCGGCGTGGAGGTAACGGCCGAAGGTGAGGATCTGCCTGACGACGACGATGTCATGCTGGATGGCGCCGACTGGACCACTCGGCGCAAACTCGACACGCTGAAGCGACTGGTGAGGCGGCCCTCGTCGAACCCGCGCAAGCGCATCATCTTCCGCTTCCTGAGTTCACCCGTAGAGATTGTGGGGAACGGGCGGGTGGAGCAGTTGCTGGTCGCGCGCAATCGACTGGAACGCGATGCAGGCGGACGGCTTTTCGCCGCAGCGACGGAGGAGCAGGAGGTGCTCCAAGCCGGCTTGGTGCTGCGCGCCATCGGCTATCGTGGCGATCCTTTTCCAGGGCTTCCATTCGACACACGCCGCGGCGTGATCGCGAACCTCGGAGGTCGTATTGCCGACGACGGGAAAGTGTGGCCGGGCGCCTACGTGACGGGCTGGATTAAACGTGGTTGTCGCGGTATCATCGGCAGCAACAAGCGATGCGCAGCCGAGACAGTTGCGGCGTTGCTGGAGGACCGAGCGGTAGGGCGATTGCGGGCACCGGAGATCGGCCGTGATTCCGTGCTCGCGATCTTGCGCGATCGGCAGCCGGAGCTCGTACGCCTCGATGGCTGGCGGAGGATTGACCACGCCGAACGCTCTGCCGGCCGCGAACTGGGCAGGCCGCGACGCAAATTGACCCGGACTGGCGAATTGCTTGCCTGCGCCGCCGCGGAGCAGGGGTTGCATCAGGAAAGTTCGCGATAATGGGAAAACAAGTTCACAGCTTCTGCCGCATTTGCGAGCCGACCTGTCCGCTTATTGCGGATATTGACGACACCGGCAAAGTGACCGCGCTGCGCCCCGACAGCACGCACCCGAGCGGCGGCATCGCCTGTCACAAGGGACTGTCTTTTCTTGAAGTGCATAATGATCCCGATCGGCTGAACTGGCCGCAGCGAAGATTGAACCTCCGTACGGAGGCAGAAGGAGACTATGCCCAAGTCGGTTGGGACGAGGCACTGGCCGACATCGGCGGGCGAATGAAATCAATACGAGACGAGCACGGTCCCAACTCGATTGCAGTGTACGTCGGCAACCCAATGGTGTTTGACACCACCGGCGCAATGATGGCCGAGATGTTCAAGAACACGCTTGGCACGCTCATGCGGTTTAGTTCCAATACCCAAGATACGCAGAACAAGGTGATTGCGGCGGGTGAGGCCTTCGGCTCGCTTGGATCATTCACCGTCCCCGATCTCCAGAATACAGATTATCTGCTGTGCTTGGGAAGCAATCCTCGGGTATCGCGCTGGACGGTAATGTCCATGCCGAACGACGACGTCGATGTGTTGAGAAGGATACGGGGCCGCGGCGGCAAAATTCGCTTTGTGAATCCACGCCGCGTGGAGAGTTCTACCGAGGAAACTGGTCCGACCTTGCGTATCAAACCGGGCACTGACGTCTATTTCCTCATAGCGCTGCTGAACGAAATTGAACTGAAAGGCGGATTTCGGGAAGATCTGCTTCAGGAGCACGGGATTCATGTCAATGAGCTCAAGGCCTTCGCCCGCCGCTACCCGGCGGAGCGCGTAGCAGGGGTGATTGGCATCCCAGCCGAAACGGTGTCGGAGATTGCCGGCGAGATTATCGCTGCTCGCTCAGCTTGCATATTTCTTTCCACTGGGGTCAATCAGAGCCGCCAAGGGGTGCTGGCGTATCATGTTGCCGAGATGATTGCCTTTGCTACCGGGAACCTCGGCCGGCGCGGCGGACACTACAAGCCGAACGGCCTTAGGAACGAGTTCAAGCCGTTTGACAAGGTGCAGGAAATTACCACTTCGGTAGGTACCTTCGAGTTGCCCGATCCGGTCAGCTATATGGCGCTGCCCGCCAGCATCTTGCCGGAGCTGATCGAGAACGGCGATATCCGCGCGTTTATTACGATCGGCGGCAACCCGCTGTTGTCCGTGGGGGGCGAGGAACGCATTCGCGCGGCCTTTCCTAAGCTTGAACTGACGGTGTCTATTGACATCTTCCGCAGCGCCACCGCGGAGATGTCAGACTATGTGCTTCCAGCCACCGACTGGATGGAGCGTATGGACATCAATTTTCTGAGTTCCAACAGCATGCAGCCGCTGCCCTTCATACAATTTACGGACCCACTAGAGCGGCCTGCCCACGATCGTCGCCACGTGGTTTGGACACTGTCCCGGCTTCTCCAGGAGATGGCGTTACCATCGCCTCTACTCGACAGCGATCCGGAAATGACCGACGGTGTGGGGCTGATCGAGGGACTTCTACAGCTTCGCGACCTGTCGATCGAGAAGATCACAGCGCTGGACCACAGCACGGCCCTTTTGCCGGAAGAGCCGCCCGAGGCATTTTACGAAAAGTGCCTCCAGCATCCTCATAAGAAGGTGGACTGCTGCCCCTCCGCCTTCGTCCGAACAAGGCTGTTCGAGCGGTGCGAAGAAATTCTTGCCGAACTGGAGAGAGAGCCGGATGACACGCTCAAGCTAATCTCGCTGCGTACGCGGTACATGCATAATTCGTGGTTGGCGAACGCCGCCAAGTTCCGTCGCGGCAAGGAGACGACCAACCCGCTTAACATGTGTGAGGCCGACGCCTCGGCCCGTGGCCTGTTTAACGGTGATGTGGTCCGCATCTCCAACGAACACGGTACGATCGACTCCCAAATTCTTGTCAACAACGACCTGCGGCCCGGTGTTGTCGCCATGTCACATGGCTACGGCCATTCCCGTTCTTTCGGCCTGCGGGTCGCGCGCCAGCATCCCGGCGCGAACTGCAACATTCTAATGCCGACGGGGCCTCACAGCTACGAGCCCTTAAGTTACATGTCGTGGCTCACGGCCGTACCAGTGTCTGTCGCCAAGCTCTGATTAGTGCTGACTGCCGCGTGACTCCCGATACCATGGTCTATGCCAGTACGCGGCGCGGATACCAGCCGGCCTTGGTGAATACGACGACTTCGGTTTCACAATACCTGACAACTCCCAAATTGATGATTGACGACGTCGAGGCCGGCATCAAGTCCGAAGGTCGGTTCGGAACCATTCCCTGGCGCTTTAACGGCGCTGCCTACTATGAATGGTTGAGGGATTCTCACCGTGGCGGTTTCGGCGGTATCATTGATCCGCGGACGAATCTGTCCGTTGGCGCTGTGCTGCCCGTTCAGAAGGCGATCGTGAAACGGTTAGAGGCGGAACTGAAGGTAATCGCGGCTCACTGGGTGCAGGTCAGTATGTTTGCCGACTATATCGACGCGCAATATAAGACGTTTACTGCTCCGATCTTAGGTGTCGATCCAACAGATCCGCCGTGTGCCGATTCCGCCACACGTCCGCAGTGCAGAACTATAGTGACGGGATCGCAGGACCTTTCTAAGGACGACTTTAGTTACGCTCCTATGCATCACTTTGGTTCAACCGTTAGGTTGAGTTTGCCTACCTCGCGCGGTCTAGGCGATGTTTCTCTTACTGCGACCTATTATCACCAGGCCAAGTACCACTTCGCGAGCACAAGCCAGGAGCCAGAAGCCGTGGTCGAACCGCAGAATCTCGTTAACCTACGGCTGGACTGGAAGAATGTATTGAAGTCGCGGGTCGATCTGGCCGCCTACGTCCGGAACGCCACCAACCAAACCTATCTTGTTGGTGGAGACAGCCAGCAGGGCTCAACGGGCATCACATACGGGCTTTACGGCGAACCCCGGATGTACGGAGTGGAAAGCCCGTGTCCAGTTTTAACAAGCTGGTCCTGCAGCTGAGAGGACGACAACATGACTCGCGACCGAATAGGCGATCGAGGCCTCCTAATCACACTCTGCGTGGCCGAGCTCGTGTGCTCTCTCGAAGGCACAATGATAACTCTCGCCATATCAGAGCTTTATCGGATCTATGGAGACCCGGTTCGAGTGGGATGGGTCCTAACGGCCTTCGGTATCGCAGCGGGCTCAAGTGCGGCGATCAGCGGCCGCTTAGGGGACCTCTATGGCCGTCGCCGGGTCCTCTTGGTCTTACTGTTCCTAGCAGGGCTAGGGTCGCTAATTGGTGCTAGCTTCGAAGACCTGCGTCTCATCATCCTGGGCCGCCTCCTTCAGGGCGTGTCCATGGGGATACTTCCCTTATGCTATGGGTTGGTAAAGGAGCATGTCGAGTTTAGCCGCGGTGTCCATTTCATAGGTGTTCTAGGTGGCGTCTATTCGTTCGGTATCGCCGCAGGGCTAATAATGGGTGGGCTGATCCTGGACTATGGCCATTGGCAGCAGATATTCCTTGTGAGTGCCGGCTGGGCAACTATCGCGTTCCTTCTCGTTCTCATCCTGCTGCCGCGAGGCGCTCGCCAGCATAAGCAAGGAACGCGGATCGATTATCTTGGGGCAGTCCTTTCTGCTCCTGCGATCGCCTTGATGCTCCTTTCTATGACCGAGGCAAGTCGTACCGGTTTTGCCTCAGCCGCGCCTTGGTTATGGTTGGCGGCGGCCATTTCCCTCATTTCGATCTGGGTTTTGCATGAACTGAGGTGCGAGGATCCGCTGATTGACCTTCGCCAGCTGAAAAAACGTAGCATCGCCGCCGCCAATGCCTGCGGTCTGCTGATCGCAGCGGGTCCGCTGCTTTTCTCTCTGGTACTGCTTCCCCTACTCCTTCAGCCCAAATGGACCGGGGTAGGACTCGGGCTGGCGGCCACTGTTGCGGCGTTGCTAAAGATCCCCGCGAACATTGGGGGTGGGGTTGCGGCTATGTTCGCCGGCAAGGCCGCCACAGCGCTTGGACCCCGTCGCGTCGTAGTCGGGGCATGTTTCATAACGGCTGCAGCATACGCGCTGTTGGCATTCTCCCATTCATCGCCGGCGCTAATTGCACTTGTCATGGTGTTGTTCCTGGCCGCCCCGGTATGCCTCATATCTGCTATCCTGCCGATGTTTGTGCTTGCTGCTGCACAGGAACGGGCCAGCGAGGCGGCCGGCCTGCATCAGGTCTGCAGGTCGATCGGTAATGCCCTTGGCACTCAGGCAATCGCCATTATGCTATCGTCCGCGAGTGTTCAAAACTCTCTGTCCGGGATCCGATACCCTGCTGAATCGGCATTTGTGCTGGTGTTCGTCTATCTCTCATGCCTCGGTATCGCCGCTGGCTTAAGTATTCTTGCGGCACCTCGTCACGCACTTGGGATGTCAAAGGAAGTTGATTGATACGGAGTTTCATCCTCCACTTCATTCGATGATGACAGGAGGCAACTGACCAGTTGTTTATCGCGCTACAGCGATACCTACGAAGCAAGATAGAGTTTTCAGTTGCAGCAATTTGAGCTGAGCTCGAACGCAACCCTTTGCCTACGGAGCTCTAGTGCGTGCCTTTCGAAAGGATTAATTACCATGTCGTTTGAGAACCGTTCAATCTTCGATTTTTCAGTTACTGATACCCCGTTCATGGACCCGGAGTTTCCCCCGGAGCACTTTATGACCCACTTCATGTGTGAGGGGACTCCAGTGCATACGGCCATGTGGATAGCGCAAGGCTCCGGTCCGCACCCCTGCGTGATCATACCGCCCCAGTCATACGGCGGCGATCGACTGGAGAGCCTGATCATTCCGCTGCTAAACTCCGGGATCAGCGTGTTGGCGTTCCAAGCTCGCGGCATGTGGGATGGTGGGGTAAGGTATTCTCCGCTCACTGGCCTAGAAGACGTGCATGCGGCCGTAGCGTTCCTGCGCACGCTCGAGACTGCGGGCCGTACCACAAAGTCCGGCCGATCCTATCGGGTGGATCCAGCGCGGATAGGGGTCCTTGGGCTGAGCGGCGGCGGCGGCAGTGCCGGCTTCGCGGCCTGCGCGGAGATTGCGGAACTGAACTACGGCATTGCGATCGCTCCGGTAAACTACGAACGTTTTCGGAACCTCGATTTGGCCAATCTGCCGAAGAATATGTTCGAAAAAGTCAAAAGTGAAACTGCAGGGCGCGTGGACTCAGAGGCCAACCTACGAAGAATGGATTCCGCGCAAATCGATCGCCTCAGCATAATCCACAATGTACCCAAGCTACTGTCGAAAACTCTGTTGCTCATCGGGGGTAACCAGGACACCGTTAATACCGTCGCGGCAGACCACAAGCCGATCGTCCGCGCTTTTCGCGAAGCCGGGGCGGAGAGGTTTACGGACACAATTCTCGAATCGGACCACCTTTTCCTAAATACACGCATAGCCTTGGCTCGCCTGGTTATAGGTTGGCTAAAGAGCGAATGCGGATTTTGATGAGCTCATCAGCAAGGGCCAGAACACCGTCGTCGTCGCCTGAGTCCGGCACGACATCCAAACCCGAAAAGTGTGGTGCTTCTGTAACGGGCCTTTGAGTCAATCCCTCTTTTGCTTCGATCCCTCGCCGAGTGCTTGCTTCTGTCCGCAGTCGACGCGTGGGCCGCTGCATTATGGGGTCTGCTGAGGACCGGTTTGCGGATTCCGACGATGCCGCCCACCCATTCCGATCTGATCGCGCCCACCGTTCCGATTTGATGCCGCCCGGGTGGGGAGCAGATCGCGGGCCGATATTCACATGTGATATTTCAGTCGGTCAAGCGGCTTGTGCGATGGT
>JAUYQH010000183.1 GCA_030697365.1 Novosphingobium sp. | reverse complement strand
GAAGCGCCGCGAAGGCGCCGAGGCCAAGACCGCGATCGAAAGCGGCGACGCCGAGGCGATGACCGCCAAGACCCAGGCGCTGACCGACCTCGCGATGAAGATGGGCCAGGCGATCTACGAGAAGGAGCAGGCTGCGGCCGCTGCACCGGGTGCCGATGCGACCGCCGAGAAGAGCGCCGACGACGACGTTGTCGATGCCGAATTTTCGGAAGTCGACGAGAACAAGTAGCTGGTTACCCCTCCTCTTTAGGGGAGGGGCAGCGAGACTTGGCGGCTTGCCGCCTAGTCGCAGCGGGGTGGGGCGGTTCGTCCAGGCGCGGCGCTTGGGGCGAGGCCCCACCCCAACCCCTCCCCTGAAGGGGAGGGGCTTATGGGAACTGCACGCCGATGGCCGCTACAACCGATTTCTACGAACTGCTCGAGGTAGAGCGCACCGCGGACGACAAGACGATCAAGTCTTCGTACCGGCGCATCGCGATGCAGTGCCACCCGGACAAGAACCCGGGCTGTGCCGATAGCGAGGCGAAGTTCAAGGCGGTCAGCGCGGCGTATTCGTGCCTGTCCGATCCGCAGAAGCGCGCCGCCTACGATCGCTATGGCCACGCCGCGTTCGAGAACGGCGGCGGTGGCGGCCAGGGCGCGGACTTCGGCGATCTGGGCGACATCTTCGAGACAATCTTCGGCGGCGCGTTCAGTGGCGGGCGCCAGCAGGGCCCGCGCCGCGGCGCCGATTTGCGCTATGACATGGAAATCGCGCTCGAAGAGGCGTTCCACGGCAAGTCGACCGAAATCGAGGTCGAGACCGCGCAGACTTGCGAGCCGTGCCACGGATCGGGCGCCGAGCCGGGCACTTCGGCGCGGCGCTGCAACTTGTGCGCGGGGCGCGGCAAGGTTCGCGCGCAGCAGGGCTTCTTCATGGTCGAGCGGACCTGCCCCAACTGTCACGGCCGCGGCGAGATCATCGAAAGCGTATGCAAGGCCTGCCGCGGCGAGGGCCGGGTCGATGTCGCGCGCAAGCTGGCAATCGAAATCCCTCCCGGCGTTGACAACGGCACCCGCATCCGCCTTTCGGGCAAGGGCGAAGCCGGTCCCGGCGGCGCGCCCGCGGGCGACCTCTATATCTTCCTTCACATCAAGCGGCACGCCGTGTTCGAGCGCGAGGGCACCACGCTGATCACGCGCTGTCCGGTCAGCTTCACCACCGCCGCGCTGGGCGGCACGATCGAGATCCCCGGCCTCGACGGCACGCGCCACGCGATCGAGCTTCCCGCAGGCATCCAGTCGGGCAAGCAGCTGCGCAAGCGCGGCGCGGGAATGCCGGTGCTCCAGGGCCGCGGACATGGCGACATGGTGGTGGAAATATCGGTAGAGACGCCCACCAGACTTTCGGCGCGCCAGAAGGAAATCCTCCGCGAGTTCCAGGCTACCGAGACGGGCGACGAAAGCCCGCAATCCAAAGGGTTCTTCGAGCGGATCAAGGCGGCGTGGAGCGGCGCGGCCGAATAGCGCTTGCCCTCATGGATGCGGCGGCTAGCCTGCCGCCGATAGGGAGAAAACCATGATCCGGAAAACGATTCTGCTCGTAGCGCCGTTGTTCGCCACGCCCGCGCTGGCGCAGGCGCCCGACTTTTCAAAAGTCGAGATCAGGGCCGAGACGCTCGCAACCGGGGTCGCCGTGCTATTCGGCGCAGGCGGCAACATCGGGGTTTCGCATGGCCCCGACGGGACCGTACTGATCGACGACCAGTTCGCCCCGCTGACCGGCAAGATCGAAGCCGCGGTCGCCGCGCTCGGAGCGACGCCGGTGCGCTTCTTGGTCAACACCCATTGGCACTTCGATCACAGCGGCGGAAACGAGAACTTCGGCAAGACCGCAACGATCCTCGCGCACAGGACGGTAAGGGTACGGCTCGCCGCGGGAGGAACGGTCGCCGGCAATACCCTGCCGCCCGCACCCCCGCACGCGCTGCCCGAGATCACCTTTGACGACGGCGTCCAGTTCCACCTCAACGGCGACACGATCGAGGCGGTGTTCAGCGGCGGCGGGCACACTGATGGCGATACGGTGCTCTATTGGCGCAAGGCCAACGTGCTCCACACCGGCGACCTGATGATGAGCAACGCGCCGTTTCCGTTTATCGATGTCGGATCGGGCGGCAACGCGGTCACGCTGGTCGCCACGCTCGACAAGGCGCTGGCGATGACCAATGACCAGACCAAGGTCATCCCCGGCCACGGCCCGGTGGTGACGCGCACCGAACTCAAGGCCTGGCGCGACCGGATCGCGGATGGGGTCGAAGCGGTCCGCAAGGCGCGCGCAGCCAAGCAGACGCTCGAAGGCTTGCTCGCGGCCAATCCACTCAAGGTCCACGACAGGCCGGGCGCGTTTATCAACGCCGACGCCTTCGTCCGCGCGGTGTGGCGCAGCCTAGATGCGATGCCGGCGGCGGATGGGCATAAGCACTGAAGTTTCCGCCCGATAGAAGGAGCGGGAGAGGACTGTGATCACCAAATCAGTTCGAAGCCCTCAGCACCTCTTCCCGTATCCCCGCCACCAGCCCCGGCTCGGCCATCAGCCGACCTTCCTCCTCATCCAGCACCGCCAGAAACGCCTCGCGCTTGAAGCCCGCTAAGGTGTCCGCCTCCAACGGTTCTTCTACCGTCGAAGCGATCAGGTCGATTATCCGTTCGGCGCCATGGAGGCGGCCCCAGAGGTAGTCGTTCTCGCGGTAGGCGCGGCTGAAGAAAGCGCCGAAGCTGAAGAACTCGCGCCCGCGCAAGGTCGCCTCGGCTCCACCCTTGCGGATCGAACCGCAGTCCTCGGGCGAGATGCGATCGACCTTGATCGGGTCGAATTCGTTCAGCCCGTCGCCCTTGAGCAGGGGGAGGGTGGCCGCGTCGTAATAGGGAAAGCCGAGATAGGCGAGCAGCACCCGGCGGCGCAGCGGTCTGGGCATTTCGCCGAGCGCTTCGGCAAGCATCGCATCGATCCTGAGGTCGAGCGCGGGCAAGTCGCGCGCGGCGGCGATGGCTTCGAGCGCCGGACCGGGATCGTCGGGGGCCTTGGCCGCCAGCTCCGCAAACCCGTCGCCCAGCGATTCGGCCGATTCGAGCGCGAGGTAGGGCGCGAGCGCGCGGAACACCACGTCGCGGGCGCTTTCGCGCGCTTCCTCGGTCATGTCGGCATCGCTCCAGTCGCGCGCGAGGCGGCGGCTGAGCAGGCGCAGGCGGCGAATCCGGTAGCCGAGGTCGTGCGCGCGGAAGAAAGCGATCGCCGCCGGGGTCGCGCCGCCGCGCAGGCTGGAGAGGCGGTCGAGGCCGTCGCGGCGCAAATGCTCCCACACCCTGGCGACGAGCCGGTCGCGCTGGAGCGCGTCGGCTTCGGGCGCGGCACCCTCGATCAACGACACCAGCGTGTCGACGATTCCCGCCGCCTTGACCTGGGCATAGGCGTGGAACGCGAACCCGGCCTTTTCCGCCGCGGCCTGCTGCGCTTTGGCCCGCCACGCAGTAAGTCGTTTGGCGGTCGGCCGGTCGAGGAACAGGGTGTAGCCGAACAGCTGCTCGACCGCTTCCTCGACCTCGGGGCGCAGCGCGGCGACGATCCCGCGCAGGCGCGTGCGCTCGCGGGTCTGTTCGGACAGGACTTCAAGGTTGTCGCGAATCGGCTGTTCGCGCGGGATCGACGAGAGCGAGCCGAAGATCGCCTTGAAAAAGCCCACGGTCCTGCCTTGGCGCGCGTCGATGTTCGAGCGGTCGGGCTTGGGGTCGATGTAGACGATCCGGCGGTCGATCTCGCGCTGCGCAGGGCGGTCGCGGAGCACCGCGATGGCCTGGGCGAAGGGCGCGTTGACCAGCACCGAGCCATCGACCAGCGCAATCCCCTCAAGTTCGCCGCGCGCGGCATGGCCGGGCATGATCCGCGTCAGGAACGCGTCTCGGCCCGGCCACGCTAGTTCGTTCTCGGCGGTGAGCCGGTCGATCTCGGGCAGGGTGAGCGGCGGGAATGCGCCGGGGAAGCTGGCGGTGGCGCGCGCCGCGAAGACCAGTTCGGGGGCGGCGGCCATGTCTCGGCTATCGGCGCGCACCGCGTGGGTGCGGAACCCGATCGACAGGCGGTGCTCGGTCTCCTCGACCAACGGCGGGCTGTTGAGCCGCAATGTCTGGGCGTGGCCGTTGAAATCGGTCGCGGTGACATGGAGGTCGAGCGGGTGGCCGTCGGGCAGCAGAGGTGCTCCGTCTCCCTTCTCCGCGGCCATCGCTGCCAGCGCTTCGGCGATCAGCCGCGAAAAGCCGATCCCGCTGAACGGCGGCGCGAACCAACGCGCGCGGATCAGCCGCGAGACCTTGCTGCGAACCTCGGCGCGGGTACCCTTGGCGACAGTGCTCGACACCACGTTCCCCGGCCGCTTGAGCGCCAGCCACACCAGAGGCTGCGCCCACAACTTGCTGAACCACGAGAACGGCCGTGCATCGGGATCGAGCAAGACATCGACGTCGGCCTTTTCGAGCCACAGCCGGGTCAGTGGCTCGAGACTTTGCCCGCTGGCGATTGCCTGGGCGAGGAACACCCCGTTGATCCCGCCCGCGCTAGCGCCAGCGACGATATCGGTCAGCACCCGCTGCTTGACCTGCCGCTCAGCCTGGATCGTTTCGAGCAGGCGGCGATAGACCCCCTCGACGCCATCGGGCGGAGGATCGCGGCGCAGGAAGCCACGGCTGGCGCGCGATACCCGCCAGACTTCCTTGGTTACCCCGTGCATGTACACCGCCAGGCTGATCCCGCCGTAGCAGATCAAGGCGATGCGGAGTTCCTTCTGGCGCATGCGGAGAGGATGGCATGGAGAGAATAGGGGGGGAAGCGCGTTAATTCATCCCCCCGCGGAGGGCTTGCGTTCGCTATTCGTTCTCGCTACTCCGCCTCCATGTCCAAGCTCAAACGCCGCTATGTCTGCCAGGCTTGTGGCGGTGTTTCGCACCGTTGGCAGGGGCAGTGCGCCGATTGTGCCGAGTGGAACACGCTGGCCGAGGAAGCCCCGGCGACGGTGTTTTCGGACAAGCACGATCTTTCCTCGGGCGGGCGCGCGTTTCCGTTCGTCAAGATGGACGAGCCGCTGGCGCTGCCTGCGCGGCGACCGACCGGGCTGGCCGAATTCGACCGCGCGTTGGGCGGAGGGCTGGTGCCCGGATCGGCGATTCTGATGGGCGGCGATCCGGGGGTGGGCAAGTCGACGCTGCTGCTCCAGGCCGCAGCGCGGGTGGCGCTCTCCGGGGGCGATGCTGTGTACATCAGCGGCGAGGAGGCGGCCGACCAGGTGCGCCTGCGCGCGCACCGGCTGGGGCTGGGTGATGCGCCGATCAGGCTCGCCGCGGCAAGTTCGGTGCGCGACATCCTGACTACGTTGGGCGGCATCCCCCCGCCCGCGCTGCTGGTGATCGATTCGATCCAGACGATGCATTCGGACCAGATCGAGGGTGCGCCGGGCACCGTCAGCCAGGTCCGCGGCTGCGCGTTCGAACAGATCCGCTATGCCAAGGCCAGCGGCACGGTGGTGGTGCTGGTCGGCCATGTCACCAAGGACGGCAGCATCGCCGGGCCGCGCGTGCTCGAGCACATGGTCGACGTGGTGATGAGCTTCGAGGGCGAGCGCAGCCACCAGTTCCGCATCCTGCGCGCGCTCAAGAACCGTTACGGAGCAGTCGACGAGATCGGCGTGTTCGCGATGGCGGGCGCCGGGCTCGAGGAAGTGGCCAACCCTTCGTCGCTCTTCCTTTCGGGGCGCGACGAGGCTGTTCCCGGCAGCGCGGTGTTCCCGGCGCTGGAAGGAACGCGCCCGGTGCTGGTCGAAATCCAGGCGCTGACCGTGCGGCTCGCCAGCGGCGCGACCCCGCGACGCGCGGTGGTGGGATGGGATGCGGGGCGGCTGGCGATGATCCTGGCGGTGCTCGAAGCGCGCTGCGGGCTCAACTTCTCGTCGGCCGAAGTCTATCTCAACGTTGCCGGTGGTTATCGTCTGATCGATCCCGCTGCCGACATCGCGGTCGCCGCGGCGCTGGTCTCGGCGCTTGCCGAGAAGCCTTGTCCCGCCGAATCGATCTGGTTCGGCGAGATCTCGCTGGCCGGCGAAGTGCGTCCCGTGGCGCATCCGGGGCTTCGTTTGAAGGAAGCCGCCAAGCTGGGCTTTACCCGCGCCTTCGGCCCTGCAGCGCCGAATGGCGACGTTCCGCCCACCTTGCGCCACGAAGCCCTGAGGCTTTTGCCGAACGTTGTTGACCGGATCGTCTGCAACCCATAATTTCCGCGCTGGATGGCAGCCTTCGACATCATCGTTCTGCTGATCGTGGCAGTCACCGCGGTCGCGGGTTTCATGCGCGGCTTCGTGCAGGAAGTGCTGGCGCTGGTCGCGTGGATTCTGGCGGTGCTGGCGATCTACTATTTTCACGCCATCCTGACACTGGGGCTGACGTCCTGGGTCGCCTCGGCAACCGGCGCGGCGGTTCTCGCGTTCGCACTGCTGCTGCTGGTTCCTTACGCGATCGTCAAGTTCGCCTCGAAGTGGGTGGGTACCGCCACGCGCAACTCCGTGCTCGGCCCGATCGACCGGCTGCTCGGCTTCGGCTTCGGCGCGATCAAGGGGATCATCATCGTTGTCCTCGGTTTCTCGATCCTCGTCCTCGGCTACGATACGACGTGGGGTCCGCAAGGGCGGCCCGACTGGATATCGCTGTCGCGCAGCTATCCGTTCATCAACGCCGCGAGCGACGAACTGGTCGACATGATCGGCGAGCATCGCCGCGCCGAACGCCAGGCTGAGGCCAATGCGGTCAAGGGTGAAGGTGCCGCCGGAACCCCCTGAAGCGCCGCGCAAGGTGCTCTATTCGCCGGAAATTCTCGCCGCTGCTGTCGCGCTGGCGGATTTTCCGATCGATCCCGGCCTGCCGCTGTCCGGCGAAGCGCGCTCGCGCAGCTGCGGCAGTACGCTGTCGCTGGCGATAGAACTCGATAGCGAGGGCCGGATCGGGCGCGTCGGTTGTAAGGCGCAGGCGTGCGCGGTGGGGCAGGCGGCGGCGCATGTCTTCCTCGCCGCCGCTCCGGGGCGCGCCGCCGACGAGATAACCGAGGCGCGTCAATCGCTGGCGGCGTGGCTGACCGATGACGGGCCTTCGCCCAACTGGCCCGGAATCGCCCTGCTCGATCCGGCGCGCGATTATCCGGCGCGCCACGGTGCGATCCTGCTTGCATGGGACGCCGCGCTCGCCGCGCTGGCGTCGCCGATGCCCATTCGCTAAGGCGCGCCGGGTTTCGCGCAGGGGAGCAAGGGATGGCCGCCACCGAACACACGCCGAGCGCAAAGGAAATGCGCCTCGTGATCGCCGCTTCGTCGGCGGGGACCATCTTCGAATGGTTCGATTTCTTCATCTACGGGACGCTCGCCGCGCTTATCGGAAAGGCGTTCTTCCCCGCCGACAACGAGACGCTGCAACTGCTGCTGGTCTGGGCCGGGTTCGCGGTCGGGTTCGGGTTCCGCCCGCTCGGCGCGGTGCTGTTCGGCTATCTGGGCGATCGGCTGGGTCGCAAGTACACGTTTCTCGTCACCGTCACGCTGATGGGTATCGCCACTGCCGGGGTGGGCCTGGTGCCGAGCGCCGAGACCATCGGGCTGGCGGCGCCGGCGATCGTGATCTTCCTGCGTATCCTTCAGGGGCTGGCGCTGGGCGGCGAATACGGCGGCGCTGCGATCTACGTCGCCGAACATGCGCCACATGCGCGACGCGGCTGGTACACCAGCTTCATCCAGGCGAGCGTGGTCGGCGGTTTCGTCATGAGCCTGATCGTGGTCTTGGTCTGCCGCACGCTGATCCCGCCAGCGGCTTTCGAAGCGTGGGGCTGGCGGGTGCCGTTCCTGCTCTCGCTGATCCTGCTCGCGATCAGTCTTTGGATGCGGTTCAAGCTGTCGGAAAGCCCGGTGTTCCAGGCGATGAAAGCCGCTGGTGAAACCTCGAAAAACCCTTTCGTCGAAAGCTTCACTTATCCTGGCAACGTCAAACGCATCTTCGTTGCGCTGTTTGGGGTCTCGGTCGGTCTGACCACGATCTGGTACACCGCCTTCTTCTCCAGCCTGTCGTTCCTCAAGGGGCCGATGCGGCTGGATGGAACCCACGCCGAAATCCTCGTCGGCGTTGGCGGGCTGATCTCGATGAGCTTCTATCTGCTGTGGGGCCGCATCTCCGACCGGATCGGCCGCAAGAAGCCGGTGATCTGGGCCAACTTCCTGATTCTGCTGTTGGTGTTCCCGATCTTCTGGGGGATCGGCGCGCTGGCGAATCCGGGGCTGGCCGCGGCCGCGCGCTCGTCGCCGGTCGTCGTCAGCGGTCCCGATTGCAGCTATGATCCTTTCGCCTCTGCCCAGACGACGCATTGCGGGCGAATGCTTGAGGACCTGACCGCGAGCGGAGTCCCCTACGAGCTTCGGGAGGCCGAAACCCTTGCCGTCAGCGTGGGCGGACAGCCCTTGCCGCTCGACGGCTACGCCTGGGACGACGGCAAGGCGCGCAAGGCGCAGTTGCAGGCGCAACTGGGCGGCGCGGGGTACAACTTCGCCCCGGTCAGCCCTTCGCTGGGCGCGTCGCTGCTGATCGTCGTACTGCTGTGCGGGCTGGGGATGCTCTCGGCGATGAACTATGGACCCGTCGCGGCCTTGCTGGCCGAGATGTTCCCGCCGCGTATCCGCTACAGTTCGATGTCGATCCCCTATCACCTCGGCGCGGGTTATTTCGGCGGGTTTCTGCCGCTGATTGCGGCATTTATCATCGCCAAGACGGGCAATGCCTACGCAGGGTTGTGGTACACCTGGGTGTTCATCGCGATCGCGCTGGTGGTCGCCTGGTGGGGCCTGCCCGATGGACCGCCGCGCGAGTTCGTCGAGGAAGATCCGCACGCCCCGCCGGTGTCCCCGGCGTTGCCCTGAACCGCAATGCTCGGTTTGCCCCCGGCAGCGCTGCGTCTGCGCCTGGACCGCGAAGCGCTGGCGGACAACTGGCGCGCGCTCGATCGTCTTTCGGGGAACGCCGGCACGGGGGCGGCGGTCAAGGCCGACGCCTATGGCTTGGGCGTGCGCCAAGCGGCGCCTGTGCTCGCCAATGCCGGCTGCCGCGACTTCTTCGTCGCGCACTGGAGCGAGGTCGCCCCGCTGCTCGACCTGGTCCCGCCCGCGTCGATCTCGGTTCTCCACGGCCCGTTAAGCGATTCCGACGTGACGTATTGCAAAGCGACCGGGGTCAAGCCGGTACTCAACAGCCTGGACCAGATCGTGCGCTGGCAGCGTGGCGGGGGCGGGCTGTGCGACCTGATGGTTGATAGCGGGATCAACCGGCTCGGTCTCGAGATGGCGCAACTGGGCGAGGCGGCGGAGGCCGGGCTCGAGATCGACATCTGCATGAGCCACCTTGCCAGCGCGGACGAGAACGTGGCGCAGAACGCGCAGCAGCTTGCGCGCTTTTCAACGATCCGCGGTGCCATCAAGGCGCGGCGCTACAGTCTGGCCAACAGCGCGGGCATCGCCCTGGGCGCGGACTACCACGCCGATCTCACCCGCCCCGGACTGGCGCTCTACGGCGGAATCCCGCGCGCCGAACTGGCGAACGCCATCCGCCAGGTGGTCTTTCCGCAAGCCGCGGTCCTGCAAGTGCGCGATCTGCAAGCGGGCCAAGCCGTCGGCTATAACGCCACCTTCGTCGCCCCGCACGCGATGCGGGTGGGAGTGATCGCGCTGGGCTATGCCGACGGATACTTGCGCTGCTGGTCGGGCAGCGGCCGCTTCCGCTGGCAGGGGACCGAACTGGCTTCGCTGGGCCGGGTGTCGATGGACATGACCGTAGTCGACCTCAGCGACGCGCCCGACTGCCGCGAGGGCGACTGGATCGAAGTCGAATATGAACCGGTCGCCGCAGCCGCCGCCACCGGCCTGTCGCAGTACGAAATCTTCACTTTGCTCGGTAACCGTTTCGCGAGAAGCTAGGACTCATGTTGCGCTGCACATGCTGCATGCGCTAAGCCGCACGCAGTTGCAGCAACGGGAATGACGATGGCCGACGGCAAATATGCGGACGGTGAACCCATCGTCATCAAGAAGTACGCTAACCGGCGGCTCTACAATACCCGTTCGTCGAGCTACATCACGCTCGATCATCTCGCGAAAATGACCCGCGAGGAAATCGAGTTCAAGGTGCTCGACGCCAAGACCGGCGCCGACATCACCCACTCGATCCTTACCCAGATCATCATGGACGAAGAGGCGGGTGGCGAGCAGATGCTGCCCACCAGCTTCCTGCGCCAGCTGATCGCGATGTACGGCAATTCGATGCAGTCGCTGCTGCCCGGCTACCTCGAGGCGTCGATGGAGCACTTCCGCGAAAACCAGACCAAGCTGCGCAAGGCGATCGAGGAATCGATCGGGGCCAACCCGCTGGCCAAGCTCGCCCAGCGCAACATGGAAATGTTCAAGGCCGCGGCGACCGCATTCGTCCCCGGAGCGCGACCGGGCGGCAAGGCCCCCGCCACCGACGGCGAGGAAATCGCCGCGCTCAAGGCGCAGATGGCCGAAATGCAGAAAAAGCTCGACGCGCTGGGGAAGTAACTCTCCTCGCCCCATTCAGAGGGAGAGGAGCAATTGCGCGCCCTCTCGCTCAAAGCTAACAGCCCCTGCATGACCCAAACCAACATCCGCCACGCGTTGAGCGTCAAGCGCGCCGACGATTTCGCCCAGTGGTATCAGGAAGTGATCTCCGAAGCCGACATGGCCGAGGAATCGGGGGTGCGCGGGTGCATGGTGATCAAGCCGTGGGGCTATGGCATCTGGGAACGGATGCAGAAGCTGCTCGACGAGCAGATCAAGGCAACCGGCGCTGAAAACTGCTATTTCCCGCTGTTCATCCCGCTGTCGTTCTTCGCCAAGGAGGCCGAGCACGTCGAGGGGTTTGCCAAGGAAATGGCGGTCGTCACCCATCATCGGCTGATATCTGACGGGAAGGGCGGACTGGTCCCCGATCCCGCCGCCAAGCTCGAGGAGCCGCTGGTCGTGCGCCCGACCTCGGAGACGGTGATCGGCGCGGCGATGGCGCGCTGGATCCAGTCGTGGCGCGACCTGCCGCTGCTCACCAACCAGTGGGCCAACGTGGTGCGCTGGGAAATGCGCACGCGGATGTTCCTGCGCACCACCGAATTCCTCTGGCAGGAAGGCCACACCGCGCACGCCGACAAAACCGATGCGATGGCCGAGACGCTGGACATCCTCGAGCTCTACCGCGCCTTTGCCGAAGGCCCGCTGGCGATGCCGGTGATCGCGGGTGAAAAGCCTGCCAACGAGCGCTTCCCCGGGGCAGACGCGACCTATAGCATCGAAGCGATGATGCAGGACGGCAAGGCGCTCCAGGCCGGCACTTCGCATTATCTCGGCACCACTTTCGCCGAGGCCGCGGGCATCCGCTACCAGGATCGCGAGGGCGGACAGCAGCTGTGCCACACCACCAGCTGGGGCGTCTCGACCCGGCTGATCGGCGGGGTGATCATGACCCACGGCGATGACGACGGGTTGCGCGTGCCGCCGCAGATCGCGCCGTGGCAGGTCGTGATCCTGCCGATGCTGCGCGAAAACGACGGCGATGCCGCGCTGCTCGACTATTGCGAAGCGCTGCGCAAGGCGCTCGCCGCGCAATCTGCGCTGGGCGAGCCGGTGCGCGTGCTGCTCGACAAGCGGCCGGGCAAGGCGACACAGAAACGCTGGGCCTGGATCAAGAAGGGAGTGCCGCTGGTCCTCGAGATCGGGGGCCGCGACGCGGACGGCGGGCAGGTCAGCGTGCTGCGCCGCCACCGCCTGTGGCGGGCCGATGGCAAGGTCGATTTCCACGCGATGGAGCGCGACCAGTTCGTGGCGGCCGCCGCGACCGAGCTCGAATGCATCCAGCGCGAGCTGTACGAGGAAGCAAAGGCCCGCCGCGACGCCAATATCCGCCGCGACCTGGCCACACTCGACGATCTCGCCGCGTTCTACAGCGAGGACGCGCAGTTCCCAGGCTGGGCCGAAATGGCCTGGTCGCGGCCCGAGGGAGCCGAGCTCGACGCGGTCGATGCCAGGCTCAAGGCGCTCAAGCTGACGATCCGCAACACCCCGATGGACGGCGCCCCGGTTTCGGGAACTTGCCCGTTCACCGGCAAGCCTGCGGTCGAGCGGATTTACGTGGCGCGGGCTTACTAGCCGGACTTCTACCGTCGTCCCTGCGAAGGCAGGGACCTATCCAAGCTCTCAATCGGCACAGTTCGTGCAATGATGTACGGTTGGTTGGGCCCCTGCCTTCGCAGGGGCGACGAGGAGATGGTTGGAGGTTGATTTGTGAGCGTGTCGCGGCGACAGTGATTTCATGCGTAACCTCTTGATCCCGCTCGCCCTCATCGTCACCCCCGCCTGGGCCCAATCCCCGCCTGACGTCTCCGAAACTCGCCTCCGCGCGGATATCGAAAAGCTGGTTTCGTTCGGCACGCGACACACGCTGTCGTCGCAGACCGACAAGAAGCGCGGCATTGGCGCGGCGCGGCGCTGGGCAGAGGCGGAATTGCGCAAGACCACGAAGGCGTGCGGCAACTGCCTCGAAATCGCCTTGCCCGAAACGATGACCACCGGTGATCGCATTCCGGGCGGCGTGCGCATCGTCAATGTCGTCGCGATCCAGCGCGGCACCGAGCGGCCCAACGAAGTCGTGATCGTCCAGGGCCACATCGACAGCCGTGTGTCGGACGTGATGGACGCGACCAAGGACGCCCCCGGCGCCAACGACGACGGCAGCGGTACCGCGTTGGTGCTCGAAGCGGCTCGGGTGCTCAGCAAGCGCAAGTTCCCCACTACGATCGTCTACGCGGTGCTTTCGGGTGAGGAGCAGGGCCTGTTCGGTGGCAAGCTGCTCGCCGAATACGCGAAGCAGCAGGGCTGGACGGTCAAGGCGGTGCTCAACAACGACATCGTCGGCAATTCGTGCGGCTCGGACGGCCTTTGCGATGCCGAGCACGTCCGCGTGTTCTCCGAAGGCCCGCGTGCCGATGGCGACGACAAATTGCGCGCCGCCGCGCGCCGTTTCGGGGGCGAGAACGACAGCCCCAGCCGCAATCTCTCGCGGTGGGTCGCAGGCCTGGCGGGTCAGCCGCTTGACGTGCGCCAGGTGTGGCGTGCTGACCGCATGGGGCGGGGCGGAGATCACCTGCCGTTCAACGAATTCGGCTATCCTGCGATCCGCTTTTCGGTCGCGATCGAGGATTACGAGCACCAGCACCAGGATCTGCGCACCGAGAACGGCGTGACTTATGGCGACACGATCGACGCGATGGACTTTCCCTATCTCGCCAAGGTGACGCGGATCAACGTGGCGGCGCTGGGCGCACTGGCGCAGACGCCGATGCCGCCTGCGCCGACTGCCGATGCCGTGGTCAAGACCTTTACCGAGGTGAAGTGGAGCGCGGTGCCGGGCGCGGCGACCTATTCGATCTGGCGCCGCCGCACTGATGCGCCCGCATGGGAAGACAAGCCGGTGATCGCCGATGTCGTCGCAACCAGCGCCAAGCTCGAAGGCGTGCGCGGCGACGACTGGATCTTCGGGGTCAGCGCCCGCGCAGCGAGCGGGGCGGAAAGCCCGGTGGCGGCGGCGGTGCCGGGGGGTGCGTTCGGGCCGCTCAAACCGTAAGCGCCGGTTGCTTCTACTCGCGCCAACCCCCACATGCCGCGCATGCCCCGCACTTTTCCCGCCGGTTTCCCGACGCGCCAGCAGATCCTCGATTTCATCGCCCAATCGCCCGATCCCGCGGGCAAGCGCGAAATCGGCAAGGCGTTCGGGCTCAAGGGGCAGGAACGGGTCAAGCTCAAGGCGCTGCTCCGCGACATGGCCGACGAAGGCCTGATCGACGGTGAGCGCCGCGCGTTCCACCGCATGGGCGGGGTGCCCAAGGTGACCGTGCTGCGCGTCGTGGCGATCGAGGACGGCCAGCCCTACGCGATCCCCGACAGCTGGAGCCCCGACGACGCGACCCCGCCGCCGCGGCTGCGGATCATCGACCGCAAGGGCCATACCGCGCTGCGCAAGGGTGACCGCGTGCTGGCGCGGACCGAGGAAGCGGGCGCGGGTCTGATCGCGCACCCGATGAAGAAGTTGCCCGCCGCGGAAGGCGCGCTGATGGGCGTGGTCGAGATCGACGCGGCAGGGAAGGGCTGGCTCGCCCCGGTCGACAAGCGCGTGCGCAACGCCTCGCCGATTGCCGACCTTGGCGGGGCCGAGGCTGGTCAACTGGTGCTCGCCGAACCCGCCGGGCGGACGCCGCGCTCGGGGGTCAAGGTGATCGAGGTGCTCGGCGATCCGCTCGCCCCGCGCGCGTTCAGCCTGATCGCCATCTCCAAGCACGGCATTCCCAACGTTTTCGACGAGGCGACGCTGGCCGAGGCCGAGGCTGCGGCGAAGCTGCCGCTGTCACCCGACCATCGCGAAGACTTGCGTCACCTGCCGATCGTTGCGATCGACCCTGCCGACGCGCGCGACCACGACGATGCGATCTGGGCCGAGCCCGACGGCGCAGGCGGCTTCAACGCGCTGATCGCGATCGCCGACGTCAGCTTCTATGTCCGGCCCGGCGGCGCGCTCGATCGCGAGGCGAGGAAGCGCGGCAACTCGGTCTATTTTCCCGACCGCGTGGTGCCGATGCTCCCCGAAGTGCTCAGCGCCGACGTGTGCAGCTTGCGCGCGGGTGAGGACCGCGCGGCGATGGCCTGCCACATCGCGGTCGACGCGCACGGTCGCGTCACCGAGTGGCGCTTCACCCGCGCGCTGGTGCGGATCGCCGAAGTGATCGCCTATGAAGACGCGCAGGCGCGGATCGAGGGTGCGGGCGAGGAGGCGCAGTTGCGCAACCTCTGGGCCTGCTGGAAGGCGCTGGAGAAGGCCCGCCACGCGCGCGATCCGCTCGAGCTGGAGCTTCCCGAGCGCCGCGTGGTGCTCGACGCCGAGGGCAAGATCGCCGAAATCGCGCTGCGCGAACGGCTCGACGCGCACCGGGTGGTCGAGGACTTCATGATCGCCGCCAACGTCGCCGCGGCCAAGGCGCTCGAGAGCAAGGTCGCGCCCGTGGTCTACCGGATCCACGAACCGCCCAACCGCGAAAAGCTGGTTGCGCTCAAGGAGTATCTTTCCACGTTCGAACGCAAGCTAGCGCTGGGCCAGGTCGTCACCCCGTCGCTGTTCAACCGCCTGCTCAAGGACATAGCCGACGAAGCTGAGAAGGCGCTGGTGATGGAGGCGGTGCTGCGCAGCCAGACGCAGGCCTATTACGGCCCGCGCAACGCCGGGCACTTCGGGCTGGCGCTGGGCAGCTACGCGCACTTCACCTCGCCGATCCGTCGCTATGCCGATCTGCTCGTCCATCGAGCGCTGGTCGACAGCTGGGGCCTCGAACAGCCGCGTCCGGCGGACAAGCTGATCCCCGCCACCAGCGGCCTGTCCGAAACCGACCGGGCAGACCTCACCCGCGTCTCCGAAGCGATCAGCGTGACCGAACGACGCGCGATGGAGGCCGAGCGCGATACCATCGACCGCTACGTCGCTGCGTGGCTTTCGGGGCGGGTGGGCGAGGTGTTCCCCACCCGGGTCAGCGGGGTGCAGAGCTTCGGGATGTTCGTGACCATCGTCGGGCTGGGCGGCGATGGGTTGGTCCCGGTCTCGACGCTGGGGGCCGAACGGTTTTCCTATGACGAGAAAGCGCAGGCACTGGTCGGCGATCAGAGCGGTGAGCGCTTCGTGATCGGGCGGTTGTTGGACATGCGGCTGGCCGAGGCGAACCCGCTGACCGGGGCGCTCAAGTTCGAGCCGGTGGATTCCGATGGGGGCAGGGTGGAAGCACGCGGGCGGCGCGGGCCTCAGGGCAAGCCGGTGCAGGGCAAACGCGGGAGGCCGGGGAATGTCCGGCACCAGGGGCGGAAGCGCTGAACCTTACCAAAGCTCCGTCGCCCCTGCGTAGGCAGGGGCCTAGATAACGGGGCATCATCGCAGACACATCGCGTTCGGAGAGCTTATCTGGGCCCCTGCCTTCGCAGGGGCGACGGGCTGGTTTGGCTTCAACTCAACCGATCGATATCCTCGTCGTGCATCGATCCGGGCACGATCATCAGCGGGCAGGGCAGCTGCCCCGGATGCGCGACCGCGAAGTGGCTGACCAGAGGGCCAGGGTTGCCTTCCGCCGCCGCGCCCAGCACCAGCGCCGAGACTTCTGGATGCTCGGTCAGGTAGTCGCGCACGACTTTGACATGTTCGCCCTCGCGCACCGAGACCACCGGCATCGCCCCGCCCTCGCTCACCAGACTGCCCGCCGCTGCGGTGACCAGCACCTCGGCGCGGCTGCGCGCTTCGTCTTCGATCGTCGCCTGAACCGCGGCGAAGGCGCTGAAGGTCTGCTGGGGAACGATCGCGACGATGTGGACCACCCCCCCGGTGCGCACCGCACGGCGCGAGGCAAAGCGCAAGGCGAGCCGCGATTCCTCGGTCTCGTCCATGATCACCAAATAGACCCGTTGCGACATGCCCAACCCCTTTGGCGCGGATTATGCGGCAAACCTCAGGAACCGCAAGCGCGATGGGACGCGTTCGGGCGACCTTTGGCCTTGACCCTGTCGGCGCGGACGGCGAAATGAACCGGCCGCTGCGGCGCGTGAGGCGCGCGGCTTACCGGGGGATCCGCCACATGCCCATCTCGATCAAGATGCCCGCGCTGTCGCCGACGATGGAGGAGGGCACGCTGGCCAAATGGCTGGTCAAGGTCGGCGACAAGGTCGCCTCGGGCGACATCATGGCCGAAATCGAGACCGACAAGGCGACGATGGAATTCGAGGCGGTCGATGAAGGCACCGTCACCGCGATCTCGGTGGAAGAAGGCACCGAGGGGGTCAAGGTCGGCACCGTGATCGCCACGCTGGCGGAAGAGGGCGAGGATGCGAGCGCGGCGCCTGCTGAAAAGCCCTCTCCCCTTCAGGGGAGAGGGTTGGGAGAGGGGGACTCGGCATCCGCTGCTCCTACCCCGGCCCCAGCCCCCTCTCCTTCCGCCGGCAAGCCGGCTCCCTCCTCTCCCCCTTCCGGGGGAGAGGGCAAGGACCGTGTGATCGCCTCGCCGCTGGCCAAGCGGATCGCCGCCGAAAAGGGCATCGACCTGACCCAGGTCAAGGGAACCGGTCCCGGCGGACGGATCGTCAAGGCCGATGTCGAGGGGGCCACCCCTGGCGCAGCGCCCGCACTCGCTGCGGCGGCTGCACCTTCCGCTGCTCCGACCGCGCCCGCCGCGCCAACCACAGCTTTCGCCAGCGACATCCCGCACGAAGCGGTCAAGCTGACGATGATGCGCAAGACCATCGCGCGGCGGCTGACCGAATCGAAGCAGACCGTTCCGCATATCTACCTGACGGTGGACGTCCGGCTCGATGCCCTGCTCAAGCTGCGCGGCGAGCTGAATGCCGCGCTGGAGGGCCAGGGGGTCAAGCTGTCGGTCAACGACCTGCTGATCAAGGCGCTGGCCAAGGCGCTGATCCGGGTTCCGGCGTGCAATGTGAGCTACACCCCCGAGGCGTTGATCCAGTTCCACCGCGCCGACGTATCGGTGGCGGTGAGCACGCCGACCGGTCTGATCACGCCGATCATCGTCGATGCCGCGAACAAGGCGACCTCGGCGATCTCGACCGAAATGAAGGCGCTGGCCGAGAAGGCCAAGGCGGGCAAGCTCCAGCCGCACGAGTTCATGGGCGGCACCGCCAGCCTCTCGAACATGGGGATGTTCGGGATCAAGCAGTTCGAAGCGGTGATCAACCCGCCCCAGGGCATGATCATGGCGATCGGCGCGGGCGAACCGCGGCCCTACGTGGTCGACGGCGCGGTGGCCATTGCGACGGTGATGAGCGCGACGGGGAGCTTCGATCATCGGGCGATAGACGGGGCCGATGGGGCGCAACTGATGCAGGCGTTCAAGGCGCTGGTGGAGGCGCCGTTGGGGCTGGTGGCGTAAGTTGGGCGGCCACTCGCCTCCCTCTCCAACTCCGACTAGCGAGCAGGCTCGCAAGTCTCCGTATCGTCTCCCGCAAGGGGAGAGGCGAGTAACGTCTGCGCCAACCACTTTCTCCTCTCCCCTCGCGGGAGAGGAAGGGGCCCGCCGCGAAGCGGTGGGAAGGAGAGGGGGGCGGTTGCTCGCCAACGCCAAACGGATGCGGCGCAATCCTACCGAGGCTGAGCGGGCGTTGTGGCGGGTCCTTCGGGCCAGGCGACTGTGCGGGTGGAAGTTCCGACGGCAAGTCCGGATCGATCCGTATATCGTCGATTTCGTGTGCTTTTCCGCGCGGGTGATCGTCGAGGCCGATGGATCGCAACATGCGGAGAGCGAGAGCGACGCGGTGCGCGACGCTTTTCTGAAAGCGCAAGGCTTTCGAGTACTTCGGTTCTGGAACAACGATGTGCTGACCAATCGCGAGGGGGTGCTGACGGCACTTCTCGCTGCGCTCGAAACCCCTCTCCCCAACCCCTCTCCCGCAAGGGGAGAGGGGCTTCAAACCGCGACGCACCGCTTCTCCTCTCCCCTGGCGGGAGAGGATAGCGAAGCTTGGCGAGGGGGCCGACCCGCGCACCACTCCTGCGACTCAGACCGACGCATGACGCTGACGGCCATCCCGTCGTCAGCGGCACCGCGATGCCCGCCGGCGAGGGCTTTTACTTTCCTACATATACTTGTTTGTGCGAAGGGAAGCGCATGCTCCGTGGCTACTCCTCCGCGCGAAACGCTTGCTCGAACAAGCTAGGCGGGGACGGTTTTTCTTCTCTTGTACAGTGGTCCAAGCGGTCCACGCATCCACGCTGCGAATCGGGGGTAACGCATGGCTGACCAATACGACCTGATCGTCCTCGGCTCGGGTCCCGGCGGCTATGTCGCCGCCATCCGTGCCGCTCAGCTGGGACTCAAGACCGCGATCGTCGAGCGCGAGCTGCTTGGCGGGATCTGCCTCAACTGGGGCTGCATCCCGACCAAGGCGCTGCTGCGCTCGGCCGAAATCTTTCATTATATGCAGCATGCCAAGGACTATGGGCTGGCGGCGGATAACATCCGCGCCGATCTCGACGCGGTGGTCAAGCGCAGCCGCGGGGTGGCCAAGCAGCTCAACCAGGGCATCGGCCACCTGATGAAGAAGAACAAGATCGCGGTGCATATGGGCGACGGGGTGCTCAAGGGCGCCGGAAAGCTCGAAGTCACCGGCGACAAGGGTGCCGAGACGCTGACGGCAAAGCACATCATCGTCGCCACCGGGGCGCGGGCGCGCGACCTGCCGTTCGCCAAGGCCGACGGCAAACGCATCTGGACCTATCGCCACGCGATGGTCCCGCCCGAGATGCCGACCAAGCTGCTGGTCATTGGCAGCGGCGCGATCGGGATCGAATTCGCGAGCTTCTACAACGACATGGGTGCCGAAGTTACGGTGGTTGAGATGCTCGACCGCGTGGTCCCGGTGGAGGATGCAGACGTCTCGGCGTTCCTTGAGAAGGCGCTCAGGAAGCAGGGCATGACGATCATGACCGGGGCGGGGGTCGAAAGCATCGACGTTTCGGGCTCGGGCGTGAAGGCCAGGATCAAAGGCAAGGACGGCAAAGTCGTCGAGGGCGATTTCAGCCATGTCATCGTCGCGGTAGGAATTGCTCCAAACACCGAGAACATCGGACTCGAAGCACTTGGTATCAAAGCCGAACGCGGGATAATCGCGATCGACGACTACGGCCGCACCAACGTCAAGGGCGTGTGGGCGATCGGCGATTGCACCCCCGGCCCATGGCTCGCGCACAAGGCCAGCCACGAAGGTGTCACCGCCGCCGAGGCCATCGCCCAGGAACTCGGCAACAAGGACGTCCACCCGCATGGCATGGACCGCAACAACATTCCTGGCTGCACGTATTGCCACCCGCAGATCGCCAGCGTCGGCATGACCGAAGCGAAAGCCAAGGAGGCCGGCTATACGGTCAAGGCGGGCACGTTCCCGTTCATCGGCAACGGCAAGGCGATCGCGCTGGGCGAGGCCGAGGGGTTCATCAAGACCGTTTTCGATGCGAAGACCGGTGAGCTGCTCGGCGCGCACATGATCGGCGCCGAAGTGACCGAGCTGATCCAGGGTTATGTCGTCGGCAAGACGCTCGAGACCACCGAGGCCGAACTGATGGGGACCGTATTCCCGCATCCCACACTCAGCGAGATGATGCACGAAAGCGTGCTCGCCGCCTATGGGCGCGCGCTGCACATCTGAAGAGGACTCAGTCGGTCGCGCCTCCGGCGAGGCGGACGATGTGTTCGAACACGGCGACGTGGAGAGGGCTGGCGAATTCGCACCCGATCTGCTTGCCCTCGTGCCAGCAGATCTTGGCGCTGAGCATCTCGATCCCGGGAATGCGGATGCGCAGCGGCTTTGACGGGTCGTAGTCGGGCAGCCAGGCGAGCTTGAACCCGGTTTCGGAAAGGTCAGAGAGCCGAGCCAACTGCCAGGGCCTGGTGCCCTGGCGCACCTCGCACAGGATGCTCAGTCGAGCGCGCTGGGCGAAGCTGCGCAAGGGTCGAGAATCGTTTGAAAAAACTTCGTGGCGCATAATCTTCCCCAGTCGAGCGCCCGGCTACCATCCACGCTCTTGCGAATTGGTTAGGATCGGGAACCGGATGTGCTGTATTATCGTTTTTCTGCCGACAGGGGGTGCGTGCTTGGGAAAGTGAACGCGCCATGGAATACGAGATCGACGAGTTCAACGACGCGTTCTGGGCCACCCAGGACCCGATTGCCTGCAACGCCAACCACATGCCAGGCTGGTTTGCCGACAGCGCGGGGTACGGGCAGACCGGCGAGTGCATCCCCGAAGAGTCCTGCCCGCCCATATCGCGCAGCCTGGAACCCGCAGAGTAATGGCGGACAGGGTGGGTTTAATAGAGCCTCAAACTAGCCCTGAAATCCCGAGCGTCTCCATCAACCTTGCTAACTGAACCCCACACGTTTTCCCGCGCACTAAAAAATACATGCAAACTTAGTACCGATGGAAGCTACTGGATACACATCCATTTGTCCAGACGACTCGCCTAGTTTCCATTGCTGCGCCGGAACCACCTGCTCGACTTATCCATATTGCGTGGCTTGCCTTCTCTGCGCCGAAGCGAATCACAGAGTCCACGGGTCGGCGGCGCGCCGCACCTCGGCAAGCGGAAGGCCGTTGTCGCAGGCCAGCATCCGCAGCCAATCCTCGCGGCATTTTGAATTTAAGGAAACCCCGGTTCAGGACGGCGCTTAGCAATTGACGACGTCGTCAATTAAACTACAATCGGTGTTGGCTACGGTGCCTGACGAGGTTGGTGTAGTGGCATTGAAGGAGTTTTCATGGGTGAGCGAAAGACCAATCCTGTAGCCCCCTTGCTTCTGTCCCTTCTGGCTGCCGCGGCAGCGTTTTCGATTCCACCAACTGCGCTTTTTGCCAGCGAACCTCACAATCCCGCCCCCGTGCTGCGCTGGACCTTCGATGGCCGAGATGATCAAAGATCAGCCAGGCCAGCGTTCGAATCCCAGTTTCCTCAACCCGAGCTGGTCCCAGGCATCAAAGGCAAAGGCTGGCGCAGCGACGGCTTTTCGAGCGCGGCGACCGGTCCGCTTCGCCTTGATGCCCGGTCCGGCTTTACCGCTTCGGCGTGGATCGCGTTGGAAAGCTATCCTTCCGCCGACGAACTGCCGATCGACCGGCAGCGTCGCGGATCGCTCTTCCAGCAGGCCACGGCAAAAGCAGGCTTCGACCTGTTCATCGATACCTACGGCAACTGGGGATTGCGCGTTTCGACCGGGAAAGGCAGCAGAACCGTCCGGGCGACGGACCGCTTTCCGCTTTATCGCTGGGTCCATGTCGCCGCGTCCTACGATCCAGGGACCGGCTTGCAACGCCTGGCCTTGAACGGGCAGGTGGTGGGCGAGGGC
>JAUYQH010000182.1 GCA_030697365.1 Novosphingobium sp. | reverse complement strand
ACGGAGCATTGCGGTCGCGCGGGCGATTCGCTTTTCGATGATGAACTGATGTGGAGAAACGCCGTAGCTGGAACGGAAGGCACGCGTGAAATGGCCGGCTGACAATCCAATCAGATTTGCCAACTGATCCACTGCAATATCACTGCTCAGATGATCCTGGATGTATCCCTCAACCTTGCGCTGGGCGAACCCGACCAATCCTCCGCAATGACTGAAATCGGGTGTTCGATCTTGCGTGAAATACCGGTCTATCAAACATTGCTGCATGGTTTCCAGCAGGGGCGCGACATAGCGGTTTTCCCCGTCGGTATCGCGTAGCGCCATCGCTGCGGCCTGGCCAAGCTGGGTCAGCACCGGATCGCGAAACGGGCGGTCGAGGATCGCAGACCCGGAGTTGTTCGGGATGCGGCTGGAATCCAGATAGACATGCAGCATCTCAAACGACCCATCGAGCAGCCAATCGGAGTATTCGGCAGAGCGCAACAGCACGATCGAGCCCGGCGCCGCCCCGCGCCATACCGAGCGACCGTTGGCGATCTGTTCAAGATGTGCATCGCCCCGCAGCGACAAGGCAAGAATGTGACATTCATGGCCTTCAAACCGCCGGGTCTTGGGCGAATGCTGCCACAGGGCCGCCGACAGCGAGCCGCCAACGATGTCCTTGCTGCAGTGCATCGGCGATCCATCGACAAAGCGCGCCACTGCATCGATTGTTGCCATGATGGCGTCATCTGGCGTTTTCATGTGCCTGACCCTTCCTCCATCCTCTAGCACGGGCAGATTTGCTCTGCCTCATGGGCTGTGAGGCTATCCTAGAATCAGGGCGCGAGCAAACGGGCCACGCCAAGGCCTGACAGAATCCTGACAATCATATCAAATTCCGCGCGTGAACTTGCCGCTTGGCCCAGTCGCCAGGAAAAGCCGCATGGGGTGGGATCGCCAATTGCCGACCGGACAGCAGATGTATTTGCGGGGCTTTTGCCAGTCCATCGGGTGCGGCTCGGCGTACCGCATGTGCGCAGGGCGATCGATTCGGGTCGCCAACGGCGATGACCAGACCGCCGGATGCCGCAATCCAGACACTTGTATCATAATCCGAACATGGCGGACCGCTGGAAGGCTCAGCGGCATTGCTCTCCTTTGATTGGCCATGTCAGCATCCATGCCAACAAGTCGATGACCGTCCAATTGCGGATGAGATCAAAGATTCAGGACGGACGAGTGATGGCTAAGCGTTGCACGTGGCACGATGAGATAGATGCGCCCGCAATCCGGCGTGAGGCCGTTGCCGCCGCCAGGGTCGTGTCCTGCTTCGCGGATCGGCCCCAAAGCCTGTTCGATGTTTTCACCAGAGGCTTTGCCGCAAACCCAGCTGGCACTGCCATCGTGTTCGAACGCCAGCGCATCAGCTACGCCGCGCTTGAAGAGAAGGTTCGGCGCACCGCGGATGGGCTGGCATCGCTGGGCGTCGTTTCGGGCGCACGTGTGGCGATCTTGCTGGCCAACTGCCCCGAATATGTCGTGCTGACCTTCGCGCTTGCGCGGTTGAATGCCATCATGGTGCCCATGAACATCCGGGAAGCCACCCCGGAGTTGGCCTATATCATCAACGACAGCCAGGCCGAACTGGTCATTGCACATGCGCATCTGCAGGCGGTGCTGCCCGATGGCGCTGCGATCCCTGCAGTACGTTCGGTTGTCCTGTTGGAGGCGGACGGATCGTCGATCCTTGATGATCTTTCCCAGGGCGCTGCGCCTGGCGAAGTTGCATCGGCCGGTGAACATGACGTCGCGGTCATCCTGTACACATCGGGGACGACCGGCAGGCCCAAGGGCGCGATGCTGTCGCATTTCAACGTAATCCACTCATTCCTCCACTACCAGACTGCGATGGAGGTCACGGCCGAGGATCGGTCGATCATCGCTGTTCCGATGAGTCATGTCACCGGATTGATCGCGCTGGTCACGGTCATGATCGGATCGGGGGCAACCCTGATCATAATGGACAGCTTCAGCGCCCGTGATTTCATCAGCTTGGCTGCCAGGGAACGGATGACCCACACACTCATCGTTCCAGCGATGTTCAATTTGTGCCTGCTGCAGCCTGATTTTGCGACGGCTGACCTCTCACACTGGCGGGTTTCCGGCTATGGCGGCGCGATCATGCCCCAAGTGACCATCGGCCGCCTGGCCGAGCAGCTGCCGCAGCTAAAGCTGATGAACTGCTATGGCGCGACCGAAACGACGTCTCCGGCGGTAATGATGCCGACACGTTTTGCGACACAACGGGCGCACCAAGTCGGCCTGCCGGTGTTGTGCGCCGACATTATGGTGATGGATGCCAATGGCTGTGAAGTCATCAGCGATACGCCTGGCGAAATCTGGATATCTGGCCCGATGGTCGTCAGCGGCTATTGGAATAATCCTGAGGCGACGTCGCGAGAATTTGTCGGCGGATACTGGCGATCAGGCGACATCGGCAGCATCGATGCTCAGGGTTTTGTGCAAGTGATCGACCGCCTGAAGGACGTGATCAACCGCGGCGGATACAAGATCTATGCATCCGAGGTTGAAAACATTTTGCTCGACCATGCCGGCGTAAGGGAAGCGGCCGTCATCGGCATTGCCTGCCCCGTGTTGGGGGAGCGCGCGCACGCGTACATCGTGACGGACGCGCCCATAGCCTCAGACGCGCTCAAGGCATACTGCGGCCAGCACCTGGCCGACTACAAAGTCCCCGAACGTTTCCATTACGTTGAGGCGCTGCCCCGCAACGCCAACGGCAAGGTCCTCAAGCGGAACTTGCGGGAACTCGCCGCCGAATGACCTCATCGCTTTTGCCTGAAAGGATCATCATGCCCGATACTGTTCCCGATCTGTCAGAACTGCTCGCTCACTCCCCGAAAAATTGGGGAAAATGGGGGCCTGATGATGAGGTGGGCTCGCTCAATTATCTGACATCGGTTGAGGTGATGCGCGGCATGGCGGCGGTCAAGCAGGGCAAGGTTTTCACACTTCAGGTGCAGATGGGCAATCCCCAGGGCGACCCGCTGTGGCCGGGACGGCGCCCGGCACAGCGCGTCAACGTGCTTGATCACGGGCATTTCATGTGCGGCAAGGGACCGAAGTTCCCAGGAAACATGGAATACTGCGATGACATGATGGTCATGTACCTGCAGGGATCGACCCAGTACGACGCGCTTGGCCATGTCTGGTATGACGACCAGATCTATAACGGCTATGATGCTATGACGACCATAGGCGGCACGGCTAAGGCCGGGGTTCTGCCGATTGCCGAACGCGGCATCGTCGGCCGCGCCGTGCTGATCGACATGGCGCGTTTCAGGGGCAAGGACTGCCTCGATAAAGGCGAAACATTCGACCACAATGACTTGTGTGCAGCCGCCCAGGCACAAGGCGTCTCCATTGAAAAGCGCGACATCTTGATCATCCGCACCGGCTGGATCGGGTCATTCTACAAACGCGGCGCAGATGATTTTTACAAGGACTTCATTGAGCCGGGCCTGACTTACTCACCCGAACTGGTCCGCTGGTTCTACGAGATGGAAATCCCGAACCTGGTTACCGATACGATTGCCAATGAAGTGACGATCGATCCGGTATCTGGCGTCGCTCTGCCTTTGCACAGCGCATTAATGCGCAACCTTGGCGTAGCGTTTACCGAAATCATTCTTCCTGACGCGCTGGCAGACGATTGCGCTGCCGATGGCCAGTGGTCGTTCCTGTACGTCGCAGCGCCGCTCAAGGTCGTCGATGGATCCGGCGCTCCGGTCAACCCGGTGGTCATCAAATAATTTTAAAAAACCAACAAACACATCAGAAACGGGGAGGTTATCATGAAAATCTCAAACAACGCTCAATTTGCCTGCGCAGCCAGCCTTGCAGCGCTGATCTGCATCCAGTCCACCAGCGCCGAAGCACAAGAGGCCAGTGAAACCGCACAAGCTGGCGACGTGACGCAAGGCAACCAGCTGGACGAAATTGTGGTCACAGCACAAAAGCGGTCTGAAAAAATCAATGACGTTGCCATGTCGGTGCAGGCTGCTAGCGGTGAGCAACTGATTAATCTGGGCATCACCGAAACGTCACAACTTCAAAAAATTGTACCTGGTTTTTCTGCTACCAAGTCACCTTACGGTACTCCGGTGTTTACTATTCGCGGCGTTGGTTTTCAGGATACGGCCCTCGGCGCTAGCCCTACGGTAAGCACCTATGTTGATGAAGTACCCCTTCCATTTTCAATCGAAACCGTTGGCGCGACGCTTGATCTGCAGCGGGTCGAGATATTAAAGGGTCCACAGGGCACCTTGTTTGGCAACAATGCCACGGGTGGTGCGATCAATTACATCGCCAACAAACCCAGCAATAATTTTGAGGCAGGCTTCGATGCCAGCTTTGGTAGGTTTGACACAATCGATGTCCAAGGTTTCGTGAGCCTACCGCTCACCGATACGCTTGGTATCAGGTTCGCCGGCCGAGTGGTCGATAGCGGGCCATGGCAGCAAAGCACGACACGCAATGACGAACTTGGGAAGCAAGATCTACTCAATGGGCGCGTTACGCTGGCATGGGAACCCACGCCCAGCTTTCGTGCCCAGCTGACTGGTTCTGGCTTTATGGACAAGTCCGAAACGCAGGCACCGCAACTGTTCCGAATTGTCCCGGGGAATGCGCAAACACCGCTAGACCCCGCTTTTTTGAACTTTCCGTTGGCACCATTCAACAACCGGGCTGCCGATTGGAGCACGTGCATCAACAATTCACCGACAGAAGCACCATCGGGCTGCGTTCCTTTAGAAAAAGACAACTCTTACTATAACGTCGCTCTGCGGCTTGAATATGATGTGTCCGCCGATGTCACGCTTACATCGCTAACATCCTATCAGGATTTCGACCGCTTCGAGCCGGTTGACAGCGACGGTACAAGCTTTCGCAATTATGAATCTGTCCAGCAGGGCCACCTTAAGACTTTCTACCAAGAATTGCGTCTCTCGGGCACTTTCGGTGGCCAAGGCAACTGGATTCTCGGAACCAATTATCAGGCAGATGACACATTAGATTTCTTCCTGCAGAGCTATTCCGATTCCACCAGCAGAAGCATCTTCGGATTGCCGCTGGGGCCGACGCGGCCCATTAACGATCAGCAGGTCAAGACCTATGCTGGCTTCTTCAACGTTGAATATCCAATCGGCGCGCTGACCCTGCAAGCAGGCGCGCGCTATACAAAGCAAACGCGTGATTTCTTCGGTTGCGGGTCTGATGGCGGCGATGGCAGCTGGTCCACCATCTCGCAAGCGATCCAGAACCTGCTGCTGACTGGTAATCCGTTTTCCGGTGCGGCCTTTCCCGATCCATCACGCGGACCAGGCATCAACGCCGGACCTGGAGGCTGCGGCACAACAGGTCCGGGACCAACGTTTGCACCTGGCCTCACGTTTGATAGCCTTGATGAGGATAACATCTCCTGGAGAGCTGGTATAAAGTGGGATGCCGCTCCGGATACGCTTTTCTATGCCAATGTCAGCCGGGGTTACAAGGCAGGAAGCTTCCCAACCGCAGCAACCGCTAGATCGGTCCAGCTAATACCTGCCGTTCAGGAATCTTTGCTTGCTTATGAAGCAGGGGTAAAAGCTAGTTTATTTGACCGCGCTGTGCAATTGAACGGTGCCGCCTTCTATTATGATTATAAGAATAAGCAGATTCGTGGTTCGATCCTCGATTCGGTATTCGGTCCGCTTTCCGCGCTGGTGAATGTTCCCACTTCGCACGTTCTTGGGTTTGAAGTGTCAGTGGCTGCGAGACCTGTCGATGGACTCCAAGTCACCGCAACGGGCAGTTATGCCAAGACCGAAATTGACGGTAACTTTAGTAACTTTAATTATTTGGGTGCTCTCCAGAACTTCACCGGCGAGCCTTTTCCGCTGGCACCGAGGTGGCAAGGCAGCCTAGACGCCCAATATGACTTTCCCATCGGAGGAAACACCACTGGGTTTGTAGGCGGCAATGTGACCTATCAAAGCCAGACTAATGCAGGGTTCGGGCAGCTGCCTGAGTTGGACATTAATGGCTATGCCCTGCTGGATCTGCGTGCCGGGGTGGCGGTCAATAATTGGCGGTTCCAGATCTGGGGACGCAACGTGACCGACAAATACTACTGGATCCAGGTGTCCCGACAGTTCGGCGATGCACTGGTGCGCTACAGCGGCATGCCCGCAACCTACGGCGCGACCATCAGCTATCGTTTTTGATCACGGCCCCGCCACCTGATTTTACCGGAGTTTCAGCCCATGAAGAAAACTGTCCTTATCCTTGGTGCCAGCGGCGTCGTCGGGTTCAGTGCATTAGAGGAATTCCTCGAAGACGCTGATTGCACGGTCATTTCCGTCTCTCGGCGCAAACCCAGCGTGCGCAGCGAACGGTCCTTTCAGCATCATTCGGTTGATCTGAGGGACGCTGAGGCGACGAACGCTCTGTTTTCAACGATGAGCGAGGTTACGCATGTCGTCTATGCGGCGCTGTACGAGAAGCCTGGGTTGATCGAGGGGTGGAGCGACAGCGAGCAGATGTCCACCAACCTGGCGATGATCAGGAATTTGATGGAACCATTGTGCGCTGTTGCCAAAATACAGCATATCAGTCTGCTGCAGGGCACAAAAGCTTATGGCATTCACTTGCACCCCATGCCCATTCCGGCACGGGAGAGCGCCCCACGTGATAACCATGCGAACTTTTACTGGCTCCAAGAAGACTATATTCGCGAGAAGGCAGCGTATGTTGGCTTCGATTTCACAATTCTGCGACCACAGCTAATCATTGGTGCTCCTTTTGGAGTTGCAATGAATCTTGCTCCAGTAATCGGAGCATATGCTGCAATCTGCCGCAAACTCGGCGAGCCATGCGGATTCCCTGGTGGAGCATCGTATGTTTGGGAAGCAGTAGACGCGCGACTGGTCGCAAAGGTGCTCCATTGGGCAACCGAAGCCGAAAATGCTAGGGGACAGCACTTCAACGTTACTAATGGCGACGTTTTCGAATGGCGAAATTTGTGGCCAGCGATGATGGACGTCCTTGGTGTGGAAAACGGTCCAGATCGGCCACGATCAATGGCAGAATACCTTCCTCAACATTCGGCAACTTGGGATGCGCTCGTCGCCGAGCACGGCTTGGTTGATACAAGCATCGAGGAGATCGTTGGGGAATCGCATTATTATGCTGATTTCTGTTTTGCCTATGGCGCGGAAAGCCCCCCCTTGCCGGCATTTGTCAGCACCATAAAGCTGCGTCAGGCCGGCTTCCACCATGTGTTCGACACAGAGCAGATGTTTGCATACTGGCTGCGCTATTTTATGGATCAAAATGTTCTTCCCGCAGCTAACTGAGACCAATAAAACTTAAAACGTCCGCCATTATGTAGGTTTCGTACAAATAAATTGGATGTTATGATCTTAATCACGAGTAACATCGCAACCTGCACGTGGAATTGTGTTATTTGTAGCAATTATTTCAGCGCAGATGATTATTTTTGAGGCGCTTGCCAAAATACTACCCGCGATGGGAGTGCCGGTGAGCGTTATGGCGATATTGCCGAGATACAGATGAGATCGCAATGAATGGTATTGGCATGCAGAACGCGGCCGCAATTGGCGCGCGGGTTGAGCAGTTCGTGCGCGACGAAATCGTGCCTTACGAGAGGGATCCGCGCAGGGACCACCACGATTGCCCGACAGATGAACTGGTCGCCGAGATGAGGGAGAAAGCGCGCGCAGCTGGAGTTTTGACGCCCCACATCCTAGACGACGGTCGACACCTGTCTCAACGCGAGACGGCAATCGTTTTGCAAAAGACTGGGCTGTCACCCCTGGGCCCGCTGGCTTGCAACACGGCAGCGCCAGATGAGGGTAATATGTACCTTTTGGGCAAGGTCGGTAGCCTCGCTCTGAAGAAACAGTTCCTGAAACCGCTAATCGACGGAAGGGCACGGTCAGCCTTTTTCATGACCGAGCCGGCCGCAGAAGGCGGCGCGGGGTCCGATCCGTCGATGATGCAGACAAGGTGTCAGCTCGATGGCAACCATTGGGTAATCAACGGACGGAAAGCTTTCATTACCGGGGCTCTGGGTGCGAAAGTCGGCATTGTCATGGCCAATGCCGATGAAGGGGCGTGCATGTTTCTTGTCGATCTTCCCGATCCGGCAATCCGTATCGAGAGCATTCCCAACACCATCGACAGTTCTATGCCCGGCGGTCACGCTACGGTTGCAATCGAAAATCTGCGCGTTCCGGCTGATCAGATGCTGGGGCAGGCGGGTGAAGGCTTTTTGTATGCGCAAACCCGGCTGGCTCCCGCGCGGTTGTCGCATTGCATGCGGTGGCTTGGCGCCTGCATCCGTGCGAACGAGATCGCGTCCGACTATGCTAACCGCAGGCAGGCGTTCGGCAAGCCGCTGATTGATCATGAAGGAGTTGGCTTCATGCTCGCTGAAAACCTGATTGATTTGAAACAGGCCGAACTGATGATCGACTGGTGCGCCGATGTACTCGACTCCGGTGCGTTGGGGACGACGGAAAGTTCTATAACCAAGGTCGCGGTTAGCGAATCGCTGATGAGGATTGCAGATCGTTGTGTGCAGGTTATGGGCGGCACCGGAGTGACCACTGATACAATTGTTGAGCAAGTATTCCGAGAAGTCCGCTCCTTTCGCATCTACGACGGTCCGACCGAAGTGCATAAATGGAGCCTGGCCAAGAAAATCAAACGCGACTGGAGGGCGGCGCGGGCATGAGCGATGCCGTGAGCCAGAATGCCAATGCCGGGACAAGCGCCGTGCGCGATGCCCACCTGTTCGACGAGGCAGCGTTGACGCGCTGGATGTCCAAACACGTCGAAGGCTTTGAACCGCCCATGACGATCGAGCAATTCAATGGCGGACAATCCAATCCGACCTACAAGCTGACTACCCCGGCGCGCAATTACGTGTTGCGACGCAAGCCACCGGGCCAGGTGCTGAAGGGCGCACATGCGGTCGATCGCGAAGCCCGGGTGCTGACAGCGCTAGGCGGCGTCGGCTTTCCTGTCGCCAAGGTTTATGGATTGTGCACCGACGAATCTGTGATTGGCAGCTGGTTTTATGTGATGGAGATGGTCGAGGGGCGCATCTTCTGGGACGCGACCTTCCCGGGCGTGGCGCGCGCGGAACGCTCTGCGTATTTCGATGCGATGAATGCCGTGATCGCGCAGTTGCACGGCATCGATTATCAGGCGCTCCGCCTTGACGATTATGGCAAGCCGGGCAATTATTTCGCCCGCCAGATCGCCCGCTGGTCACGGCAGTATCTTGAGGACACCGACGCGGGGCGCAACGACGATATGGATGCGTTCGTCGAATGGCTGCCCGCGAACATCCCCGATGGCGATGAAACCAGCATCGTCCACGGCGATTTTCGCTGCGACAACATGATCTTTCACCCCAGCGAGCCACGCGTGATCGCGGTGCTCGACTGGGAGTTGTCGACGCTGGGCCATCCGCTGGCGGATTTCGCCTATCACGCGATGATGTACCAGATGCCCCCCAATATCGTCGCCGGGCTCGCCGGAACCGGCCTGGATGCGCTCAACATTCCGTCCGAAGATGAATATGTGGCAGCCTACTGCCGCCGGACCGGGCGCAGTTCGATTCCCGGTTGGGACTTTTATGTTGCGTTCAACTATTTTCGGCTCGCGGCCATCTTTCATGGCATTAAGGGGCGGGTGATCCGCGGAACGGCAGCATCTGCCTATGCACAGGACCGCGCTGCAAGCTTCCCGGCTCTGGCAGCGCTCGCGCGCCAGTCGATGGAGAAAGCCTGTCTGTAAGATGAGCTTGTGGGGGCTGAATGTGTATCCATCCGGCGAGCCCCGCCTTGCCGGGCGGGTGAACGAGCGTTCTTAAGCGTGCTCTTGTGAGTGCACTAGGAGCGATCGATGGGCCAGATCACGGTGTTTTCGGGTCCTGAGCGCCGCCGGCGGTGGAGCGATGAGGAGCAGCTGCGGATTCTGACCGAGGCATTTTCGCCGGGAGCCTGTGTCGCCGAGGTATGCCGGCGGCACGATGTCTCTTCGGCGTTGATCTGTACCCATCCGGTGAAGGCCGCACTGACAGCGATCAGTCGTTTGCCGGTTTGACGATGCGCTTTGCGGCGGCGTTGCGGCGGGCGGCGATGCGGCCGAGGGCGATCTGGATCGGGAAGGTATCCAGTTCGTCTGGGTCATAGCCGTCGAGCCACTCGGTGATTTCGGCGTGCTCGGGATGGGTACGGCACTTTCAATGCCCCAGATATCGTAGCATACAATCTTCGCGTTCGCGCAGAGGAGAGGCACAGTGACAGCAGAAATACAGACCCGCCGTTTTGATGCGCCTGATGATCGACTGGACATGAAAGATGCAGGTGGCATCTCGATCGTTCGAACGTGCAACGGAAACATCGGTATGCACGCCGTCTTCGAACCTGGATGGACGTGGGAGAAGGATGAGAAGCCGCTGCTGGGTTCCCCGGACTCGTGTCCCACGCATCACACCGGGTACTGCATGAGCGGCAAACTTGTCGTTCGAATGCTCGAAACTAACGTGGAAACCCGCATCGTTGTAGGTGACTTTTTCGAGATACCGCCAGGGCACGATGCCTATGTTGATGGGGACGAGCGCGTTGAGTTAATCCTCTTCGCCCCGCCCGAGCATAATCACTAGGTTCGCCGCGCTGGGAAGCCGACATGACCAATGTGAAGGGGTAAGCTTACCCAGCGGCCGTGCCAGCAACTTCAAACTTTGGCGCGCATGCGGCACCGCCGCCGCACGCCTGGACTGGCCGGCCTATATGAGATCGCCTCATCAATTCGAACGGAGCATGCCATGACCGAGACAATCAACGAAACCGTCCTGAACGACCTCGTCGGCAAAGTGATCGGCGATGTCGCGGGCGCGCTTAGCCTCTTCATGGCTTATCTCGGCGACCAGGCCGGAGTGTTCAGCGCGCTCGACGGAGCCGGGCGGCTGACGGTCGACGATCTCGCCGCAAAGACCGGCCTCAACTCGAAGTATCTCCACGAATGGCTCGGATCGGTCTGTGCCGCTGGGTATGTCCAGCACCACGCCGAGGATGAGACCTTCTCAATCACACCCGAGCAGGCGCTGGTCTTCACGCGGGAGGGCCAGCCGGCGTGCATGCAAGGCTTCTTCCAGCTCATCGTTTCGCAGTTCGCCGGGCATGAAAAGGCAACCGAGACATTTAAGACCGGCAAGGGACGCCCTTGGGGCGATCACCCCCAATGCCTGTTCTGCGGCACCGACCGATTCTTCCGTCCGGGCTATCAGGCAAATCTGGTCGACAACTGGATTCCCGCGCTTGCAGGAGTAGAGGCCAAGCTCGAGGCCGGCGCGAAAGTCGCCGACATCGGCTGCGGACACGGCTCCTCGACCGTGCTGCTGGCGCAGGCCTATCCGAACTCGACGATCCACGGCATCGACTTCCACGCGCCCTCGATCGAAGAAGCGAAAATGAAGGCCGCGGCCGCAGGTGTGACCAATGTCGAATTCCAGGTGGCCAAGGCTCAGGACTTCGCTGGAGACGGCTTCGATTTTGTCTGCATGTTCGATGCCCTGCACGATATGGGCGACCCCGTAGGCGCAGCGCGCCACATCCGCGAGACGCTCGCGCCCGGCGGCACGTTCATGCTGGTCGAGCCACTGGCGGGGGACTCGATGGCCGAGAACATGCACCCACTTGGGCAGATATTTTACGCAGCCTCGTGCACGATCTGCACCCCCAACTCCCTGTCGCAGGAAGTTGGGCTCGGACTAGGCGCTCAGGCGGGCGAGAAACGGCTGGCGCAAGTCTGCCGGGAGGCGGGCTTCGCCCAGGTCCGCCGCGCGGCAGAGACTCCGACCAACATGGTGCTGGAGGTAACCGGCTGAAGTTCTTCCAGCGGCAGCCAGAGACCAGCTAGAAATCAACTCCGGATCGCTCCTAGAACTTCGCCCCGACTTCGACTCCGGCGAGCCGACGCGCGCCGGGCGAGATGAACGAACCGCCGAATTCGATCGCCGGGATCGCTTCGGCTACATACCTGCGGTCGAGCATGTTGTTGGCGAATGCCGCGATGGTGAACTGCCCGAAATCGAGCCCCGCGCGCAGATCGAGCACCCCGAACGCGCCACGCCGGGCGACATCGAAGCGGGCATTGCCGACGAACGCCGGCAAGGCGAGGGCCGAGATCGGCAGCAGCCCACTGAACAAAGTCGGACGCTCCTGGTTCTGGACGGTGTGGAACCAGGTCGGGCCGGTTATCCGATAGTCGGCGCGCACGATCAGGTCGATCGTATCGGTCAGGGGGGCGTTCATTTCGCTGCCCAGATTGATAGTGTAATCGGCAGTGTAGGGTGACTTGTTGCCGACAGTGTAGGGCCGCGAACGGTTTTTCTTGATCTCGCTATCGGTCACGTTGACCGCGCCGAACAGCTTCCACCCATCGACGATCTTCGCGCCGACGTTGAGCTCGGCGCCTTTCACCTCGACCTTGTCGATGTTCGAGACCACGCGCAGCAGGCCGAAGCTGCCCACGAAGAATTCGAAGAACTGCATATCATTGATCCGGGTGTAGTAACCGGCAAGATCGAAGGTCACCCGGTTGTCGAGCAGCGAGCCCTTGATCCCCGCCTCGAACGCGCTCGACCGTTCCTTGCGATACTGGTCCGCGATCGTCACACCGGCATTGATGAACTGGTTGAAGTTCTGGTCAATGATAGTCGAGGCACCCTGATTGTTGAATCCGCCCGATTTGAAGCCGATCCCCCAGTTGCCGTAGATGTTGAGATCGGGCGTCGGACGCCAGCTCAGCGTCACTTTGGGCTGAAGCTGCTTGAAGGTCGCGCTTTTGGGGGTGATCGGGCCGAACGCCTGGCCGGGGTTGATCGGGCCGCCGGTAAACGGATCGGTGGCGGTGGGAACGAGGCTGCGGGTCTTGCGGTCCTCGATGTCGTAGCGCAGCGCGAGACCCGCAGTAAACTCCTCGCTCGGCTTGTACTCGGTCGAAGCGAATGCGGCATAGACCTGGGTCTTGAACTTGTCGGCCAGCAACAGCGAGGTCGGGTTGGCGCTCGACGGCGGATTGTAGAGGTTGCGGATAGTCCCCGCGCCGGTGTCGGCGCCCAAGCTGACCCCAACCTTGCGGTCGATGTTGAGGTAGTAGGCTCCCAGCTGCCAGCTCAGCGGGCCGTCGCCGTCGGAAACCAAGCGGACTTCGGCGCTGATGTCGCGCTGTTCGCGCTCCTGGTACTGGGTGCCGTCGCAGGTGGTCGGGCTATAGGGGCCGAAGGTCGATCCGGTGGCGGGGGCGAAGATGAATGGCACCGGGATTTGGCCGATGAAGCCAGGCTGGTTGACTGGGAAGCCGGTGAGGGCTGCGGTCGAGGAGAAGCAGCGGGCGACCGCCGCGCCCCCCGCGGGGTTGGCCGCACTGATATAGCGCGCGAAATCGGCCGAGGTGCCGTCGGCGACGAGATTCTGGTCGACATCCGAATAAAGCACCCAGGCGACCAACTTCATCGTGTCGAACCCGTGCTCAAGCTTTACCGAGAAGTCGTAGCTGTCCTGGTCGTTGGTCGGGCGGATATTCGAGTAGTAGCGGAAGCGGTGGTCGTCGATATCTTCGTAGAACGCCGGGTTGACCGCGGCGAAGTTGGGCAGGTGAAACGAAGCGTTGAAGTTGATCGAGGCGCCGCGGAACCGGGCATAGCGCGCCTTGGCGTCAATTTCGGTGTCGGGCCCGGACTCGAACACCAGCCGCCCATCGACCGCGAAGTCCTCGGCGTCGTCGACGGTCTTCTTGCTCGTCAGCAGGTTGCGGTAGTGCCCGTCGGTGGTCCGATAGTAGCCCGAGAGGACGAAGCCTGCGCCTGCGCCGAGCGGCCCGGCGATGTGCGCCGAGGCCTCGACGGTGTTTTTCTCGGCATAGGAGACTTTCGCCGCGCCTTCGAAAGCGTCGCCGGGCTTGAGCGTGGTCAACACCAGCGCGCCGGCCGCGGCGTTGCGGCCGTAGAGCGCGCCTTGGGGACCTTTGAGGATTTCGACCTGGCGCAGCGTACCCTGTACCTGGTTCAATTGAGCGGTGTTGGTCTTGAGGATGCCATCGACCACCAGCGCGATCGAGCTTTCCGCATCGCGCGCGCCGTTGATTCCGCGGATGTTGACCTGGGTGTCGCCCGCCTCGGCAGTGCCGGTGACGATCGTTACGCCGGGGGTGAGCTGGGCGAAATCGGCGGCGCTGTTGGCACCGGTTCGCTCCAGCGTGGTTGCAGTGAGCACAGCGACCGAAGCGGGAACGTCCTGGAGGCGCTCCTGCTGTCGCCGAGCGGTGACGATGATCGCGCTGTCGTCTTCGCTCGCGGTCGCCTCCGCGGCTTGGCTCGTCGATTGCGCGAATGCGGACTGAGTCGCGGCCAACAAGGCAAACAGTGAGGCTGCCGAGCCGAGCCTGATCGTAGTGTTCATCGTCGAAACCCCTCTCTCGTGATGGCCGAACCAGCAGGTGTTCCCGCCTGGTCCGCTGAAAATCCTTTGAAACTCAGACCAGCGGGTTCTCCCCGCTCATGTAAACGTAGACTTCCTGGAACTTGCCGTCGCGGACCCGCCAGAAGTTGGTGTTGTTAAGCCGCGTGACGCTGCCGTCGTGGCCGGTCAGCACGGCTTCGAAGCAGGCTGTGATCCGCCCGTTCGCCTCGTCCACTGTGCAGGTGAAGTCGCGGTGGGCGATCGTTTGCCAGGTGGCGAAGAAATCCTCGAACATCCGCTTCAGCTCGGGCTTGCCGCTGTGGCGGGTGAAGGCAGTCTGGACACAGAACAGCGCTTCGTCGTGGAAGCAGGCAAGGGTGGCGTCGAGGTTCTTGGCATCGACGCTGGCGAAGTACCGTCGGGTGGCGAGATCAATCAGCGCGGCGCGGGGCGGACCGGGTTCGTACTGCATCAGGCGTCCCCTGGCTGGAGCAGGTTATCGCCGCTCATATAGACGTAGACCCGGTGGAACAGCCGGTCTTTCAGGTAGAAGCGGTTGCAGTTCTCGTAGCGCAGTTCCTCGCCTCCGTGCGGCGTAATCAGCACGGTGAACTGCGAGCAGACTGCATTGCTTTCCGGGTCGGCGGTGTGGACGAAGTTGCCGTGCCAGATGTTCGAGAAGTCGGCGAACAGTCTCTCGAACATTGCCCGGATGCCCGCGTCGCGCCCGGTGTGGACTGTGCCAGAGGTGACCTCGGTCAGCACCGCGTCTTCGCTGAAACAGTTCAATACTTGCGCCAAATTCTTGTTATCGACTCCGTCGAAGTATCGCTTGGTCACAATGTCTATGTAAAATGGATAGGGCAGTGCGATCTGCCCTACTCCGCCTTCGCTCCACGCAGTCATGACCAGCCCTTGAGGATGTCCCCGTCCTTGCCCACTTCGGGCGAGGGGAATGCTTTTTTGGAATGCGTAAGTCCAAGGCCGATCAGCAGTTCCAGCTGCTTCCACGCGACCTGGCCGGGGTTGAGCACCGGGATCGGCAGGTTCTCCGCCAGAAATCGCGCCGACTGGTGCATCGTGGTCGAGCCGAGCACGATCACGTCTGCGCCGTCCTCGCTGATGGCCTTTTCGGCCTCGGCCTTGAGCTTGGCGAAGATCACCTCTTCCTTGCCCGCGAGCAGCTCGGTCACGTCGGGGCGGGTGTCGATCGAGCGCAGCGAGGCGCAGCGGCTCCACCAGCCATATTCGGTCAGAGCTTTCTCATAGAGCGGGAACCATTGTTGCCACATCGTCAGCACGGTGAATTTCTTGCCCAGCATCATCGCGGTAGCAAACGCCGCCTCGCCCGGCCCGACCACCGGGATCGTCAGCCGCGAACGCAACGCGCGCAACCCGGAATCGCTGACGGTGTCGATCAGAACCCCGGCATAGCCCTCGGACTCGGCGTCGATCCCGGCTTGGAAGACCGTCCAGTCCATCAGCAGCATGTCGTGATAGCTGTCGCCGAGTGCCGCACCCCATTTCACCGCGGCGAATTCGGGCCGGAAGCCGGGCGCGACGAATTCGGGCGGCAATTGTTCGGCGCGGTTGGCAACGCCTGCGGCATCCATCGGGATCGGCACGATCACCTTGATCCGCTTTTCAGCGAGCCGATTTTCGGCGATCCGCGTTTCGTCAGGCATGAGCGATGCTGCTATCCGCCAGTCGGACAAATTGCCCGGTTGTGTTGGGCAGGGTGTATTGTATACAAAGTAGAGCAGTCAACCCCGGATTGGTCATTCCATGTCGAAAGCTTCAGAGCGTGCCTACAGCCAGATCCGGGCGATGATCCTGTCGGGCGCGCTGCCTGCCGGGGCACAGCTCGGCGAAGAGGCGCTGGCCGAACGCTGTGGGGTTTCACGCACTCCAATCCGCGATGCGCTGCGGCGGCTCGAAGGCGAGCTTCTGGTCAAGCGCAGCGGCACCCAGCGGACCTTCGTGGCGGACTGGTCGCTCGACGATGTCGGCGACGCGTTCGAGTTGCGGGCAATGCTCGAGGGCCATGCCGCGCGGCGTGCTGCCGAACGGATGACCGATCCGCAGATCAAGCGGCTGCGCGAAGCGAACCGGGTGATCGGCGCGGCGGTGCGGGCAAGTCCGCCCGATGTCGAGGGGTTTCTCGAAGGCAATCGGGAGTTTCACGCGATCATCCTCCAGGCTGCCGCTTCGCCTCGACTGGCGGCGCTGCTCGGCACCTTGATCGAGCAGCCGGTGATCTGGCGCACCGCACATCACTATGGTCGCGAGGCGCTGTTGCGCTCGTTCGGCGAGCATGACGAATTGCTCGCCGCGTTCGCCCGGCGCGACGGACCCTGGGCTGAGGCGGTGATGGCCGCCCACATCCGCCGCGCCTATCACGCATACGCCGATGCTCATACGGGGCTTGCGGTCATTGATCGGCAGCTAGCGCATGGTTGACCAAGGTATCATGACCAATTTGTGTACAAATTCCATCGAGATGGTCGAAGTCGGCCCGCGCGATGGTTTGCAGAACGAAGCGCGACTGGTCTCGACTGCCGACAAGCTTGAGCTGATCGACCGCTCGCTTGCGGCGGGAGCGCGGCGGATCGAGGTGGCGAGTTTCGTCAATCCCCGCGCGGTGCCGCAGATGGCCGATGCCGAAGCGGTCTGCGTCGGGCTGCCGCGGCGCGGCGACGTGACTTATGTCGGCCTCGTGATGAACCGCCGGGGGGCCGAGCGCGCGGTTGCCACCGGCAGGATCGACCAACTTGGCACCGTCTCGGTCGCCACCGACCAGTTCGCGATGGCTAACCAGGGGCAGACCAGCGACGGGTCGGTAGAGATTGCCAGAGAGATCGTCGCATTCGGGCGCAGCGTGGGACTCAGCGCACAGTGCACCATCTCCGCCGCATTCGGTTGCCCGTTCGAGGGCGAGGTTGGCGAGGATCGCGTAATCGCCATGGCAGCGGCGCTGGCTCTGGCTGACCCGATCGAAATCGCGCTGGCCGACACCATCGGCGTCGCCGACCCGGCGCACGTCCACCGGCTCGTGACTCGCGTCATCGAAGTCATCGCGCCGATCCCGGTGCGGGTTCATTTCCACAACACCCGCGGCACCGGCCTCGCCAACGTCTGGGCAGCGGTACAAGCCGGGGCGCGGATCGTCGATGCCTCGCTGGGCGGGCTGGGCGGCTGTCCGTTTGCGCCGGGAGCGGCGGGCAATGTCGCCACCGAAGACGTTGTGTATATGCTCGGACGCGCGGGAATCGCGACTGGTTTCGACCTCGCCTTGTTGATCGAGGCCAATCATTGGCTGGCCGGGGTCATGGGCAAGCAGCTCCCCGCGATGGTCGCCAAGGCGCGGTCGTTTCCGCCGCAACCTAAACAACACAAGAGGGAAGTCGCCTGATGGGGTATCGTCTGGGTGTCGATGTTGGCGGCACATTTACCGATCTGCTGCTGTTCGACACCGCCAGCGGACTGTTCTGGCGGCACAAGACACCCTCGACCCCGCATGACAGTTCGCAGGGCGTCCTTACCGGGGTGCGCGCGATCACCGCCGAAGCAGCAGTCGATCCCGAGGCCATCGAATATTTCCTCCACGGCACCACCGTCGCCACCAATGCGGTGCTCGAAGGCAAGGGCGCGCGGGTCGGGCTGATCGTCACCGAAGGCTATCGCGACATCATGCAGATCGCGCGCAGTTTCGTGCCCGGCGGGCTGGCGGCATGGATCATTTGGCCCAAGCCCCAACCCCTCGCTTCACTGGAAGATACCGTCACGGTCAAGGGGCGCATGGACGCCGACGGCAACGAAGTCCGCCCGCTCGACGAGGGCGAAGTCCGCGCCGCGCTCCGGGGGTTGAAGGACAAGGGGGTTGAGGCGATCACCGTCAGCCTGATGAACGCCTATGCCAGCGGCGCGCACGAAGCCCGGATCGGCGAAATCGCGCGCGAGACGATGGGGGATATTCCGGTGTCGCTGAGCCACGAGGTTTTGCCGGAAATGCAGGAGTACGAGCGCACGCTGTCTACTGTCGCCAACGCTGCGGTGCGCCCGGTAGTGGGCAAGTACGTCTCCAACCTCCGCCGCCAGCTCCACGAGGCGCGGTTCACGGGCAAGCTGTCACTGTTGCGTTCGGACGGCGGCTTGATGAGTGCCGAGAAGGCCGAGGAACACCCGGTCAACATCCTTATGTCCGGGCCTGCCGGCGGGGTGACCGGAGCGTTGTGGGTGGCGAAGAACGCCGGATTCCAGAACATCCTCACGCTTGACGTCGGCGGCACATCGACCGACGTGGCGCTCATAGAGAACCTCGAGCCGCGGCGGGTGCGGACCACCGAGGTCGGGCACCTTTCGGTGCGCGCCTCGTCGCTCGACGTCAAAACCGTGGGCGCTGGCGGCGGCTCGATCGCGTATGTCCCCGAACTGACCGGTGCCCTGCGCGTCGGCCCGCAGTCGGCGGGCGCGGTGCCGGGGCCGGTTGCTTACGGAAAAGGCGGGACCCAGCCCACGGTGACCGACGCCAACGTCGTCCTGGGCTATCTTCCCGAAGATCTGCTCGGCGGTTCGTTCAAGCTTGATCGCGAGGCGGCGCGCAGCGCGGTCCAGACCATTGCCGATGCGCTGGGGATCGACCTGATGGCCGCGGCGCGAGGGATTATAGATATCGTCAACGAGAACATGTTCGGCGCGCTGCGGATGATTTCGGTCCAGCAGGGCTACGATCCGCGCCACTTCGCGCTGATGGGTTTTGGTGGAGCGGGGCCGCTCCACGTCAATGCGGTGGCCCGTCTGATGGGGAGCTGGCCTGCGATCAGCCCGGTCTCACCCGGAGTGCTGTGCGCGCTGGGCGATGCGACCACTCGTATGCGCACCGAAACCGCGCGCAGCTTCAGCCGCCTGGCGAGCGAGACGGATGCCGACGAGCTGGTGATGGTGCTCGACGAGATGAACCGCCAGACCCGCGCCGAGCTGGTCACCGACGGCGTGCCCGAGGCGAGCATCGTCTCGCAATTTGAAGTCGATGTACGCTATGCCGGGCAGGCCTTCGAGGTGCCGCTGACGATCGACCAGGCGACGCTGCGCCAAGCCGGGCTGGGGGGGATCACGGCGCGGTTCGACGAAGAGCACCGCCGCCTGTTCACTTTCAACATGGATACCCCCCATGAGATCGTCAATTTGCGGGCAGTGGCACTGGGCGAAGCGCCGCAACTGCCAGCCGTCGAATTGCGCAGAGGCGACGGCAATCCCGCCGCGGCGAAGGTCCGAGACCACTCCCTTTGGATGGGCGGGCGCGAGCAGGCGGCGGTCATCTATGACCGGACGAAACTGCGCCAGGGCGACGTCATCGCGGGTCCGGCAATCGTGACCGAAATGGATGCAACCACGCTGATCGAAGGCGGCTGCGTGGCCACGGTCGACATGGTCGGCAATATCCTGATCACTTTGGCCTGAGCGGAGCTGAAACCATGCCTGCAACCATCGTCGAAACCAACGCCGTCCCGTTTGTCAGGGTGGCCATCGACCCGGTCACCCTCGACATCATCGAGAACGCGCTGCGCAACGCTCGGATCGAGATGGACGCCACCCTGGTGCGAACCGCGATGTCACCGGGCATCCGCGAACAGGGCGACGCTTTTCCCCTGATATCCGACCCCGCTGGCAAGATGATCGTCGGGCAGTTCGGCAGCTTCATCGACGGCTTCCTGCGCGGCTATAACGGGACGATCGAGGACGGGGACATGTTTCTCCTGTCCGATCCCTATTCGTGCGAAGGCGCGATCAGCCATTCGAACGACTGGCTGGTGCTGCTGCCGGTGTTCAAGGATGGTCGCCTGCTAGCCTACACCGCGATGTTCGGCCACCAATCGGACATCGGCGGCAAGGTCGTCGGCTCGATGCCGATCAAGGCGCACTCGATCTTCGAGGAAGGCGTGCGCATCCCGCCGGTCAAGCTGTGGCGCAAAGGTGAGTTCAACGAAGACCTGATGAAGTTGGTTATGCACCAGACACGCAAGCCCGACTGGTGCCAAGCCGATCTCAACGCGCTGATCGCCGCGTGCCGCGTCGCTGCAAGGCGTGTGGTCGAGATGGCGGGGCGCTTTGGCGATGACGTCTACGTGTCGGCTACGCAGGAACTGCTTGCGCGCAACCATCGCGCGATGAAGGCGCTGATCGGGCAGGCCGTGGCGGAGGAACCGGTCAGCTTCGAGGACTACATCTGCGACGACGGGATGGGGTTTGGCCCCTATAAGATTCGCTGCACGATGTGGCGCGAGGATGGCAAGGTAATTCTCGATTTCGCCGGGACCGACCCGCAAAGCGCGGCCTCGATCAACTTCTATCTCAACGAGAACATGTTCAAGATGTTCTTCGGCATCTACATGATCATGGTCTTCGACCCGCAGATCCTGTTCAACGATGGGTTCTATGACCTGATCGAGGTGCGCATCCCCGAAGGATCGCTGCTCAAGCCGAAATTCCCCGCCGCGCTTTCGGGGCGGACGCATGCGCTAGGGCGAATCTTCGATATTCTCGGAGGGCTTCTCGGCCAGAAAACTCCTGAATTCCTCAACGCGGCAGGGTTCAGTTCCTCGCCGCACCTGTTCTATTCCGGCAACGACAATCGCCCCGGCAAGCAAGGTGAATGGTTCCAGCTGTTCCAGATCGGTTTCGGCGGCATTCCCGGTCGTCCGTTGGGCGACGGGCCCGACGGGCATTCGCTGTGGCCGGGCTTCACCAACGTCCCCAACGAATTCCTCGAGCGCTACTTCCCGCTGCGCATCGAGCGCTACGAGACCGAACCCGACAGCGGTGGGGCGGGGCTTCATCGCGGCGGCAACGGCATCCACATGACCTACCGTTTCCTCGCCGACGGGCATATCGCGATCCATGACGACCGCTGGTTCGTGCCGCCGTGGGGGGTAAATGGTGGGCAGCCCGGCAAGCGCGCGCGCAAGGTGCTCGAACGTGCCGATGGCAGCACCGAGATCGTCGGCAACAAAGTCGAGGACGTCGAAATCCGCGCCGGGGACCAGCTTCACTACATCACCTGGGGAGGCGGCGGCTGGGGCGACCCGCTGGCGCGAGATCCGGCGCTGGTGGCTAAGGAGATCCTGCAGGGCCTCGTCACCCCGCCAGGCGCGCGCGCCTATGGCGTGGTCGCCGATGCGAAGGGTGCGATTGACGCGGGCGAGACCTCGTCCTTGCGTGCCGCCATGCAGCGCGAGCGCGGCGAGACCGCCTTGTTCGACTTCGGTCCCGGTATGGCGAGCCTGCGCGAGACCTGCGAGGCCGAGACCGGGCTGCCCGCACCACTGCAGCCCCTATGGCCGCATCTCGAGGCGGCGGAGTAGGTCCATGGACAACCAGGGGGCGCTCAGCGACATCCGCGTGGTCGAGATGGGGCAGCTGCTCGCCGGTCCGTTTTGCGGCCAGCTGCTCGGCGACATGGGCGCGGAAGTAATCAAGGTGGAGCCGCCTGGCGTCGGTGATCCGATGCGACTTTGGGGGCAGGGCGAGGAAAAGGTCCAGTGGGAAGTGATCGCCCGCAACAAAAAGTCGGTCTCGCTCAATCTGCGGTTACCCGAAGGCCAGGCGCTCGCACGGCGCCTGATTGCCTCCGCCGACGTCCTGATCGAGAACTTCAAGCCCGGCACACTTGAGAAATGGGGCCTCGCCCCTGCCGATCTCCAGGCGGATAACCCGCTCCTGATCGTCGCGCGGATGTCAGGCTATGGCCAGACCGGCCCCTACTCGGATCGCGCCGGGTTCGGCGGAATCGGCGAGGCGATGGGCGGCTGGCGATACATCGTCGGCGAACCCGACCGGCCGCCCAGCCGGATGGGGGTATCCATCGGGGATACCCTTACCGCCACGTACGGCTGCATGGGTGTGCTCGCCGCCCTCCATGTCCGCAACCGAACGGGCAAGGGCCAGGTGGTCGATGCAGCGTTGTACGAAAGCGTACTCCAGGTGATGGAAGGCCTTGTTCCCGAATACGATCACGGCGGGGTGATCCGCGAACGCTCGGGCTCGATCCTGCCCGGAATCGCGCCCTCGAACGTCTATGCCTGCTGCGACGGCGAATACATGATCGGGGCGAACAACGACGCCATCTTTCGGCGCTTGGCGCGGGCAATGGGCCGACCCGAGCTGGCCGACGACCCTCGCTATGCCACGCACTTGGCGCGCGGGCGCCACCAGCGCGAGCTCGACGGGATCATCGACGCATGGACCCGGACTCTGACCGTCGCTGAGCTCGACACGCTGATGATCGCGCACTCGATCCCAGCGGGGCGGGTCTATCGTGCGCCCGAAATGATCGCAGACCCGCACTTCCAGGCACGCCAGGCGATCATCGAAGTGGAAACCGAGCGGTTCGGCAAGCTCAAGATGCAGAACGCCTTTCCCCGTTTGTCCAAAACTCCATCGACCGTCCGCACCCCGGCGCCGTCGCGGGTCGGGCAGCACAATTCGCAGATTTATACCGAATTGTTGGGCATCGACGATGCCGAGTTGGCCGCTCTGGCTGCCGCCGGGACGATCTGAGCGTGACCGATGCGAGCGAAAGTTATGTCGGGGTGTTCGACGGGCGGCTGGTCCCGGGCAAGCGCGCCGCGCTGATCCTGGTCGATATGGTCGATGCGTACCTCGCGCCCAAATCGCCGCTTTATTGCGCCACCGCGGCGGCGGCGGCCGAGGCCGCGGCGCGCCTGCTCGCGGCGGCGCGAGCAAGCTCGGCGCCGGTGGTGTTTACCCGGGTCAGCTATACGCCCGGCGGAGCGAACGGGGGGTTATTTTACAAGAAGACGCCTGTCCTGAAAGTGTTCGATGAGGGCTCGCGACTAGGCGAATTTCCAGCCGCGCTCCTACCGCAGAAGAGGGAAATGGTAGTCACCAAGCAGTACCCATCGGCTTTCTTCGGCACCGAGCTTACCGAATATCTGAATGGCATGAAAATCGACACCGTGGTCATAGGCGGCTTCTCGACCTCGGGCTGCGTTCGTGCAACCGCGCTCGACGCGCTCCAGCACGGCTTCGCCCCATTCGTCGTGCGTGAGGCATGCGCCGACCGCCATCCAGCGCCTCACGAATCCAATTTGTTCGATTTGCAGACCAAGTATGCCGAAGTCGTGTCGCTTGATGCGGGTCTGCAAATCCTCGGCGGCTAAGTCGCCGCTTCGACCAGTGAGCAAGTTCGGCCTCGAGGGCGAGGTCAATCCACAAGTCTTCGAGACTCTGCTGCGTGGCGAACTTTCCACGGGGGATCACGTCGGCGGCCAATCCCACGCCCACCGGACGGGTATCGATCTCACCCTCTCGATGCCCAAGTGCTGGTCACTGATCGCTCTTGTCGGCGGCGACAGCACCTGACCCCTCAACCGGACGAAACTTCGATCTGAACGGAGCAGCTAATTCATATATACATGAATAAGTGTATATATGATATTTTGATTTCAAATCTGTCGGGTCTGTCCTAAGGCGACTGTGGCCTTGCCAAGTCGCGCTGGCGATTCGGCTCCATCTGGCCTGGCGCGTGACGTTGAATGGCAAGTGATCAGCAAGAGGCTAATTTCAGCTCTCGGCCGGGTACAAGCAAGTGATTTACGAAGGAGTCATGAAGTGAAGTTCAAGTTTCATCATATGAATCTTTGCACCGACAATCTTCCGAGGCTGACGGGTTTCTACAAAACGTTATTCGAATTGGGCGCGATCACGGACGATGAGCATACCGTGATCAGCCGAGAGCGGGATGACCGGGCGTACACGGGCAAAGTGGACTTTCTCACGGACGGGGACATCGAGTTTCATTGGGCCGAGCGTGACCTGGATACCGGGTTCAAGATGAAGCAGGCGGTCAATCCGATGGGACACGGCCACTTCTGTTTCCGCACGGACGACATCAAGGGCTTCATGCGCCGGTGCGACGAGCTCGGCATCCGCTATTCTGACTATGGCTGCTGGGCCATTCCCGGGTGGTACCAGGTCTTCCTGCATGACCCCGATGGCCACTGCATCGAAGTCCACCAGCCAAACGTGTTCGCGAAGCTTTGATTGATGTTGGAGGCAAGCCAACCTGTGCTTGCCTCCGCATTCACCCACCTGCGCGATATTTCGCTTGGCTAGCCGGAATGGGAGTCTTCAGCCTGATGAACTGGATTCAGTTTTAAAGAAACGCTTGAGGGCGACCAGTGCGGCGGCGGTGATGATCATCGGAAGAATCGCGATCAGCACCGGCGAGGTCCCTTGCCAGCCCGCCTTCATCAAAGCTCCGCCCAAAAGCGGACCCGCGATTGAACCGATCCGGCCGACCCCAAGCGCCCAGCCAACGCCCGTCGAGCGGATGTCGGATGGATAGAACGAGGCCGTCACGGCGTTCATCGCGATCTGTCCGCCAACGACGACCGCCCCGGCCAGCGCGGCGCCGCTCAGCATGATCGCGATATTGCCATCGGCGCGGGCAATCATCACCAAGGCGATCGCCCCAACGAGATACCCAAAGGCGAGCACCGACAGCGCATGGGGTCCATTGACGACGCGCGAAAGCAGCAAGGCGCCGCCGACACCGCCAAGGTTGAGAACCGCGGTCGAAAGCGTGGCGACCGACAGTGACGACCCAATGAGGCTCAGCAGCGACGGTAGCCAATTGACCAGGAAATACATCACCAGGAGGTTGGAAAAGAACGCGGCCCACAGCAGCAGCGTGGGAACGGTGCGGCCTTCACCGAAGAGCCTGGCGATGCCCGCTTCTGCCGTGGGAGCGGGAGCGGAGCCGGCAGCGGGCACGGTGTCGCTGCTTTTCCTGGCCGATTCCGGCAGAAAGCGGAAGAGGAACGGCAGCAAGCATAGCGGGATCACACCGCCGAGAACGAAGACGCCGCTCCAGCCCGCAGCCCCGATCAGCGGGGCGGAGACCAGTCCGCCGATCGTCGCGCCGACGGGAAATCCGCAGAACATCAGCATGACCAGTGAGTTCTTGTGCTTGGCGTGGGCGATTTCGTTGGTCAGGGCAATCAGGTTCGGCAGGACGCCGCCGAGCCCGAGGCCCGTCACGACGCGCCACACGGCCAGCTCGGTCATGCTCGACGATCGTGTGGTAAGGATAGACGAAATGCTGAACAAGGCGACGCAGAACAGGATGACGGTTTTCCGGCCCAGCCGGTCAGCCGCACTGCCGAGCAGGAAAGCTCCCAGCGCGAGACCGACCAGCCCGGCCGAAAACACCGATCCGAACTGGTTGGGGGCCACGCCCCATTGCTTTGAAATAACCGGTGCGACGAAGGCGATCGCCTGGGTATCGAAGCCGTCGCAGACCGCGACAAGCGCGCAGAGCAAGGCGACCTGCCACTGCCTTGCGGAAGCCAGCGATTCCGCATCCGGGGTGCTTGAGTTCGGCTCGCTGCTGAAGTTCACTAGCGTTCTCCACACTGAGCGTCAGAGGGCTTTGGGCAACCGACAGGAGACGCTGGCGGCCGGTCGGTAGATCGGGCTGCGAAGTCCGGCCCTAGTGGATGTGCAGACCGCCGTTTACATCGAGCGTAGAGCCCGTAACGAAGCTCGCCAGGTCCGAGGCCAGATACAGGCACGCGCCTGCAACATCGCGCGGCGTTCCGAGCCGTCTCAGCGGAATGTCCGCCGTGATCGCATCGATCTGCGCTTCCGTCAGACCGTCCAGCATGCCGGTCTGGGCCATCGCCGGGCAGATCGAGTTGGCCCTGATGCCGAGCGGGCCGAATTCCCGTGCGATGGATCGGGTGAGGCTGACCACGCCGCCCTTCGACGCAGCATAATGCGCACCGCCGACCAGTCCGCCGCCGCGCTGCGCGGCGAGCGAGGCGATGTTGACGATAATCCCGCGGTGCTGCTGCGCAAACACCTCCAGCGCGGCCTGGCACAAGTTGAAGGCCCCTTTCAGGTTGACCGCAATCATCCGGTCGAGCGTGTCCGTATCGATATCGAGCATTGGGCCCGATCCGACGATCCCCGCCGAATTGACGACGACATCGAGACTTCCGAAGTGTTCGACTGCCGCAGCGACGAGCCGATCGCAGTCCTGCCGGTCGCTGATATCGCATGTCACCGCGATGACGTCCGGCGAGGGATGGCCATCGTCGGCAAAGGTCGAGGCAAAATCCAGTGCCGTGGCGTCGCTCGCAGTTATATCTGCAAGCACAAGGCGCGCGCCGTGCTCGGCGAACAAGCGTGCGGTTGCCAAGCCTATACCCTTGGGAGCTGCCGCGCCCGCGATGATGCATACTTTGCCGTCGAGAAGCTTGGTCACCGGTTCGCGCCTTTACCAAGGACGAGCGTGCCGTTTGCGGTCAAGCGCTCGATTTCTTCCGCAGCAAAGCCGAGTTCGCTCAGGATTTCGGCATTCTCCCATCCCTTGGGCTGGGAAAATCCTAGTGCGCTCATCGCTTCTCCGCCAAACTTCACCGAGGGGCGCAGCACGATGGTCTCGCCTTCGGACGGGTGTTCCTCGCTTGCGAACATCTCGACCGCGGTCAGGTGCTCGTCGTTGCGGAGCGATTCGATCGTGTGGCAGGGCATGGCCGCGATATCCGCCGCGCGGAACACTTCGAGCCACTCGGCTGTGGTTTGCGAGGTCAGGGGGGCGCCGCGGATTTCGAACCATTCGCGCACGTTCTGCGCCCGCGCGGCCACGCTGGTGAAGCGGAGGTCGACCTTCAGCTCGCTTTTCCCGCTCGCGTCGAGGAATGCGGCCACCTGCTTGTCGGTGTTGACCGTAAACGCGATCCAGCCATCGCTGGTTTTGACAGGCCGGTTGTGCGGGCTCAGCAAGCGCTGGTCGCCAGCCGGACCGACGGGCGGGACAAAGCTGTGCTGCGCCAGATGTTCCTGCAGTACGAAGGCCGCCATCGTTTCGAACATCGGGACCTCGATGAAGGTACCCTCGCCCGATCGCGATTTCTTGACGACACCCGCCAGGATCGCACCCGCCGCGATTTCGCCAACGACATGGTCGCCGATCACCATTGGCACGTAATTTGGTTCGCCGTCGCGCACGGCCATCAGGCCTGGGATCCCCGACGCGGCCTGGATCACGCTGTCGTATGTCGGAAACCCCGCATAAGGTCCGCCGAGGCCGTAGCCGGTGATAAGGCAGTAGATCTTGTCAGGGTGCGCGGCCAAGATCGTCTCGTGATCGAGTCCGAGGCGTCGCAAGGCGTCGGGGCGCATGTTGGCGACGATGATGTCGGCGGACTCGACAACACGGTCGAGAATTTCGCGGGCACCTTCCTTCTTGAGGTCGCAGCAGATGTTCCGCTTGCCGCGGTTGAGGTGGAGGTATGTGCCCGAATGCTGCCCGGTCGGCGATTGCCCGCCAAGCCCGCGCATGAGATCGCCTTCCGGGCTTTCCAGCTTGACGACCTCCGCCCCGTATTGCGCCAGGCGGGCGGTGCAGACGGGGCCGACGACCACGCTCGTCAGATCGAGGACCCGCATGCCGCCAAGGGGTTCAAAGCTCATCGGTGACGACTTCCATTTCGGCGGCGAGGTGCCCATTGTGGTCAAGCGCGGCAATCCGCAGGCCCGTGGCCAACTCGTCGGCAACGAAACTGATCGGCCGGTTGCAGAACAGCGGCGCCGTGTTGCGCAGCGTGAGCGAGCGGATTGTCCGCCCGAAGTCGCACCGCACAATTTCGGTCATCAGCAACGTCACGATTCCGCCATTCACGACAAGGTCGGGGTATCCTTCGACGTTGCGGGCGTAGTCACGATCGAGGTGGATCCTGTGCGAGTTGAAGCTCAGCGCCGAGAACTGGAACAGCAGCGTATCGTCCGGCGTGATCGTCCTGACCACATTGGCCGGCAACGCGACGGGCGGGTCGGCCCCGCCGCGGTCGGCGTAGGGCGAGGCGAGCAGCATGTAGGTCTGCTCCTCGTAAATGGCCGGCGGTTGATCCCCTGCGGACGTAGCTTCCGCAATCTCGTGCGCGACCGTGACGATTGCCAGCGGGCCGGCGGCGCCGTCCTTGTGCTTGATCGAAGCAATCGCGCTTTTGCGCGTCAGAGGCGCGCCGAAGAGAAGGGGCCGGTCGAAGCGCACGGTCCGCCCAGCGGCGACAGAGCGCGGCATGCCAAGATCGGGCATCGGAACGCCAAGCCCGGGGAAGCCGTCTGACCGCAAGTCCTGCCGAGCCGTTTCGCAGCCGAGCAAGGGAAAGTGCCAGCCGACCGGGATTGGCTGGCCCGGCTCGTAGGGAGAATCCGCGAGGTCGAGCATGTCGCCAATGCGTCGGGCCAATTCATCCTCAAAGCGCAGCCGGCGAGTGATCATCGAATGCGCCGTCACGGCTTGCTCCAACTTGCCTGGCGTCATCGCACACTCTTTAGGCCTATAATTCCATATATGCAATTATAGCTTCATATGTGGATTGACTTGCTTGGGCGGTGAGTTCAGTTTCGCCCTAGTGAGGCACCGATCTCCGGTGCCGCCAGTGACACCAAACGAAGCTTTCCGGGGGCGAATGGACAAGGAAGACTCAGAGCAGCGCGCGCGCAAGGAGGCACCGAGCTATCAGGCGCCGGCGCTCGAAAAGGGCCTCGACATCCTCGAACTGCTCGCGGCGTCGGACATACCGCTGTCGCGCACCGATATCGCCCGCCTCCTCAATCGCAGTGTGGGTGAAATCTACCGCATGTTGCACCAGCTGGTGCACCGGAACTACGTCGCCATCGCGAACGACAGCTATACCCTGACCACGAAGCTGTTCGAGCTTTCGCATTATAACCCGCCGACCCAGCGGCTGCTTTCGGAATCCATCCCGATCATGCACAAGCTGGCCGGCGAGGTGGACCAGGCGTGCCACCTGACGGTATACAGCCAGGGCCGCCAGATCGTCATCGGCAAGGTCGATGTCCCGAGCGGCATGGGCTTCAGCGTTCGGATCGGATCGGAGCTCGACGTGCTCGTATCCGCATCGGGCCGCGTCCTGCTCGCATTCCAGGATGACCAGACCCGTGACCTCAGGATCAAGGAGGCCGCGCAGCGCGAATCCGGTCAGGACCCGGATGCGGTTCGGGCGAGCTTGGGAAAAATCGCGCGCCGTGGCTTCGAGGCCGCTCCCAGCGGGCAGGTAAAAGGGCTCTTCGCGATAAGCTTTCCCATTCTGGACTTGCGCGGATTTGCGCTGGCTGCGCTGACCGTACCTTATGCCGACCGGGTCGATCTCAAAGATCGCAAGACGGCCAAGGAGGTCGAGGCCATCCTGGGGTCTGCCGCCGAGATGCTTACCTTGCGCGTCAGCGGACGCCACATTCCGCCGCCTTGAACTCGCACTACCCGATACCGATCCGAACGCCTCTGTTCCCCAGTTCTTGAAACAGGATCTCGCTTAGAATGGCCACCATCGTCCTTGTCCCAGGCGCCTTTCATGGCGCCTGGTATTACTCGCCGATCATGCCCCGGCTCCGCGCGGCGGGACACGAGGTTTTCGCGATTTCGCTCTCGGGCCTCGATGGCCCGGCCTCGCGCGCGCGCGTTGCGATCAACCTCGACACCCATATCGCGGATGTCGTCAGCCTGATCGAGCATGAGCGCCTGACCGATGTCGTCTTGTGCGGCCATAGCTATGGCGGGATGGTCATAGCCGGAGCGGCCGATGCCCTGCAGGGCAAGATCAGGACGCTGCTGTTCATCGACGCCCTTGCGCCGAACGATGGCGACTCTGTGTGGAACACCTGGGCGCCGGAAATCCGGGATGGCTTCATCATGCAGTCGCAGGACGGGCTGGTGACCCCGCCCCCGCCAGGTGTCGATCCGCGGGCGAGAGCTCACCCGCTGGCGACGTTCCTCCAGCCGGTCAGCCTGTCGGCCGCAGCATACAAGGTGCCGAACAAGGTCTACGCACTCTGTGCGGCGGATGTGGGCAGTCCCTTCCACGCCATCCACGACCGCGTCGCGGCCGATCCGACGTGGACCACCCACAAGCTGGGAACGGGGCATGATTTCATGAATCAGGCTCCGGAACTTGGATTGAGCCTGATCCTGAAGGCTGCGGAGCTCTGATTTCCAACTCCGCTACCGGCATCGCCCAGCACATCGGGTTGACGGTGACGGCTGGCTCGGGCCAAGACCCTCTGGTGCAATCTGGTAGCGACTGAGGACGTGTGGATGCCGACAGCGACGCCCAAGAAGCGAGCCGGAATACAATCAGTCGAAATCGGCATGCGGGTGCTGGAGGCGCTGGCAGAATTGGGAGCCGCGCGCCCGCTGGCGGCCATCGTGCGCGGATGCGGCCTGTCGCCTTCGCAGACGCACCGCTACCTCGCCAGTCTTTCGGAAGCGGGGATGGTGCTGCAGGACGTCCACGGCAATTACGACCTCGGCCCGGCCGCGCTCAAGCTGGGCCTGAGCGCGCTGGCCCGGATCGATGTGTTCCGGATTGCCGACGAGAAGCTTGCCGCATTCCGTTCCGAGACCGGTGCGACGGTCCTGCTGGCAGCGCTCGGCCCCTCCGGGCCGACCATCGTGCGGTGGCATATGGGCAGCCCCCCGGTCGTAACCTCACTGGCGCTGGGTTCGGTCCTTTCGCTCGTGAATTCGGCCACCGGGCAGGTTTTTCTGGCATTTCGCCCGGATCAGGAGATTGCGAGCTTCGTTCAGGCCGAGCTGGAGCGAAACAGCTCGATCGATGCGTCGGATATCGAAAAACTGAAGGCCAAGGTCCGGGGCGAGGGCAGGGCCCATGTCGGAGGGACGCTCATTCCGGGCCTCGACGCCAAAGCGTTTCCCATTTTCGATCTCCAGGGTAACGCGGTCCTTACCGCGACGCTCATCTCGCTGCACGACCCGCGGGACCGAAAGGACAGCAAGTCGGCGGTGCGCCTCAGGGCGGTCTGCCGCGACATCAGCGAAGTCATGGGAGCGCCAGCTGGCAAAATTTGATGTTTCAGATTATCAAATAAATTTGACAATTAGAAACATATTCGTTTATCCAAGGCCAGGCTTGGCGGCTGGAATGGCTGCGCACAGTCCGGCGGGTCCGTAAAGCGCACCTTTGCACTCCGACCGGGATTCATATGCCAGGGGATGAGCGAGCGATGATCGGTCAGGGAAGCAACGATCAACACGCCCAACTCCAGGAACTCTACGACAACATGGCGCCGGAAGGGCTAACCCCGCTGTGGGAAGTGCTTCACGCTCTGGTCCAGGACGTCCCCCGCAGTCCTGCCGTGGTTCACAAGTGGGCCTACGCGAACGTCCGCAACTACCTGATGCGCGCCGGCGACATCATTTCGGCCGAACAGGCCGAACGGCGCGTGCTCATTCTCGAAAACCCGGGGATGCCGGGGCAGTCGGCGATCGTCCCCAGCCTCTATGCCGGAATGCAGCTGATCCTCCCCGGCGAGATCGCCCCCTGCCACCGCCATGCCCAGTGCGCGCTGCGGTTCGTGATGGAGGGAGAGGGGGCCTACACCACGGTCGATGGCGAAAGGGCCGTCATGGCGCCGTTCGATCTGGTGCTCACCCCGGGCATGCAGTGGCACGACCATGCCAACCCGACCGATCGCCCGATGATCTGGCTCGACGGGCTCGATATCCCAACCGTTCGCCTGTTCGATGCCTCGTTTGCCGAGCGGCTGCCCGAAAAGGTCCATCCCGAGACCGCAGCTCCGGGCGACACCCTGCATCGCTATGGCGGTAACATGCGGCCCATGCGCGGCTCGGTCGCCGACCGTCGCCCCGCGCAACAGCCTTTGTTCCATTATCCCTACAAGCTCTGGCGGGAGAATCTCGGGAACCTGGCGGCCGGTTCTGAGATCGACCCGCATCTCGGCCATGCGCTCGAGTTCATCAATCCGGCCGACGGCGGATCGATCATGCCGACCATTTCCGCTCATGTCCGGCTGATCCCGAAGGGCTTCGAGACTAGCCCGCGCCGGTCGAGCGACGGCACCATCTTCGTCGTGGTCGAGGGTGAGGGCACCGCGCTGGTGGATGGGCAGGAACATCGCCTCGCCGAGCGCGACGTGCTCGCCGTGCCGTCGTGGAACGAACTGCGCTTCAAGGCCGACACCGAACTCGTCCTGTTCGGCTTCTCGGACAAGGCGTCACAAGAAAAACTGCATCTCTACAGGGAATTACGCGCATGACGTTGCTTTTCGAACCCCAGCCCGCGGTTCGGGCCAAGACCAGCACCGGCGATGAATTCCCCGTTCGCCGGGTTTTCTGCGTGGGCCGCAACTATGCCGAGCACGCCCGCGAGATGGGCAAGGATCCGGATCGCGATCCGCCGTTCTACTTTACCAAATGGGCTGAAACGATCGTGCCGTCCGGCTCGACGATCGCCTATCCCCCGGCCACCTCGAACTATCACTACGAGGCGGAACTGGTCGTTGCGATCGACAGGCCGGGCCGCAATATCCCGGCGGCCGAGGCGCTCGATCACGTGCTCGGCTATGCGACCGGCCTCGACATGACCCGCCGCGATCTCCAGCTCAAGGCGCGCGAGCAGGGGCGACCCTGGGATTCGGGCAAGAACTTCGAGCAGGCATCGCCGCTCGGCCTGATCCATCCGGTCTCCGAAGTCGGCCACCTATCAACCGGCGCGATCAAACTGACGGTCAATGGCGAGACCAAGCAATCGGCGGACATCGCCGACCTGATCTGGCCGGTCACAGACATCATCACCTTCCTTTCGCGGATGTACCATCTCGAAGCGGGCGACCTCATCTACACCGGCACCCCGGCCGGTGTCGGCCCGGTCGTTACCGGCGACACGATCGTCGTTTCCATCGCTGGCCTGTCACCCACCACTGTCACTGTAGGCCCGGCCGTCGATGCCTGAACCGGTCGCCAGTGCGGCTGCGCGCATGATCCTGCACGGCTATTTCCGCTCGACGGCAACGTACCGCGTCCGCCTGGCACTCAGCCTGAAGCGGCTGGGATACGACAACGTGTCGCATCACTTGCGCAAGAACGAGCAACGCTCGCCAGGATACCTCGCAATCAATCCGCAGGGTCTGGTGCCGGCGCTGGAAGTCGGTGGCCAGGTCCTGACCCAGTCGCTCGCGATCTGCGAGTATCTCGACGAGACCTGCCCTTCGCCGCCCTTGCTACCGGGCGATCCGATCGACCGGGCGCAAGTGCGGGCCGCGGCGCAGGTCATCGCCTGCGATATCCATCCGATCCAGAACCTCAAGATTCTTGACCGCCTGCACCAGAACGGACTTTCCAAAGAGGCGGTCACGGCCTGGGCGCGCACGACGATCGAGGAAGGGCTCGAGGCGTTCGAGGCCCTTCTGCCCGAAACCCCCGGCAGGTTCTGCTTCGGCGACGCACCGGGCCTCGCCGACATCTGCCTCGTCCCGCAACTGGTCAATGCCCGGCGCTTTGGCGCGGCGGCCCCATCGCCGCGGATCGCGAGCATCGAGACCAATTGCCTGGCACTGGCGGAATTTCAGCGAGCGACCCCCGAAAACCAGCCGGACGCGGAATAGGCCGGTCGATCGCTAAAAGCGTTGACCGGACCGTCCGCCATTCAAGGACTCAGACCGGGTAGGGCTGGTCCGCCGGTTCGATCGTCACCCACTTCACTTCGGTAAACTCGTCGATCACCGCGCGTCCATCGAAACGGCCGTAGCCGCTGTTCTTCATGCCACCATAAGGCGCCTGCGGCTCGTTCTGGACGGTTGCGCCGTTGACGTGGACGTGACCCGCTTCGATCTGCCGGGCGACATTGAATGCGCGGTGCGCGTCGCGCCCGAAGACCGCGGCGGCAAGACCGTATTCGGTGTCATTGGCCACGCTGATCGCTTCCTCGGTGCCCTTGACGCGGACGATGGTCGTTACCGGGCCGAATGTTTCTTCGTCGTAGATCGTCATGCCGGGTTTGACATGATCGACGATTGTGGCGGGCATCATGACGCCTTCAGCATGGCCACCGACGACGATCTTGGCTCCTTTGGCGATGGCATCGTCGAGCATCGCATTGATACGGGGGCCGGACTTGGCATCGATCATCGGGCCGATCACGCAGCCGGGGTTGGTGCAGGGGTCTCCGGCAGGCAAAGCGGCTGCGCGGGCGGCAAATTTCGCGATGAAATCATCGGCGATGGCTTCATCAACGACAAAGCGCTCCGTCGACATGCAAATCTGGCCTTGGTAGAGGAATGTGCCGAAAATGGCGGCGTTTACCGCGCCATCGATGTCGGCATCGTCGAGCACCACAAAGGGAGCCTTGCCGCCCAGTTCGAGCAGGCAACGCTTGAGATTGCGTCCCGCCGTCTCGGCGATGATCCGCCCGACGCGGGTTGAGCCGGTGAAGTTTACGCGGCGGATGGCGGGGTGAGAAATCAGCGCATCGATGATCTCGGGCGCATCGTCGGGCGCGTTCACCACGAAGTTGAGCACGCCCTCGGGCAGGCCCGCCTCGACAAAGGCTTCGGCGACCAGCGCGTGGGTTTTTGGACTCATTTCCGAGGCGCGGAAGACGACGGTATTGCCGCACGCAATCGGATAGGCAATCGCGCGGCAGGCCAGAATGATCGGCCCATTCCACGGCACGATGCTGAGCACCGCACCGACCGGCTGGCGCATTGTCATGGAAAGCGTGCCGGGCTTGTCGGTCGGGATCGTCTCGCCCTGGATCTGGGTGGTGAGCGAGGCCGCCTCGCGGATGAGGCCGGCGGCGGCCATCACGTTGAACCCGCCCCACAGGCCCGAGGCGCCCACTTCCGCAGCCATCGCCTGCGAGATGTCGCCGATCTTGGCCTCGAGCTTGTCGGCGGCAGCAAGCAGTATCCTGCGGCGCTCGGTCGGCCCGGTTTGCGACCACGTCTTGAATGCGGCGCCCGCTGAGGCAGCCGCGCGTTGGGCATCTTCCACGCCAGCCGCGGCGGACGTCGTGACAACCTTTCCGCTGACCGGATTGCGCCGTTCGAACGTCTTGCCGTCACCGGCAGGGATCTGCCGGTTATCGATCAGCAACTGCACTTCCATCACATTCTCCCGAATCAACAGCGGCTTTTGCGCCGATTCCGCCGGCCGGACAATCGGCCGCCTGACGTTACCGCTTCGCCTCGTTGTATGATATAAAATGGATTGCTCAAAATCAAACTTTATGTCAGATCGCGTCATCACCTGCCGAATCTGCATGGGTGGCGTTCGCGCCACGACATCATGACCGGCCCGAGAACGGAAAAGTTGGGAGATAAGGCCTTGGGAATTCAGGATAGTCGCGTCATGAAGGCAGCCATCGTCCGCGAAAAGGGCGGCGCGATGCTCATGGAAGACGTCACGATCGGCCAACCCGCCGACGATGAAGTGCTGGTCCGTATCGTGGCAACGGGCATCTGCCACACCGACCTGTCGGTTCGCGATCAATTGCTGCCGATGCCGCTTCCTGCGGTTCTCGGTCATGAAGGGAGCGGGGTTGTCGAAGCGGTCGGCCGCTCCGTCACCAACGTCGCCCCGGGCGACCACGTCGTGATGAGCTATGCCTATTGCGGGCAGTGCGATTTGTGCCATTCGGGCCATCCCGCGCATTGCGAGAACGTCCTCCCGCAATGCTTCGGCGGCAGCCGCGCCGACGGCTCGACCGGCATTACCGATTCGACCGGATCGCCGATCCACGATCATTTCTTCGCCCAGTCTTCCTTCGCCGAGTACGCGCTCGCCAACATGCGCAACGTCGTGAAGGTGCCCAAGGACCTGCCGCTCGAACTGCTCGCCCCGCTGGGTTGCGGATTGCAGACAGGCGCGGGCGCGGTGTTGCAGGCGCTGAAGGTGAAGCCCGGTTCGTCGTTCGTAGCCTTTGGCCTGGGAGCAGTCGGTCTGGCCGCGGTCATGGCGGCAAAGATCGCCGGCGCGACGAAGGTCATCGCGGTGGACATCAATCCCGAACGGCTGAAGATGGCCGAGGAACTCGGGGCAACCCACACGATCAATGCCAAGGAAGCCGATCCGGTTGCCAAGATCGGAGAGATCACTGGCAAGGGCGCGGATTTTTCGCTCGAGGCCAGCGGCAACCCGGCGGTGCTCCGCCAGGCGATTGACTGCCTCGGCATCTTCGGGACTTGCGGAATCGTGGGGGCGCCGGCGCTCGGGACGGAAGTCAGTGTCGACGTGATGGGGGTGATGATTCCCGGAAAGATGGTGAAGGGCATCGTCCAGGGCGACGCCGTTTCCAGCACCTTCATTCCGACGCTAATCGAATACTATCGGCAGGGCCGCTTCCCGTTCGACCGGCTGATCAAGCACTACGATTTCGCCGACATCAACCAGGCCATCGCCGACAGCGAGAACGGGACGACGATCAAGCCAGTGCTGCGCATCGGGACCGTTTGATCAATCGGTTTCGGGGGGAAAAACGGCGATGAGCGCGAACGGACAGGCAGCATCTGATGGGGTGACCCGGCCGGCGTGGCGCGATGAGGGATCGAGCCGCATCCCGTCAGCCGTCTACACTGATCGCTCGATCTACGACCGGGAACTCGAGCGGATCTTCTACGGGCCGCACTGGAGCTATGTCGGGCTTGAGATCGAGGTGCCCGAGGCCGGCTGCTTCAAGCGGACTTCGGTCGGCGAACGCTCGGTCATCATGATCCGCAACCGCAAGGGCGAGATCAACGTACTCGAGAACCGCTGCGCGCACCGCGCCATGCGCTTCTGCCAGGAGCGCACCGGCCAGGTGAAGACGCTCGTCTGCCCCTATCACCAGTGGAACTACAACCACGACGGCAAGCTGCTGGGGGTGCCGTTTCGCAACGGGGTCAAGGGCAACGGCGGGATGCCCGACGACTTCCGGCTCGAGGACAATGGCCTGAACCGGCTGCAGGTCGCGGTGCGCAACGGCGTGGTGTTCGCCTGCTTCGATTCGGCGGTGGAGCCGCTCGAAGACTATCTCGGGGAAGACATCCTCGCCTCCTTCGACCGGACCTTCGACGGTCGCGAACTGGTCCTGCTCGGCTATTCGCGCCAGCGCATTCCGGGAAACTGGAAGCTGATGATGGAGAACATCAAGGATCCCTATCATCCGGGCCTGCTCCACACCTGGTTCGTGACCTTTGGGCTATGGCGGGCCGACAACGATTCCCGGCTCAGAATGGACCGGCACCACCGCCACGCGGCGATGATCTCGCGGCGTAGCTCCCAGGTCACCGGCAACGTCGCCGAAGGCGTTACCAGCTTTCGCGCCAACATGACGCTTAACGAGCCGCTGCTGCTCGATATCGTCCACGAGCCGTGGTGGGGCGACGACACGGTCTGCATGACCACCGTGTTTCCCAACGTCATCTTCCAGCAGCAGGTCAACTCGCTCTCGACCCGCCAGATCATTCCGGCGGGGCCGGGCAGCTTCGACTTCGTATGGACCCATTTCGGATTTGCCGACGACGATGCGGAGATGACCGAGCGCCGCCTGCGCCAGGCCAACCTGTTCGGTCCGGCGGGCTTCGTTTCGGCCGACGACGGCGAAGTGATCGAGTTCAGCCAGGACGGTCTGGTCCAGGACAAGGCGTTCGCCACGATGTGCGAACTGGACGGGCGCGGCGTCGGGCCCACCGAGCACATGGTCACCGAAACGCTGATCCGCGGCATGTACCGCTATTGGCGCGAGGTCATGGAGCTGTGAGCCTGACCCCGGACTTGCGCCACGCCGTGGCCGATCTCTATGCGGCATACGCCGCATGCCTCGACGATGGTCGATACGAGGAATGGCCGGCCTTCTTTACTGCGGACGGCTGGTACCGGGTGGTGGCGCGTGAGAACTTCGACCGCGACCTGCCGCTGAGCGTGATTTCGCTCAAAGGGCGGCCGATGATGGTCGATCGCGTCGTCGGGATCACCAGCACCATTTTCCATGCGCCCTATTACCAGCGTCACATCGTGGGTTTGCCGGTTCTGGCGGTTGCCGATGACGCCACGATTCATGCTTCAGTCAACTACGCAGTGTTTCGCACCAAGCGCGACATGGCAGCCGAAATATACAACGTCGGACAATACATTGACAAGATAGACTTCGAAGACGGCAAACTGAAATTTAAAAAAAAGTTTTGCGTCTACGATAACGACTTAATTCCAAACTCGATGATTTATCCAATTTAGTGAACCATTTTTAGAACTGTTGGAGGGGACAATGATGAACACTTTGCACATGGGCGTGGCCCGGGCGAGCCTGCTTGCTCTTGCGATCGGCATAACGACACCATCCTTCGCGCAGGAAGTGGAATCTGCGGACGAAGCCGGCATCCAGGAAATCGTCGTCACCGCGCAGAAGCGCGAAGAAAACGCCCAGAGCGTGCCGATCGCCATCTCTGCCTTCGCCGGCGAAGCGCTGGCCGAGCGGGCTGTGGGCAACGTCAGCCAGCTGGCCGCGCTTTCGCCCAACGTGAACCTCGACTCAGGCGTGTCGTTCAGCGCTTCGACCGCGGTGCTGGCTGCCTCGATCCGCGGGATCGGCGCGAGCGACTTCGCCTTCAACATCGACCCCGCGGTCGGCGTCTATGTCGATGGCGTCTATCTTGCCCGCTCGGTGGGCGCCAACCAGGACCTGCTCGACGTCGAGCGAATCGAGATCCTCAAGGGTCCGCAGGGGACATTGTTCGGGCGCAACACGATCGGTGGTGCGGTCTCGATTGTCACCCGCGAGCCTGGCAAGGAATTCGGCGTCAGAGGCGATCTGACTGTCGGCCGCTTCGATCTGTTTCAGGCGCGCGCTTCGGTCGATCTGCCACTGGCGGAAAACCTCTTTTCGTCGGTGACGGTCGATGTGAAGACCCGCAACGGCTACCTCAAGCGTCTGCCGTTCCCGGGCTCGCTGGCCGCCAATTCGCCGCCGTTCACAGTCTATCCGGCCTCAGCTTACGAATCGCCTTCGCGCGAGGGCGACGAGGACAACCGCACGATCCGCGGCAAGGTGAAGTACGACGGCCAAACGTTCCGCCTGACGCTCTCGGGCGACTATGCCTTCACCAAGGGCACCGCGCCGACCAAGCTGTTGCAGACGACCAACGGCAATCCCGGCGGCCTGTTCGGCAATCTCTACAACCTGTGCATCGGAACCTCGGTCGCCGATCTTACGGCTATCGGCCTGATCAACATGTGCAATTCGTCGGGCACGCAGCTTCCCTCGCGCCACCGCAACCAGACGTTCGCGGTGAACCGCCTCTACACGCTGGCGGGGGTCAACGTCGACGCCAACCCCAACAACAACCTGCTGCCGTGGGACAACCGCTTCATCACCAACAGCCGCGACACCAGCTATGCGACCGGCAACAACTTCTCGCGCCTGCGCAACTGGGGCTTCACCGGAACCGCCGAGTTCGACGTCAGCGACAACGCGATGATCAAGTCGATCACCGCCTACCGCAAGAGCAAGTGGCTCAGCGGGCTCGACGGCGACGGTTCGCCGGTCAACATGTCGACCTACAGCTTCGAGCAGCGCCAGATGCAGTTCAGCCAGGAGCTGCAACTGGTCGGCAACGCGCTCGACGAGAAGCTCAATTACGTGCTCGGTGCCTACTACTTCCGCGAATCCGGGTTTCTGGCCGACTACGTGATTTCCGGCGAGGGGATCTACGTGATCGATGGCCCCAACTGGCTCAAGACCAATGCCTACGCGGGCTTCGGTCAGTTCGATTACCGGTTCAGCGATTTGATCGGTGTCACCCTCGGAGCGCGCTATACGAAGGAAGACAAGAGCTTCGAGGGCGGGCAACAGGAGCTGAGCGGCCTGTTCTACAAACTCGCCGGCGCGCCGTGCTCGAACCTGGCCGGGGATGTCTTCCCCAATGCGGTCCTGCCCAACGGCCAGACTTGCCGGGTGGCCAACAACTATCCCGATCCCAACAACCCGCTGCGGATCTATCCGGGCGGGATAAATCATCTCAGCTTCGACAACTTCTCGCCGAAGGCGGGCCTTCAGATCCACCCGGCGGAAGACGTGATGATCTATGGCTCATGGTCGAAGGGCTACAAGACCGGCGGCTGGACGACGCGGTATTCGACTCCGCAGACTTTCGTCAGCAGTTTCAACCCCGAGAAGGCGACGACCTATGAGGTCGGACTCAAGTCCACCTTGCTCGATCGCCGTTTAAGGGTGAATGCGGCGCTGTTTCTGACCAACTACAATGCCATCCAGCTCAACTACCAGGTCGGCGGGTCGCCGACGATCGCCAACGTCGGCGACGGGAAAATCAAGGGCGGCGAGCTCGAGATCGTCGCCCAGCCGTCGCGTGCGCTGACGCTCAACCTCGCGCTCGGCTACACCGATGCCTATTACACCGCACTCGATCCGGCCGTTGCGGTGACGAGCGGTCCGAGCGCGTTGCAGGCGGGTGCAGTCGTCGGCAGCGTTTTGCCCAAGACGCCCAAATGGAAGGTGAACTTCAGCCCGCGTTATGAAATCGAACTCGGCAACGGCGGGAGCATCACGCTGCTCGGCGACTACACCTTCATTTCGAAGCAGACCAACAACGTCGAGCGGACCTTCGTGCTCAACCGGCCGTCGGTGTCGATCCTCAACGCCAGCGTCGCCTACCGCGATCCCGAGGATCGCTACAGCGTCACCGTGGGCGCAACGAACCTGACGAACGAGCGCTACATCACTTCGGGCAGCGCCATTCCGGCGTTCGGAGCGATCGTCGGTTCGTACAACCGTCCGGTCGAATGGTACGCCCGGCTGGGTTTCAAGTTCTGAGTGCTAGCCGTTCGATAACTGCCGGCCCTGTGATCGTCATGGAGCCGGCTTGTCGATCCACGGGTAAGGGCGGCCATCTGCGCGTAGGGCAGGGGCACCAGGCCGATACGCCGCATTCAGTTTAACGGCAGTCCCCCAGCCGGAACCGAGCCCCGCCAAGCGAGTTGGCGACGGCCGCGCCGCCCCGGCTGCAGGGATACCGGTCGTCGAGATTCATGGCTGGTGAGATTCAAAGCTGTTGCCGCGGCAGTCCCGGCGCTGCTGCTTGAATGCCTATTTGCTGGGTTGGGGTCCGCCAAATTCCTGCATGGCCATCCAGGCCACGAACTGATCGAGCATCAACGCGGTTGTCGTGCCCGCGATGCCCAACCCGAAGCCGTGACCGCCGCGTCCATAGGCGTGCAGCTCGACTGGTCGCTTGGCCTTGTGCCATGCCTCGACAATCGGGAACCCCATGCTCGGGAAGAGCGGATCGTCGAGCGCGATCGCCGCGAACATCGGCGGGGCATCTGCCGGGACAGGAACGTCGGCCTGCGGGCCATAAATGTATCCGAAGAAATCGGGACCGGTCCCGGGCTTCGCGGCCATGACGGTGTTGAGCGAAGTCATCGCGCCGGCGGAGAAGCCGATCATCCCGACCCGCTCGGGATCGATGCCCCATTGCTTCGCTCCGGCCCGAACCATGGCCAGCGCGGCCAGCGCATCGTGGGTCGAAGGGGGATATTGCAGCAAGGGCTGTTTGCGCGGATCGGGGAGACCCTCGCGTACGCGCTTGTCCATCAGCGCAGTGGCTTCGGCGATGTCCACGGGCGTCGGCATCACCCGGTATTTGAGAACGAACGCTGCGATCCCGCGGTCGGCAAGCGCGCGTGCGACTTTCCATCCTTCCGGCTCGAGCGCGAGCAACATGAAGGCTCCGCCGGGCGCGACGATCACGGCGGCCCCGTTGGCCTTGGCCGGATCGGGCAGGAACGGCGTGAGCGTGGGACGTGTAACGTTTCGCACGACATAGCCATGTCCCACATAGTTCATCCAGGTCTCGGTGCTTGCCGAACCCGGCTTCGCGTCGCCGTAGAGCGGGATCGCGTTTGGTTCCGGGGCAGGCGGGACAAGCTCGATCTGCGGGGCAGGCCCGGGTTGTGCCACCGTAGTATGCGCTGATAGCAGGCTGACTACAACAACTGCCATTCGGGTGCGGCGCATTGTCGTGGCTCCTTGTCGCGATTTAACAAAGGCGAAGGCGATCACCGAGATGCAATGGGCTCCCGCAAGGGGAGCCCATACCGTGATCAGGCTGGCCTGCGCATCAGAATTTGATCCGCGCGCCGACGGTGAAGTACCGCCCCAAGATATCGTCGCCAGAGGTAGCCGGGAACGAGAACGCGGGCGTGCCCGAGGTTCCGGCGGTCAGGTAGGGCGGCGGGTTCTTGTCGAACAGGTTCTGGATAGACAGGAAGATCTGCTTGTTCTTGTCCTGGCCCGGATAGGCCGTGAAGGTCACATCGGTATAGGCGACCGAGGGAACATCGGGGATGTCGAAAACGAGCGACCGTGTCGCGTCCCATTCCAGCGACGAACGCCAGCGTTGCTGCAGATCGATCGCGAAGTCGGAATTGCTGTAGCCGACAAAGCCGGTCAGCCGGAGCTTGGGAACGCCACCGGTCGACTGTGTCGCTGCGGCACCAGCCCCACGTTGGGGTTCAATGCCGGGAGCCAGTATCGTCGTCAGCTGCGGCTGATATCCCACCAGTCCGCGTAGCGAGACACGGCCTTCGGACCCGACGTTGAAGTTATAGTTGATCTCGCCGTCGATCCCCCAGGTCTTGATCGACGAGGCGTTGAGCGTCGTCAGCCGGACCAGGGTCGGGAAGTTCGCCGCCGTGGTGTTGGTGTACGGGAACGGCCGGTCGTAAAGATCGCAGAACGCATTCGTCCCGCCGCTGGAATTGCACGCCGCCTGGATCGACGCGAGACGACCATCGATTTGCGAAATCGCGTTGTTGAGCTTGATTTTGTAATAGTCGATCGCGATGCTCAGCCCCGGCACGCCGCTCGGACGAAATATCCCGCCAAAGGTCAACGTATCGGCCTTTTCGGGAACCAGATTGGGGTTCCCGCCCTGAGAGGTCGGTACGATGCCGCTTGTGCCAGAGCTATTGGTCAGAAGATCGAAGTAACCGCTAGCTCCGCCAGTCTGTGGCTGGAACCCTTCGAACAGGCTGGGTGCCCGGATATCGCGCGAGCGCGTTGCCCGGAAGCGGAGGCCGTCCAAGACTTGCCAATCGCCACCGACTTTCCAGGTCGTAACGCTGCCGCTGGTCTTATAGTCGGTATAACGCGCCGCACCGCTCAAGTTGAGGGAGCCGACTGCGCTATCGCTGAGCAGCGGGAAATCCACCTCCACAGCTGCTTCCTTGACGGTATCGCTGACGTTGATCGGCGTGATCAGCGTGTCGCGAAACACCGGTGTCTCACCTGTCCTGCACCCGAAGCGTATGCCGGTGCAATCGGCAAACACGTCCGACGGGGTATTGCTGGTCACGTCGAGCTTGAGCTTGCGGTACTCACCGCTGACGGCGAAACGGACCGGCCCCGCCCAATTTTCGAACGCCGTTCCGCTGACGCTTGCAGACACTGTGTCCATCGTAAATTCGGGGATATTGAAGTTGTCGCCCGTGATGTAGTCGAGCGCTGCTGCCTGGCTGGCCGGCGAAGCGCCGAAGCCGTTCAACGGCACGCAGCCTGGATAGACGGTCGGGTTGGTCAGGGTGACCCGACAAACGATCTGGCCGTTGGCTGCTCCGCCGGCAAACAGTCCCCGGTCCACAGCGTCGAGCGACGCGAGCATGTTACCCATCAGGATGTTATTCACCTGGGTGTTTTTCGTCTCGCTGACGCTGTGCTGGTAGTGCACGTTCCAGTCGAACGCGCCAAGCTTGCCGGTCAGGCCGGCAGAGCCCATCCAGTTTTCGGATTCGGCACGGACGCCGAGCAGGTGAGCCGGGTCGTCGAACACCCGCGAGTAGAGGAATACCGGGCCGAAGGGACCGGCCGCCAGTTCGGCCTGGGCGGCAGGCGACAGGAAGGCGTTGTCCGCACCGACGATCGTCGGGAAGATCAGGTTGGGATAGAAGTTGTTGAAGGTTTTCGCCTTTGCGTAAAGGCCCTGCACATAGATGTTGACGTTGTCGGACAGGTCAAAATCAGCCCGCGCAAATGCTTGGTCGGTTTCGAGGTCGGCGGTGGCCGATGAGCCCTTCCCGTAGAAGCCGTCCCCGCCGCTGGCCAGGGCACCGCCCTGCGGGGTCCCGCGAACCGGATTACCCAGCACGCCCGGGGCGACGAACACGCGTCCGCTAAACAGATTGGCGCCCTGGAAGGGGATTGCGGAGTTGCGCGCGTTTGTGATCAGGCGAAACGGATCGGCGGTGGTGCCCGAACCGGCGATCGCGAAGATCGCCCGGCCGTTCTTGCGCTGCTCCTTGTCGTCCAGCCCATCCTGCTGGAAATGCTCGAAGCTCGCCATGAAGTGACCGCGGTCGTCGGCGAAGTTCGTTCCAAAGGCCGCGCCGCCCCGCCATGAAAAGGCGTCGCCGCGGCTCGAAACGCCAGCCTGGGCCTCTACCTTGAGGCCATCGAACTTCTTGTCGAGAACGAAGTTGACCACACCCGAGACCGCGTCCGAGCCATAGACGGCCGATGCGCCACCGGTCACGACCTCGACCCGTTGCACCAGCATCTGCGGAATGACGTTGGTGTCGACAGCGCCGGTGTAGCTGGTCGGCGCCATGCGGTGGCCGTCGAGCAGGATTAGGTTGCGCTGAATTCCGAAGCCGCGGAGGTTGAGGTAGTTGCCGGTGAAGTTGTCGCTCGGGTTGTTGAGGTTCGCCGTGCCGCGCGACAGCGCGAAGATCGGCAGCTTGTTGAGGCCGTCGGGAATGTTCGACGGGCTGGTCTTGAGCAACGCGTCGCGCGCCGCCACGGTCACCGGAGTGGGCTGATTGTCGCCATTGGCGGTGATGCGCGTGCCCGTGACGACGATGTCAGGTTCGTTCTGGGCCCCGGTCGCGGTATCTTCGGTCGGGGCGGCATCTTCGGTCGGGGATTGTGCCTCCTGTGCGGTGGCGGGCTGGCTCAGTGCGGCCAAACTGATGCCGGCCAGCAGCAGCATTTTCGAATTCTCCATGGGTTTTTCCTCGCCGCTAAAAATTTGGTTCATCTCGCTCTCGAGCGAATCGACGTGTTTGATAATGTAAAATAGATTTCTCAGCAATGCTATTCATGCATGCTTATCCGCGTGCAGATATGAATCTGACGGTTCGCGGGGTGATGTGGCTCCGGGGCAACAGACTTGATGGTTGTCGGTGCAGCGCCGCCACCGGATGTACTGCCTGGGCGCGACGGATGGTCTGCGCTCGAGCTTCCGACAGGCCGAAGTCGAGTGTTCTTTCGGGATTGAATGGGTTCAGACCGGATTTTCCATTCGTCCGGCGTGCATCGCGGCGATGACCCCGCCGTCGATCAGCAGGTCGCTTCCGGTGATGAAACTGGCTTCGGGGCCCATCAGGTAGGCGGCGGCGGCGGCGACTTCGTCCGCGCTCGCCACGCGTTTCGCCACCGATGCCGCGATCATCGCGCGATAGACCGGCCCGGTCGCCGAGGCCATCTCGTGCCGCGCCAGCGCGGTCGAGACGATCCCCGGGCTGATCGAGTTGACCCGCGCGCCGCGATCGCCCCAGCTCAGGCAGGCGGCCTGGACGCGCAGATGGTTGGCCTTCTTGGCCAGGCCATAGGCGGCCATCGAATCCGCCACCGCGGCCGGCTGGAGGAAATCGAGCGCGAGCAGGTCGTCGGCCGGGGTGAAGGCCAGCGCCCGTTCGTGCTCAGGCTGAAGCGGGGCGGGCATGTGACCGGCCATACTTGAGATCACCAGCCCCGATCCGCCCGGCGCGATGACCGCTTCGAATTCCTCGAACACCACCGCCACGCCATAGAGGTCGACCGCCAGCACACGCTCGGGCGGGGCCATGTTGGGCGAAAGCCCCGCGGTGTTAACCACCTGCATGACCTTGCCAAGCGTGGCCGCGGCCGTGGCGAGGGTGCGAACGGAATCGCGCGAAGCAACATCGACCAGGTGCGTCGCGACGACGTAACCGGCGCCTTCCAGTTCCTGCGCGACGGCGTTGAGCAGGGCCTGGTCGATATCGGCGAGCAGCACGGTGCGGCCGAAGCCCTGGCGCCGGGCGATCGCCACGCCGATTCCGCCCGATCCGATGATAACCACGACTTCGCGTTCCATGATGTGCTCCTGAGGTTTCAATTCGTGTCTGTCGCCGGGACAACCCAGCTACCGGTTCGCGCGCTTTCGCTGCCCGCGGCGAGCACCGCCATGACCTCCAGCGCCTGTCCGGGGGGGACCGGATTGGGTCTGCAGCCGCCAATCGCCGCATGGAGTTCGCGGTAGAAGGCGAGGTAGTCTCCGGGCAGGTTGGGCACGGGTGCGCTGTGAACGTCACCGTCCGCGCCGTAGCGAGTAAGAATGCCGTCGCGCAAATCGATGGCCCAGCCGGGATCGCCGGGTAGCATCCCGGCCTTCGACTGGTCCTCCTGCGGGTCGATCCCGTGCTTGAGGTAGCTGCCTGCCGTGCCGTGGACGACAAAGCGCAAGTCGTGCGCATGCGCCGACTGGGTGATGTGGAGGATGGTCCGCATCGTCCCATGGCGCAGGACCACGTGGGCATAGTCGCTTGAAGCGCCGCCGGGTTTCTGGATCGCGAGGTCGGCAAATACGGCATCGGGCAGGCCGAACAGCCGGATCGCCTGGTCGATCAGATGCGGGCCTAGATCCTGCCACACCCCGCCCGCGCGGCGGTCCTTCCAGCGCTCACCCACTTCGGGGCGATAGCGGTCGAAATGGCTCTCGAACTGGCGGATTTCGCCCAGCTCGCGTGCCTCGATCAAGCGCTTTAAGGTGAGGAAATCGGCGTCCCAGCGGCGGTTGTGGAAGATCGTCAGCACTTTGCCCGATCGCTCGGCCTGCGCCGTCACGGCCTGCGCTTCGCCCAGCGTGGGCGCGAACGGTTTGTCAATCACCACATGTTTGCCCGCGGCGAGCGCGGCAAGTGCCTGCGGGGCATGGAACTGGTCGGGCGAGGCGATGACCACAAGATCGATCGACGGGTCGGCGAGGGCGACCGCGAGGTCCGCGAGGATCGCCACGCCGGGCAGCTCCGCCGCGATCCTGTCGGCTTGCGAGGAGACAACGGCGGTAAGGGCCAACCCTTGGGTGGCGCCGATCAGCGGTGCATGAAACTCCCGCCCGGCCAAGCCGTATCCGACCAGCGCGACACGAACCGGGGCGGTTGCCATTGCCTCTAGCGGGTCAGCGATTCAGCGAAATCGAGACGGGTGGTCAGGGGGTCTTCCGACTGGCGGGCGCCATCGCCGTCGATCACCTGGACCTTGGTTGTGCCGGGTTCGGCGCGCGGCCACGCCGGTCCACCGTTCGCGTCGGGACGTCCGGTCTTCGCGAAGTCGATCCAGTAGCGGTGGGTCAGCGCCGCGACCGGGGCTTCGGCGGGGAGCGGCGCGTCGCCCTTGCGCGCGGCGAGCGTGTCGAAAACGTATGGTATTTCGCTGGCGTGCGGCGCGCCGCCCATCGCCTTGGCAAACGCGGGCACGGCATAGGCGAAGCGGTAGAGCCAGACCGGCTGGCGCGGAGCCAGCGCGCGCGCGACTGCGCGGGCGGGTTCGATGAACATACGGTCGGCGCTCGCCTGGGTGGCGACTTCCAGCCCGGGGGTCGATCCGCCCGGGTCGTAAAGCGCGCGGGCTGCCGCTGCCTGGGCGCCGTATTCGGCGAAGACTTTGTCCTTGTCGGTCACGAACGGAAATCCGTCGGCCGAGTTGGCCCCGAGCATGACCGGCATCGCGGCATAGAGCCCGCCCGCGATGGCATCGAGCGATGCGCCGAGGATCGTCCGGCCATCGACCATCGGCCCCGAATAACCCGGCTGGCTCATCGTCATCATGCTGAGATCGCCGGTGACCTGTTCGGCAGGCAGCGCGCGGAGCTGGGCGGCGCTCAATCCTGGAGCGAACGCGGTTCCGGCTTTGGCCGCAGCGGCCAGGGTCGGCGTCGGCAACGTCCGGTCGCGGCCACCGCCCGATTCAATGATCGCCTGGCTGAACAGGCCGCGCGCCAGCGGCGACTGGAGCAACATGTGCATCGACATGCCACCGGCGCTTTCCCCGAACACCGTGACCCGGCGCGAGTCGCCGCCGAACGACGCGATGTTGGCCTGCACCCATTCAAGCGCGGCGATCTGGTCGAGATAGCCGAAATTGCCGCCGAAGCCTTCCTCGGCGAGCGCCGGGTGGGCGAAGTACCCGAACCGCCCGAGCCGGTAGTTGACGCTGACCAGCACCACCCCGTCGCGCGCGAAGTTCTCGCCCGAATAGACCGCGGGCGAGCTGCCGCCGTTGACGAAGCCGCCACCGTGGATCCACACCATGACCGGCAGACCGGCTCCAGGCTTGGCATTTGCCGGGTTCCACACGTTGAGGAACAGGCAATCTTCGGCGGGCGTGGTGCGAATCGGTGCGGCGTCGGGCGGGAAGGGGGCCTGCGCACAATCGGCGCCATAGGCGCGCGCCGGCCGCACGCCCTTCCACGCCTGCACGGGCTGCGGCGCGCGCCAGCGGTTGGCCCCGGTCGGCGCGGCGGCGTAAGGAATGCCCTTGAACGCCGAGACCGTCCCGGTGGTTGTTCCGGCCACCGGACCAGCCCTGGTGGTGACAGTCTGGGCGGCAAGCGGGCCGGCGAGCAGGACCAACGCGGCGCCGACGGACCCCCGCCGCAGGTTCACTTCGCCCAGCGCCGCGCGGGCAGTTTCACGGTGACCGGCTGGCCAAGATTTTCGGCATCGTCGCCCAGCGCGAACCGGTACTCGCCCCCGGCGATGGACCATCCGCCGTTTTCCCACTCGGCGACGATGCGCGGTTCGATTTCGAGTGCAACCTTGCGGCTCTCGCCGGGCTTGAGGCTGACCTTCCGGAACCCCGCGAGCCGCTGCTGCGGTCCGCCCGGCGTGGCGACCATGTAGAGCTGGGCGACCGTCGCGCCCTCGCGCTGGCCGGTGTTGGTCACGGTAAAGCTCGCCTTCATTCCCGCCACTTTGAGCCCCGACGATTCGAAGCTGGTGTAGCTCAGCCCATGGCCGAAGGGGAACAGCGCCTTGCGGCCCGTCCGCGCGTTCCAGCGATAGCCGAGGTCCGATCCCTCGATGTCATAGTCCGCTTCGAGACCGAGTTCGGCCCCGGCACGGCCCTGGAAATCGGGTTCGATCGTGTCGCTCCCGTCGAGTTTGGGGCGCGGCAGATCGGCGATGCTGGCCGGAAAGGTAATCGGCAGCCGGCCCGACGGATTGGTCTCGCCGAACAGCACCGCGGCGATCGCTTCACCCCCACGCACCCCGGGATACCAGGCTTCGACCACGGCGGCGGTCTGCTCGAGCCACGGCATGGCGACCGCGCTGCCGGTCTGGAGCACGACAATGGTGTTGGGGTTGGCCGCCGCGACCGCCGCGATCAGCGCATCCTGGCCGCGCGGCAGAGAGAGGTCGGGTTGGTCGAGGCCTTCGGTCTGCCACTGGTTGGCGAAGACGATCGCGACATCGGCCTTGCTGGCGCTGGCGACCGCGTCGGTGATGTAGGCGCCCGTGCGGAAGGTGACCTTGGCATCCCTGGCCCTGGCCTTGATCGCATCGAGCGGCGGGGTCGAGCGGTGATATTGCTCCGAAATCAGCGCGGCGAACGGCCCGGTCCCACCGAGCGAAACCGTTGCCGCCGCCCCGCCGTCGCCGTGGACCTGGCTCGACCCGGCGCCCGAAAGCACGCCCGTATCGGCATAGCCGCCGATAACCGCGATCCGCTTGACCGTCGCCGCCAGGGGCAGCGCATTGCCGCGGTTGCGCAACAGGACAATGCCTTGCCTGGCGACCTCTTCGGCGATGTCGGCGTTCGCCTTGCGGTCGATCGCGCCGCCGGGGGACACCGGGTGCTTGTCTAGGTTCGCCGCATAGATGGCGTAGAGAATGCGCCGATTCATGTCGCGCATCCGCTCGCGATAGGCCGGGTCGCGGGCGGCGGCTTCCAAAAGGTCCTTACCGAAAAATACCTTCGGATCGAGCTGCGCGCCCGATTGCTGGTCGAGGCCCTTCAAGGCGAAATCGAGCCCATGGACCGCGCCCCAGTCGGACATCACGAAGCCCTTATAGCCCCAGTCGCGCTTGAGCACCTGGTTGAGCAGGTAGTCGTTGCCGCAGGCCTGCGCGTCGTTGACGCGGTTGTAGGCACACATCACCGAGCCCGGCTGGCCGCGCTCGATCGCGATCTTGAACGCGAGCAGGTCGCTTTCGCGCGCGTTAGCGTCGGTGATCTTCGAGTTGACGAAGTTGCGCGCGGTTTCCTGCCCGTTGAGCGCGAAATGCTTGACCGTGGAGATGATGTGGTTGGACTGGATGCCCGCAATTGCCGCGCCGCCGAGCAGGCCGGAATGGAGCGGGTCCTCGCCCAGATACTCGAAAGTCCGGCCGTTGCGCGGATCGCGCATCAGGTTGACGCCGCCGGCCAGCAGGACGTTGAAGCCCTTGGCACGGGCCTCGCTGCCGATCATTGCGCCGCCCCTGCGCATCAACTCGACATTCCAGGTCGATCCCATCGCCGTTCCCGAGGGTAGCGCGGTCGCGCCTTCCGGCCCGCGAAGGCCCATCACATAGGATACGCCAAGGCTGGCGTCGGTCTCGGTGAGGTTGGGGATACCCAGGCGTGGAATGCCGGGGACGAAGCCTGCCCCTGGGACCGCACCCTCGGGCACCTTGACCCCCGGCAGGAATGGCAGCGGCATGACGCCATTGGTGATGACGACGCGTTCTTCGTCGGTCATCGCCGCTTCGGTCGCAGCAGCGCGCGCGGCGGGGTCTTGCGATTGCGCGAGCAGTGGGCTGCCGAGCGCGACGAAAACCAGCGCGATCGCGCTTCCAGTCCGATGCAGATTCATGTCAATCCTTCCTCAATCGCGAACCGGGAACACCGGCTTTCGCCGTCATTACTCTTCATGCAGGGCTTCGCGCCGACCAGCCGTAAATGGCAATCAGCAGGTAACAGATGGCGGGAATGACGAGCGATGTGGCCAGACTGGTCGCGTCGGCCAGCGCCCCCACCGCCAGCGGGATGAGCGCGCCGCCGACGATCGCCATGCACAGCAGCCCCGACCCTTGCGGGGTCTTGTCGCCAAGGCCTTCGACGCCGAGGCTGAAGATCGTCGGAAACATGATGGCGTTCATCAGGCCGACCGCGAGCAGCGTCCAACCGGCCGCGCTGCCCGAAATGCCCGCGGAAATCAGCACCAGAACCGCCGCTCCGCAGGCCACGCAGGCGAGAACCTTGCCCGGCGAGTACAGTCGCAGCGCGCCCGCGCCGATAAACCGGCCGATCATCGCGCCGCCCCAGTAAAACGCCAGCATCCCGCCCGCGGTCTGCTCGGTGACGCCCATGATGCTGGCTTGCGCGAGGTAGTTGACCAGCATCGATCCGATCGCGACCTCAGCCCCGACATAGAGAAAAATCGAGACCACCCCACCGCCCAGCCGGGGCAGTTTGAGCAAGCCGAAGCTGCCGCCGAGCCGGGTTGCGGCTTCGGCGTTGCCCGGCAGCTGCGACCGCCGCCACCAGAAGAGCGCCGCGACAAGCGCGAGAATCGCGGCGATCCCGATATAGGCATGGCCGATGACCGCCGTTTCCCTGATCTGGAAAGCCGACAGTTCCGCGCCCGATAGCGTGGCCGGATCGACCTGGGCCAATGATCCGAGAATGATGACCGAGCCGAGCGGCGGGAATATCGTGGTGCCGAGCGAATTGAACGCTTGCGCGAAAGTCAGCCGACTGTGCGAGGTCGCGGCGCTGCCGAGGTTGGCGATCAGCGGATTGGCCGCGACTTGCAGGATCGTGATGCCTGCCGCCAGCACGAACAGCGCCGCGAGGAAGGTCGCATAGACGCCGGATCCCGACGCCGGGACGAACATCAGGCAGCCCACCGCCATCACGCCGAGGCCGAGGACGATGCCCTTGAGATACCCGACCCGCGCGATCAGGTGCCCGGCGGGCAACGAGACGATGAAGTATGCCATGAAGAACGCGAACTGCGTCAGCATAGCTTCGGTGTAGGAAAGCTGGAACAGCCCCTTGAGCTTGGGGATGAGGATATCGTTGAGGCTGGTCAGTCCGCCCCAGATGAAGAACAGGGCCACGACCGCCGCGACAAGCGCGAACGGCTTCTTGACGCCGGCTCCCGAACGCGCACCGACGATTGCAGGGCTTGCCATATCCTTCTCCTCATTCCGCACCCGGACCGGACCGGGCGACCGGAAGGAAAGCGGGGCCACACCCGAAAATACAGCCCCGCTTCCTCATGCATTGCGACCCGATCGGCTCGTTGACCGGGGGTTTAGAACTTGAACCCGGCGCGGACGCCGTAGGTGCGCGGATCGGAGAAGGTGACCGCAGAGAACAGGCCAGTCGCTGCGCTGGTGACCACAAGGTCATTCTCCAGATTTTCGACGAAGGCAGCGACGTAGAACCGGTCGTCCGGGGCGTTGTAGGTCAGCGAAAGGTCGGTCTTGGTGTGGGACGGCTGATAGAAATAGGCAAAGGTCGCCAGATCGGTCAGCTCATATTGGCTGCTGAAGCGAACGCTGCCATCCGCCACGAGTTTGCCATCGCCGATCGGCAGGGTGTAGTTGATACCCGCCTTCCAGCTCCATTTCGGGCTCCGGTTGAGCGGACGTCCAGCGAAGCTAACCCCCGGGGTCGGAATGAACACATCATACCGCGCATCGAGATAGTTCAGCGCCAGACGTACCGTGAAGTTGTCGGCCGGTTGGATAAGGGCATCTAGCTCAAGCCCGTCGACTTTGGCGACCGCCGCGTTGGTCGTAACTTGGCATGGTCCGCCGCAAACGTTCGCAACCTGCGACAGTTGCAGACCCTTGTAATCGTAGTGAAAGATCGTACCGTTCAGGCGGAATTCGGGGCTGAGCTTGAACTTGAAGCCTGCTTCGTAGGCCGTGAGGGTTTCCGGATTGTAATAAAGCCCGCCGGCCGGGAGCCCGCAATTGTTGGGATTGGGCTGACCCGCAGCCGGGGTCTCGCAACCGTCATTGAAGCCACCGGCCTTGTAGC
>JAUYQH010000169.1 GCA_030697365.1 Novosphingobium sp. | reverse complement strand
ATTCGTCCAGCGGCCACCATAAACATGTAGGCTCGGCTACGACCCTTGTTTGCGCGCATCGGACGTGAAAGGGTTATCCCAACGAAGCAATGGGAGAGCCGATTTGAGGCGCTATTTTCTTGCGATGCTGACCATCGTTCTGCTCGCAACGGCTCCGGTCGAAGCGCAGTCGCCAGCAGCTATCCCCGACACGCCAGCGGGCCGGTTCGTGTCCGTATGGTTGAGTGCGTACAACTCGGCTGATCCCAAGGAGCTGGAGCGCTACAACGCGCTCTACAGCCGGAAATCGCCGCCGCAGGTCTGGATCGACCTGCACCTCATGACTGGCCGACTGACGCCGATGCGCGTCGAATCCCGAAATCCTAACGAGTTGACGGTGCTGTTCTCGGCGGAGATCGGCGACGCATTTTGGCAGAACGTGGTCAAGATCGACCCCGCCAATCCCATGAAGGTTGTCGACGCCGGGCTTGGTACGGCCGACCGGCCGCCCGAGTACGCCATCCCGCGCTTGTCGCAGGCCGAGCTGAACCGCACCATGACGGGCAAGATCGTGCGGGACGCCGTCGCCGACCGCTTTGCCGGAACGATCATGGCCTCGCGCCACGGTCGGTTGGTGTTCCAAGGCGCTTTCGGCTTCGCCGATCGCGCCGCGAGGACGCCGGTGACGATGGACACCCGTTTCCGCATCGGCTCCGCGAACAAGATGTTCACGGCCGTAGGCACGCTGCAACTGGTCGAGAAAGGCGCGCTCGCGCTTGACGCGCCGATAGGGACCTACCTGAAGGATTATCCGAACGCCGCCTTCGCGAAAACCGTGACAATCCGGCAGCTCCTTTCGCACACCGGCGGCGCGGGCGACATCTTCACGCCCGAGTACGAAGCGAAGCGGCAGCAGGTAAGGACCCTGGCGGATTACGTGACGCTGTTTGGCGACCGCGCGCCGGACATCAGCGCCGAGGGAAAAAACGCCTACGCCAACTACGGGTTTGTTCTTTTGGGGCGGATCATCGAGGTGGTCAGTGGCGAGGACTATTATAGGTACGTCCAGCGGCGTATCTTCACACCTGCGGGCATGACGAGCACCGGTTCACTACCGGAAACCGTCGTGGTGCCGAACCGCTCGCGGGGATATCTGAGGAAGGACGGCAAGCTCGCCGACAATGCCGACACCCTGCCATATCGCGGATCAGCGGCAGGTGGCGGCTACACCACGGCAGCGGACCTTATCCGGTTCGGCAACGCGCTGCGCTCGAGCAAGCTGCTGTCGAAGGCGATGCTGGCGCAGGCGACTTCGCCGCAGCGGCCGGACGGCTGGTACGGCTTCGGATTCTTCGTCGGCGGTCAGGGACCGACGCGCAACTGGGGCCACGGCGGAGGAGCACCAGGAATGAACGCGGCCTTCCGCATCTATCCCGAGCTGGACGCGGTAGTGGTCGCTCTCGCAAACTTGGACCCGCTCGCCGCCGACAACCAGGCTGACTTTTATGCCAACCGGATGGCATTGAAAGAGTAACGTAGCTGAATGAGTTAAACACTGTGAAGTGTCACAACCGGTCGGTTGTGACACAATCGATCGTCTCAGGCGTGCCGCGGTTTGTGGAGTGTCGGAAATCCCCATTACAATGTCCGATTTCGATGCTGTCCAATTTAGCCCATGACGACAGCATTCTTGTCGTTAACCGTCACGCTGCCATTGCCAGCTTTCCGACCCTGATTTTTCCTTCATGTTTGCGTGCTTGAGCCAGATCATACGTCGTTTGCATACGAAGCAGCGTATCGGCCTTCACTCCAAACGCTTTCTCGAACCGGATAGCCATATCCGCCGAAAGGCTGGCATTGCCGTTGAGCAACGTGCTCAAGGCTTGGCGCGATACGCCGAAATGCGCAGCCAGCGCCGTGACATTGACACCTGCTGGTTCAACGATTTCACTCTTCAGCCAGTCACCGACATGCACGGCGAGTGAGGGGTGCATTCTAAGCGCCATGATAGTCCTCAATATCCAAATCGGTCAGCGCACCTTCTTCGTTCAGGCCAAAGGTCAGGCGCCAATTACGCGTAACCGTCATCGACCATAGGCCCTTTCGATCACCGACCAGTTCATGCAGTCCGAAGTTTGGCGGCACCTTAAGCTCTCCGATGCTTTCGGCCGAATCAATGAAGGCAAGCATCTTGCGCAGTCGCTCCGCATCTCCAACCAGGCCTTTTGCGTTGCCCGTTTCGAAAAAGCGACGCAGACCCTTATGCCTGATGCTTTCGATCTCCACTAAGTCCTCGTAAGACATAGGCGTTCCATTGTCAAGCGTCGCGCGACACTTTCCGCACGGAGGAAAGGGCTGATTGAACGACCGGTTTGACGCGTGGAATAGAGGCGCTCGAACGATCGAATCTCAGCGCGACCGAACGCAGCTCAATCATTCGCGAACGGGTTCTTCGCACTCCGCAAGGTCAGCCGCACCGGCACCGCCTCGAACCCCAGCTCGCGCCTGATTCCGTTCACCAGATAGCGCTGGTAGCTCATCGGCAGCTGGTCGAGCCGGGTGCCGAACAGGATGAACCCCGGCGGGCGGGTCTTGGCCTGGGTGATGTAGCGCAGCTTGATCCGGCGCCCGCCCGGCGCCGGCGGCGGGTTGGCTTCGAGCGCGCGGTCGAACCAGCGGTTGAGCTGGCCGGTGGTAACCCGCTTCGACCACGCATCGCGGATCGTGAAGGCGGCTCGGATCAGGTCGTCGAGCCCTTTGCCGGTGATCGCCGAAACGCTGAGCACGGGCAGCCCTTTGACTTGCGCCAGCCCCTCGTCGAGCGCGAAGCGGATGCCGTTGAACAGCCCGCTGGGGTCTTCCGCAATGTCCCACTTGTTGATCGCGACGATCAGCGCGCGGCCCTCTTCGAGCACCAGACTGGCGATCTTGAGGTCCTGATGTTCGAGCCCGCGGGTGGCGTCGAGCAGCAGCACCACCACTTCGGCGAAGTCGACCGCGTGGCGCGCGTCGGCGACCGCCATCTTTTCCAGCTTGTCGATCACTTGCGCCTTCTTGCGCATCCCCGCGGTATCGATCAGTCGCACCGGGCGTGTTTCCTGCGACTTGGGGTCAGTCCAGGACCAGTCGACCGCGATCGAATCGCGGGTAATTCCCGCCTCCGGGCCAACCAGCAGACGGTTTTCGCCCAGGATCCGGTTGATCAGCGTCGATTTGCCCGCGTTGGGCCGCCCGACGATGGCCAGCTTGAGGATCGACTGGGGATCGTACTCGCCCTCGTTATCCTCCTCGACTTCCTCCTTTGGCGCATTGCCGATCAGCGGCAGCAGCGCCTCGAACAGGTCGCCCAGCCCTTCGCCGTGCTCGGCCGAGAACGCCACCGGATCGCCGAACCCCAGCGCGAACGATTCGTACAGTCCATGATCGCCCGACCGCCCCTCGGCCTTGTTGGCGACCAGCACCACCGGCACCGACGACTGGCGCAGATAGCGGGCGATTTCCTCGTCCAGCGGAGTCAGCCCGGCGCGCGAATCGATCACGAACAGCGCGACGTCGGCGCCGACCAGCGAGACTTCGGTCTGCGCGCGCATCCGCCCGGGCAGGGTCTCGGCGGCCTCGTCCTCCCAGCCCGCGGTATCGACGATGGTAAAATCGAGCCCCGTCAGGTGCGCCTCGCCATAGCGGCGGTCGCGGGTGACGCCGGGCTGATCGTCGACCAGCGCAAGCTTCTTGCCCACCAGCCGGTTCCACAGCGTGGACTTGCCGACGTTGGGCCGGCCGATGATGATGACTTGCGGGCGCATGGTGCGCCGGTCCGTGGCCGCTGGCGGCGGGCTTGGCAATGCTTAACGCGGCAGTAACCATACTCGTCAGGCCAGTGCTAACCCTGCCGGGGCACCATGCCGGGCATGAGGGGCTGGACCGGAATCGCCGTCGTGACGCTCGCGCTGACTTGCGCCCCGGCAGCGCTCGGCGCGGCCTCGGACGACTTCTCGGTCGAAGGCGACCGCGCCGACGATCTGCCCTATCTCCAATGCGTGCCCTATGCCCGCCAGGTCTCCGGCATCAGGATTTTCGGCGATGCGCACACCTGGTGGGACCAGGCCGCCGGAAAGTATGCGCGCGGCAACCGGCCCAAAGCGGGCGCGGTGATGAGCTTTCGTCCATCGGGCAACATGCGGCTGGGGCACGTCGCCGCAGTCAGCCGGGTGCTCGATTCGCGCACCGTGCTGCTGCGCCATTCCAACTGGAGCCCGATCGGCGGCCGCCGCGGCCAGATCGAGGACGACGTCCGCGCCATCGACGTATCCGAAGCCAACGACTGGAGCGAAGTGCGCGTGTGGTTCGCGCCGATCCAGTCGCTGGGGACCACGCACTGGCCGCTCAACGGGTTCATCTATCCCGAAAAGGGGTCGGACCGGCTGGAGACGCCGCGAATGGTGCTGGCTTCTGCGAATATTCGCCCGGCAAGCAAATCGCGGATCGGAAGCGATTTCCTCAAGGGCATCGCGGTGGAGGACAAGCCGCGCAAGGCGGTGGCGTCGTCGCGCCCCGGCAAGCGATCGAACGACCCGATCGGCGAGATCATAGCGCGGGTGAGTTGAGGGAAGCGCATTACCCACCCGTCGCCCCTGCGAACGCAGGGGTCCCAAGCACTCCTCCCGCAACCGTCGTGCGATAAGGGGTGGTCAGCTAGGCCCCTGCCTTCGCAGGGGCGACGGAGAATGACAGGCTATCCTAGCCCTTCTTTGCCACCGGCGCGTCGTCGCCCAGGTCCTTGAACCACGCCTCCACCGGGCCGCTGAGTTTGAGCGTCAGCGGGCGGCCCTTGCGATCGAGCGTGCGCCCGGCCTGGACGCGTATCCAGCCTTCGGAGATCGAATACTCCTCGACGTTGGTGCGCTCGGTGCCCTTGAAGCGGATGCCGATCCCTCGCTCGAGCTTGTCGGCGTCGAAGTGCGGGCTGGACGGATCGATCGCCACCCGGTCGGGCGGGACGTCGTCCGATGCGGGGGCGGCTTGCGCGGTCTGTGGCTGGGAAGCGGTTTCTTCGGTCATGTGCCGCGCCTTCGGGCCACCGGACCGGCTTGTCAATTCGCGAGACCTGCTCTAAGCGCCCGCCTTCGCGAACCGGGCCGGTCCCGGACGGCGGGCGCGTAGCTCAGCGGTAGAGCACACCCTTCACACGGGTGGGGTCACAGGTTCAATCCCTGTCGCGCCCACCAGCTAAGTAGCTGATGTAGCGTCCTTATTCGGACGTGGAATAATCATATATTGCTGGTGCCACTGCGCTCTGACCAGCAACTGTCCCGCATCGATCTCCCGGACCCGCCGAGAGGTGCGAAGCCAGATCACCTCCAACCCTTTGACGACTTTGCCCATTTTGTCTGGGCGATACTGTGCATAGATACGGCTTGTGCGTGCCAGTTCGCTCTGGTTCACATGGCCCAGCATTTCGCTAATTTGTCGCTCCGGGACCCAGTCCATCTCATAGAGCCAGGTGGCTATCGTATAGCGGATTGTCTTCGCGTGGACGTCATCCGACAGGCCCAGCGCCTTCCGCATAGTCCTCCACGCGGTCTTATGAGAGACAACAGGGTTCGGCTCTTCTTGAGACCAGGCCGTCATGATCACCTTCATCGGACGGACCGCAGGAATGATGGCATTCCGCTTTCTGGTATTGGGCGCCTCATCGGGTTGGAGATCGATCAGCCCACTTCGCTGGTCGAACTGTCGGCGAGGATTGAATTGTCCCGCAGCCGTCGGGCGAACGCTGGTCACCATCTGTAGAGTCACGAACCGGAACAGATCGGGGAAGTGATATGAATACCAGACGATCCGGGCCAACTCGTCCTCGCTCAATACCCGATCTTTGTGTTTGGATCGATAGCGTCGATCGATCATCCCGATCCGCGGCGCTTGGGGAATTCTCATATTGTTGTGGGCGTGATTCACCGCAGCGCGAATGTCGTTGAGATTACGCTGGACCGTATCGCCAGACACACCCTGGCTCGCATAGGGCTCACGCCTGTCCCCCCAAGGGAGATCGAAATCGTGGGGACCCATTCGCCACTCGCGAAAGCGCTCAAAAAGCGCTGGCGTCAGGTCGGTGATGACAGCCCCGTCCGTGACACGGTCTTGCATCAGAAACCCTGCGAAGGTCCTGATCGAGCGGCCAGTCTGGTCGAAGTTAATGTTTTTGCTGCCCTTCTCACGCCAGTACGTCATGAGAATTGGGATCACCTGAGCCACCTCGACAGCCTGTGGAGCCAAGCTGCGCTGCTCCGCGTAGAACGCATCGAGGATAGCCTTAGCTTCTTCTACGCACTCGCGAGCAGTGCTGCGGTAGTTCCGGCTCCGGGTCGTTTTGTTGTAGCAGGTGATCTGCCAGTAAGGTGACTGAGGCCGCTTCTGAAGCCAGAATTCACCGACTGTGTGGGGGGAGGTAGCCCTGGGACCTGATTTTGACATGCGACCTTCATCTCATCTGCTTCCAACCTCGAAATGAGGTCATAAATCCCAGCCTCGGCCAGCTCAGCCAAGTGGGCATGTGTGAGGGTCAACCCACGCTTATTTTGGAGTGCACGCCTATATTTTCCGGCGATTCCTGAGATCGACATACCTTCCTCCCATCTCGTTTGACATTGTTGTCTGTGCCATCTATCACATCATCGCAGTTGTCAAGAGCGTTGCTGTAGGCGATGTGGCGCGCAGACTTTTTGGGGTGAAGCATGATTGAGCTGGATGGCGATTTTCCGCTCGCACACACGGCGGCATGCAAGATGCTTGCCCAGGCGCTGGAGCATGTCAGTAAATCCAAAGGATGGTCGCAACGGACGGTGGCTCAAAAGCTGGGCTACCGTGGCTCGGTTACGGTCAGCCACATGGCCAACGGACGGGCACCTATTCCCATTGACCGAGCTACGGACCTTAGTCGCATCCTCGACATGGACGTGAGCGCTTTCGTGGCCGCTGTAATTGAGCAACGGCATCCCGATCTGGACATGCGCATACTGTTCGGCGGGCCTCCGTCGCCCGCTTCAAGGTCGACCAAGCACGCCTCCCTGCTACTTGCTGAGCTGGAAGCAATCGCCGGCCAACCCCTTGATGATCTCCCTCAATCGACGGTCAACGTCTTGCGAGAGGTAGCCGGCAGCCCGCTCGCTGCGCGGCGTTGGATAACTGCTGGCGAGATCCCGGTCATCGAGCACTTGCGCAAAGCGAAGCCTGATGGCTTGAGGCCCAGCGAGATGCAATCTTTGCTGGAAGCAATCGAAAGTTTGTGATCTCGCGAGCGGGGGACTGACAATGACCCAGGGGGCCAATTACCTCTACTACGGCGACAACCTCCAGGTCCTCCGTGAGCATGTGCGGGACGAGAGCGTCGACCTGATCTACCTTGACCCGCCGTTCAACTCGAACGCCAACTACAACATCCTGTTCAGGTCGCCCGAGGGCCACAACAGCGATGCGCAAATCGAGGCGTTCGAGGACACCTGGCACTGGAACGACACCGCCGAACAAGCCTTCGACGAGGTCGCTCGCTCAGGAAACACTAAGGCATTCGACTTGCTTAACGCGATGCGCGGGTTCCTCGGCGACAACGACATGATGGCCTACTTGGCGATGATGGCGGTGCGCCTGCTCGAGCTCCACCGCGTCCTAAAGCCGACGGGAAGCCTCTACCTCCACTGCGATCCGACGGCGAGCCACTACCTGAAGCTTCTGCTTGACGGCGTGTTCGGAGCGGATCGATTCCAAAACGAGATAACTTGGAAGAGGACGACCACCCACAGCGACAGCAAAACATGGAGTCGGGTTTCAGACATCATTCTTTTTTATTCGAAGTCCAAGATCTTCACCTGGAACACTCCGAGGGAACCACACACCGAGGAGTATATCGCGTCAAAGTATCGGTCTGATGATGGCGACGGCCGAGGCGCATATCACCTCGACAATATGACCAGCCCAAATCCCCGTCCAAACATGATGTATGACTGGAACGGATTTCCGTTTCCACCGATGGGCTGGCGCTATCAGCGCGAAACTATGCAGCGGCTCGATGAAGAAGGGCGCATTTGGTATCCTACTGATGCAGCTGGGAACCTCGACCCCTCGCGGCGTCCTCGACTGAAGCGCTATCTGAACGAGATGGCAGGCGGCGTCATGGGCTCTATTTGGTCCGACATTTCTCCATTGAACTCTCAGGCCCAAGAACGCCTCGGCTACCCCACTCAAAAACCGCTCGCGCTCCTCGACCGCATCATCGCCGCATCGTCCAATGAAGGCGACGTCGTGCTTGACCCATTCTGCGGCTGCGGCACCGCGATCCATGCCGCCGAAAAGCTCCACCGTCGGTGGATCGGAATAGACGTTACCCACCTCGCTATCACTCTGATTGAGAAGCGGATGAAGGACGCCTTCCCTGGCATCGCGATGCGCGTCGAAGGCACTCCGAAAGACCTCACCGCCGCGATAGACCTTGCCGCGCGTGATAAATACCAGTTCCAGTGGTGGGCCTGCTCACTGGTCGATGCCCATCCTTACGGCGGCAAAAAGAAGGGCGCCGACGGCGGGGTCGACGGGATCATATACTTCAAGCCCGACGGAAGGCGCACCGAGAAGGCGTTGGTCTCGGTGAAGGGCGGCGACAATGTTGACGTCAAGATGATCCGCGACCTGCACAGCGCGATGGAGCGCGAGAAGGCCCCGATCGGCATCTTCATCTGCAAGGGCTTGCCGACCAAGCCCATGCGCACCGAAGCAGCCGCAGTGGGCGTGCTCAACAGCGAAGTCACCGGCAAGACGCATCCTCGCCTCCAGATCCTAACGCTGGCCGAACTCTTCCAAGGCAAGAAGCCCGACATTCCGTGGGTTGACGCCAGCGTTCTGAAGTCAGCCAGGCGAGAAGATCGGTCCGAGCAGGGGAAGCTCTTGTAAGATTTAGCAGAGATAAGGTGGTGGACATGCCTCAATATGTGTGATACATTACACACGCGAAGCGAACCGAGTCTTCCATTTGTGAAACCCTCCGTTCTGTCCCGCTGATGTCCCGCAGACCGGCCGAAAGTCAGCATCTAGTCCGCAATATTGAGCTCCTCAAGCGCGACTAAGCCGACAACTCGCACTCTCGATGACGCTTTTCCGTGTCAAACATGGCACTATGCCTGTGTGTTACCCTTCACACGGGTGGGGTCACAGGTTCAATCCCTGTCGCGCCCACCAGCTTCGGCTGCACTCTTCAGCATTTTGGCGTAGAACCGACCCACGGGACCCTTTGCATCTCTTTGCGAGCCATTTTGGTTATTTTTAACTTTCCTACATCCCCGTTTTGGTCCTAGCCCCCGGTTGACGGCGAATCGCTCGCCCAGTTCACGGAGGGACGATGACCAACGGGATAATCGGCGAGTTCCGCGTCGGCGAGGACATCGCGATCGCGCTCGACGCGACCGAGGGCAACGCCGCCACCGTCACCGCTATAAGCGTGGCGATGAAGCCCGCGCTGGTCGGCGACAACCGCCTGATGCTCGACGACGAGGCCGCGGCAACCGCGCTTTCGGCCGTCCCTCAAGCCGTGGCGGGTGCCGGGTGGACGATCGCGCTGCCCGGCGCGCAGACCGCCCTGCTCGCACCCGGCCTTTACGGGATCGACGCCCGGCTGACCGTCGGAGGTGGCGTGGACATTACCGAACAGACCGCCTTCATCAGCCTGACCCGGGCGGCGCTGGCGTGACGCTGGCGCTGCGCTGGCGGGTTCCCCCGCGCGCCATTTCCACCCGCTGGCGCGGCCCGGTGGGCATGGCGCAGGCGCTGGCGCGGTATCCGTTGCTGCCCATTGCCGCGATTATCGGGCCGCCGGGTGTGCAAGGTCCGCCCGGACCGATCGGGCCGATGGGCGCTCCCTTGCGGCTCGACGCGCCGCTCGCCGCGACTTGGGTCTTGCCGCATCCGCTGGGTCGGGTTCCCACCACACAAGTGGTGCTCGCCAATGGCGAGAGCGTGATCGCCGATATTTCCGCCTCGCCTGCCGCGGTGACGGTGGTCTTCGCCGCCCCGCAAGCCGGTTTCGTCCTGATCTCGTAAGGAGCGCTCCCAATGAAAGTCATGAACGGGCTGGACCTCCAGTCGCAAAAGGTCGTCAATTTGGCCGATCCCTCGGCCAACACCGATGCGGCCAACAAGCAGTACGTCGACAACGTCGCGCGCGGGCTGATGTGGAAGGCTCCGGTGCGCGCGGCCTCGACCACCAGCGTCACCACAACCGCACCCGGCGCGACGATCGACGGCGTGGTGCTGGCCGCCAATGACCGCGTTCTGCTGAAAGACCAGTCGACCGCCAGCCAGAACGGGCTGTGGGTGTGGAACGGCGCAGCGGCGACGATGACCCGGACGGCCGACGCCGACGCCACCGGAGAGCTTGCCCCCGGCACCGCGGTGACCGTGACCGAAGGCACGGTCAACGGCGACAAGGTCTATATGGTCACTTCGGATGCCGCGATCACGGTGGGCACGACCAGCCAGACCTGGGGCACGCTGGGCGGCGGCACCAGCTACACCGCGGGCAACGGCATCGCGATTGCCGCAAATACGATCAGCGCGGTCGCCGCGGCGGGCGGCGGGATTCAGGTGATCGCGGGTGGGATCCAGCTCGACCCCTCGATCGCCGCGCGCAAATTCAGCGCCAACATCGGCAACGGCGCTGCGACCGCGATTGCCGTGACGCACAACCTGGGAACGCAGGACGTGACGGTTACGGTGCGCGAGGCCAGCTCGCAGGCCCGCGTGCTGGTCGATTGGGTGGCGACCGACGTCAACACCGTGACGCTGACTTTCGCGGTCGCTCCGGCGAGCAACGCCTTTCGCGTTTCGGTGGTCGGCTGATGCTGTACCTCGGCGGCGTGGGAACCTTCGATCGGCAACCCGCGCCTGCCGCCATTTCTGCGACCGCCACGCTTACCGTTGCGCAACTGCTGAGCGCGATCATCACGACGTCGGGCACCACTGCGAAGACTTTCACCCTGCCGACGGGGACGCTGACCGACGCGGGCATCACCGCGCCGGCGCTGCCGGTCAACGGTTGCTTCGACTGGGCGGTGATCAACACCGGCACGAGCTCGGGCGCAGTTACTATCACGGCGGGAACCGCCCATACGCTGGTCGGCAGCGCCACCGTTGCGATCGGCACCTCGGCGGGGTTCCGGACGCGCAACACGGCGGCGAATACGTTCGTAACGTACCGGGTGCGGTAGGAACAATCCTTCCCGGCACGGGGAAGAGCTAGGCAATCGCCGCCTGATCCAGACTGATGTCGTAAACATCCGAATCGCCCAGGTTCTTCAGGTGCGCGACTCTTGGCGGATCATACGGGTAACTGTCCTTCGTCGCCCGCCAGATCGCCTCGCTGACGGTGATCCCGTCGGGCTCGGCCAAGCCTTGCAGCCGCGCGGCGACGTTGATGGTGTCGCCCCAGTAGTCGTAGCTCAGCCGCATGTTGCCGATCACCCCACCGATCATCTCGCCGGTGTTGATTCCGATCCGGACTTTCAGGTCGATCCCCAGTTGTTCGCCCACGCGGTGCGCCTCGCGGACGAGGAACACCGAGAAATCGACTGCCGCCTTCTCGGGCCGCGGCGGCTTGGTCAAAGCGCCAGAGACCGCCATGTAGCAATCGCCGATGGTCTTGACCTTCTCCATCCCGAACAGCGCGCAGCCGTGATCGGCGCGGGCGAAGAAGGCGTTGAGCATGTCGACCGTGCCCTTGCTGCCCAGCGCCTTGGAAATGCGGGTGAAGCCGACGATGTCGGCAAACACGATCGCGACATGCTCATGCGCGTCGGAGACCTGCTCGTTGCGGCGCAGCCGTTCGGCGATGGCTGCGGGCAGCGCGCTTTCGAGCAGCGCGTCAGACTTGGCCTTTTCGATGTCGAGATCGCGGGTCAGCTTGAACACCCGCCGCGCCTTGTCGTCGATCGCCCAGTTCACGTAGAACAGCACCGCGACGAAGGTTATGTAGGAATTGAGCGAATAGCCGATGATGCTGCCCGGCACTTCGTGCCAGACGAGCAAGCCGTAGTAGTAGCCCACCGAAAGCACCACCAGCGCGAGGTACGAGGCGACCGAGGCGGAGAACGCCAGGCAGCCGATCGCCATCACCAGCAGCAGCGAATAGCAGAACTGCGCGCTGAAATCCCAGCCGTTCTGCCCGCTTTGCACCATCTGGACGTTGGTTATGTACATCCCCGGCTGGATCAGCATGAAGATCAGCACGTCGACCCACTTGTTGGTGACATAGCTTTTCCGCCCGACCGCCCAGGCATAACCGAACAGGATCGGGATGAAATAGATCTGGGCGTAGCCCACGGTCTTGAGCGCATCGCCGCCGAGGAAGACGAAGCTCGAGAGCACGAAGACGAGGATCGCGATACCGATGATCAGGCACAACGCGCGGGTGAACTTGGCCTGGCGGCCGCGCTGCTCGGTCAGGTAGTCGAGCTCCATCGCCGCGTCGGGGAAGCTCTGGATGAAGCGTGCGAAGAATCGGCCGACGATGTTCGTCATTCGCTGAACCCCCCGGCCCCGTCGGGCCGCGGTTTAGACAGACGATGGGTTGCGGCGAGTCAAGCGAGCCTTTTGGCGGCTCGCTTGCGCGAGCGTGACCGGGGGGGCATAGGCCGCGCCCATGCACGACATCCGCTTGATCAGAGACGACCCGCAAGCTTTCGACGCCGCGATGGCGCGGCGGGGGCTGGGACCGCAGTCGAACGCGATCCTGGCGCTCGATACGGCCAAGCGCGCGGTCGCGACGCGGTTGCAGGAGGGACTGGCGCGCCGCAACGAGGCGTCGAAGGCGATCGGTGCGGCGATGGGCCAGGGGCGCAAGGATGAAGCCGAAGCGCTCAAAGCCGAAGTCGCGACGCTCAAGGAAACGCTGCCCGCGCTGGAGCAGGAGGAGCGCGAGTTGACGAAAGTGATGCGGGATGCATTGGCCGCGCTGCCCAACCTGCCCGATGCTGAGACGCCTGACGGCGTGGGCGAAGCGCAGAATGTCGAAATCAGTCGCTGGGGCAAGATAAGTTCGCTCAATTTTGATCCCGTTGAACACGCTGATCTTGGCCCCGAGCTGGGGCTCAGCTTCGAGACCGGCGCCCTTATCTCAGGCGCACGCTTTACCTTCCTGCGTGGGCAAATGGCTCGACTGCAAAGAGCGCTGGGCCAGTTCATGCTCGATCATCAGACCACAACCTATGGCTTCACTGAATGTGCGCCGCCGCTTTTAGTTCGCGAGGAATCGCTGTTCGGAACTGGCCAGCTTCCAAAATTTGCCGAAGACAATTTCCAGACCACCGATGGACGCTGGCTGATTCCGACTTCGGAGGTCAGCCTCACTAACAGCGTTCGGGAGCAGATCCTCGACGACGCCGCCCTCCCCATCCGCATGACCGCGCTCACTCCGTGCTTTCGCTCTGAAGCGGGATCAGCGGGCAAGGATACGCGGGGGTATATCCGCCAGCATCAGTTCGAGAAGGTTGAGCTGGTGTCGATCTGCCGCCCTGAGGATTCCGCCGCCGAGCACGAGCGGTTGACGCGCGCCGCCGAATCGATCCTTGAGGCGCTGGGCCTACACTATCGCAGAATGCTGCTTTGTGCCGGTGACATGGGCTTCACCGCGCGCAAGACTTACGATCTCGAGGTCTGGCTCCCCGGGCAGGGCGCTTATCGCGAGATTTCGAGCATCTCCAACTGCGGCGATTTCCAGGCCCGGCGGATGAATACGCGCTACCGACCCGAGGGCGGTAAGGGCACTGAGTTCGTCCACACCCTCAACGGCTCGGGCCTCGCGGTCGGGCGTACTCTCGTGGCTGTG
>JAUYQH010000166.1 GCA_030697365.1 Novosphingobium sp. | reverse complement strand
CTGCGAACTGACGCTGGGCTGCCACTATCGCGTGGTGACCCGATCTGTGCGCGCCATGCTGGGCCTGCCGGAGTGCGCGGTGGGGCTGCTTCCCGGTGCGGGCGGCACGCAGCGCATGCCGCGCCTGGTCGGGGTCAAGCTGGGCCTCGAAGTGCTGCTGGAGGGCCGCAACCTGGCGGGACAGCAGGCGCTGGAAGCCGGGCTGGTTCATGCGGTGGTCGAGGAAGGTGCGGAAGTGGCCGCGGCCGAGGCGTGTCTGCTGTCCGATGCTGCCCATGCCACCCAGCCGTGGGACGTCCCCGGAAACACGCCGATGGCTCATGCCGACTATGCCGCCGCAATTCGAGCCCATCGCGCGCGCGAACTGGCGCGCATGCTCGGGCACGAACCCGCGCCACTCGCGATCCTCGACTGCGTCGAACTGGGGCTGATGCAGCCGATCGACGGCGCGATCCGTTCGGAGATGGCGGTTTTCGCCCGGCTCATCCAGCGCCCGGAACCCCGCAACATGATCCGCACGATGTTCCTCGGCAAGCAAGCCGCGGACAAGGCCCGGCGCGGTGGCGGAACCGGGCCGATGGTCGAAACCGCGCTGGTCGAAGCCACAGCGGCAATCGAAGCCGCCGTGGCAGCGTGTCCAGACCTGCGAAAGGCAGGATTCTCAGGCGGCAAGGGCGTGACAGCGCCCGTTCAAGCGGTGGTCGGCGAGGACTTCTGGTTCAGATCCCAACCCGGGCTGCGTGCCGCGATCGATGGGCTGGCGGTACGGCTCGGGGCACTGGCAGCAAACTTGTCGGATGAACAATTGCTCCAGCTCGATCACCTGATCTGCGTGCAGGGCTCGATCCCGGCCTATGCCGGGGGACTGTCCGGCCTGCGTGCGGTGGATTGAGACAAATCATACCGTCGTGGGCACGATCAATGGCGGCTGACCCGGCAGGACCAGTCCGCCTTCATCACGCCGACGGCTTCCAGTCGGGCGCAGGCAGATCGTCCGGACGGAGTTCGAAGCCGAGGGGAGCACACCACACCCGGTCCTGGAGCACGATCGGCCCGCTGTGGTCCAATACCAGCGCATCGAGCGCGGATTCATAGGCTGATCCCCGGGCATCCGCGACCAGCGCAGCGATCCTCGCCCGCAAGTCTGCGGTCGACCGGCGATAGTCGATATCTTCGGTGGTGGGGGAATCCAGCAACGACTGTCCCTTACTAACCAGGGGGTCGAGGCCGCCGCCATCGGAACCTGCGCGACCCGCCAGTAGTGCGCCGATCGCCTCTGCCATGTCGAGATAGCGCTGCAAGGTGCCGCGGTAATAGCGGCGCGCATGGGGCAAGCGTTGCTGCATGAACGAGAGCGCCGCGATCGACAGGTGCAGCTGTTCGACTACGTGCGACCCGGCGGAGCCCAACGCCGGCAAGACAACTTCGCCAAGCGCGCGCTGCACCACCTGCAACTGGGTTTCGAACTCCTGGTTCATGCCGTCACGCTCCGAAAATAGTCGCGCAGTTCGGACAGGGCGAGATAGCCCATCCCTGAAACGTGGTTAAGCAGCACGTCCTGGTGGGTCGCCGCACAGCGCGCTGCGCGTGCCGATGCCGCCAGCAACAGCACCGACACGAGGTAACGATTGAACACGCCAAAATACTTGAGGCGCTTGGGATCGACCGCCAGGCCGGACGCCCGTTCATAGGCGGCGAACAGCTCGGCCTCGGGCATCATGCCCGAAACGAGGACCGTTTTGTCATCCTCGGCATAGTGCTGGAAAATCGGCAAAGCCGCATAAGTCAGGTCCTGATGGCGATCCCCCAGCACCGCGCCCTCCCAATCGAGCCAGGCCGTTATCTGGCCGCCCGCCTCATCGAACAGGAAATTGCCGCTGCGATAATCGCCGTGGACGATTGACGCGTGATCGATCGGCGGTGCGTTGCGGATCAGCCATTTGTAGACGACCGCCATCACCGGTTCGTCTTCGACGCGATCCTCTTCCCATATCCGGCGGGCGGCGTTGACCTGCCTGATCACCGACGCGTTCGACCCCACGACCGGCCGTTCGAAGCTGGCAAGAACCGGTAGCTCGCCGATCGGCAGGTTGTGGATCCGCGCGAGATAATCGACGAACTGCGGCGCCAGCTTCGCGCGCAGTGCCGGGCCGTAGTTCTGGCCCAACCCGGTCACCTTGCCCGCATCGTGTGACGGTTTGGCCGAGCCGGTGGCAAAGCCATAGATCATCGCCGGGTAGGGCAGGAACGTCGCGTCGGGGTCCATCCAGTAGGCGTGGGGCACCGGCACCGTGCCCTCGACCGCGCGGATCACCTCGAATTCGCGGCGACGGCTGGATTCGGTGACCGAGGCCGCCGGCTCCATCCTCAGCACCATCGGCGTCACGACCTGCGATCCCGGCGCATCCCCATCTTCGCCGCGCCAGTGCAGGTCGAACAGCATCTGCAGCTTCGACGCGCCCCCCGAAAGCCAGCGGGCGCCCTCGACCCGGACATCGTAGCCCAACCGGTCGGCAATCAGGCGCTCGACACCGTGGATCAGGGTTTCGAGCGGTATTGCCTGGAACGACGGCCCATTGCGGCGACGCATCTTGCGCGTCAGCACCAAGTCCACTTCCACTTCCGTCGGGAACCGGGTGCGAACCTGCTCGATGAACGCATCGCTGGGATGCCGCCTGATATCTTCGTCGGTCATGGTGTCGCGCATCGTCATCCCGCTGTCCTGTCGATCATGTGTCGTGCCTGTCGGCCATGCCCCGCGAAAGGAACGCCAGGCCGGCAAAATCGGCAATGTGGCTGTATCCGGTGCGCGATCCGCTTTCCCAGCGCATCAAGGTCTGGAAGGCCGCGCTCGACGGGTTGAAATTATACCACGGCGCGGCCGCGACGGTAGTGCCGACCGCCTCATAGCAATTGCCGCGATCGTCTTCGAACTCGACCTCCGCGCGGGTTATCAGCATGTCGAAACGCTGCGCGCGCATCGTCGCCCTGATGATCGGCCGACGTTCGCCGTCGATGGCCAGAAATCCGAAGTTGAACGGCCCGTAGACCACTTCCTTGTTTTCGAAATTGAGCCCGAGGACCAGAAATGCACCAAGGTCTTCGCCCAGGTTCACATGGACCCAGGTTGCCCCCTTGCTGCCCCAGTCCTTGCGCGGTCCCCAGCTCTTGTCCATGCCGTCGATGCAGTCGATCCGGTAATCGCGGCCATGCAATGAAAGGGTGCCCGTCACCCTGCCCTTGCTTTCCATGTGTCCGGTGTTCCAGCCGTCGTAGCCCGCGACCTTGGCCGAACCGATCAGCGGGTTTTCATTCGCGTCATG